>JAUNPI010000071.1 GCA_030536875.1 Clostridia bacterium
CGACGAATCGGCGAGACGATTCGCTTCTTCAAGGCCTCGGCTGTGCGCCTGCCCGCTTGGGCAGGCGCATAACCGGGGTCGAGGGGTAAGAAAATTGTAGACGGGTTCACAACACAGATCTTAAAGCAGATCCATTGAATGAGAAGGGGGCGGCCGTATGCCGCAATGGGGGCAGATTCTGCTCACGCTCGCCTGTGCGTTGGCGGTCGGCGCGCTGCTGGACCGCCTGCGCATGCCGGGCGGCATGATGGTCGGCGCGGTGATCGGCGCGTGCATGCTCGGCGTCTTCACGGGGCAGGCGAACATGCCCGGCCCGGCGAAGACCATCGCCCAGATCATCGCGGGCGGCTTCATCGGCTCCGGCATCAAGCGCGAGGATATCCGCGAGATGCGCACGATTTTAAAGCCCGCGGCGATTCTGCTGCCGAGCCTGCTCATCGTCAATATCGTGACGGGGCTGCTGATTTACAGCACGGGGAAGATGGATATCCTGACCGCCCTGATGTGCTGCACGCCCGGCGGCATCAGCGATATCCCGATGATCGCCGCGGACATGGGCGCGGACCCCTCCTATGTGGTCGTCATGCAGTTTGTCCGGCTCGTGCTGGGCATCGGCGTCTTCCCGATGATGATCCGGTTTGTAACCGGCGGCGGGAACAAGACCGAGGCGGCCCGGAAGGCGAAAACAAAGAAGCAATTTGAGGCGAAGCACGTGATGGCGACCCTCGCGGTCGCCACGGTCTGCGGCCTGATCGGCAAGGCCTCGCCCGTGCCCTCCGGCACGATGGGCTTCGCCACGCTGGGCAGCATCGTCTTTGCGTGCTTTTACCCGAAGGCGCAGATGCCGCGCACGATCAGAAAGGGCGCGCAGCTCCTCTCCGGCGCGTATGTTGGGGCGAGCGTGGGCCTTGCGCAGCTGGCCAAGCTGACCACGCTGGGCGTTCCCGTGCTGATTCTCATCGCGGCGTATACGATCGCTTGTTTTGCAATCGGCTTTTTGCTCACGCGCGCGGGCTGCTTTGACCGCGCGGAGGGCATGCTGGCCGCCACCCCCGCGGGCGCGAGCGATATGGCGCTGATCAGCGCCGACTTGGGCGTGGAAAACGCCAAGCTGATCGTCCTGCAGGTGATGCGGCTGATCACCGTGGTGTTGATTTTCCCATCCATCCTGAGCTTCGTCGCGAGCTTTTTCGCGTGACAGGCAGGAAATGAACTGAAGAGGCAGGGATATTATGCAGATCGAAAAGAATGCAATGGCGGGCACGCTCGAATCGAGCGACGCCCTGGTGACCGTTGAGCCCGGAGAGGGTGGCATCGAGCTGGAGATCACCTCGAGCGTCATGAACCAATACGGGCGACAGATCCGGCAGACCGTGCTGGAGACGCTGGAGCGCCTTGAGGTGAAGGACGGCAAGGTTACCGTCGTGGACAAGGGCGCGCTGGACTGCACGCTCAAGGCGCGCGTGGAGTGCGCCGTCTTCCGCAGCTGCGACAAGAGCGCGGCGGGCATCCCGTGGGGAGGTGTGATCAAATGATCAAGCGGCCAAAGCCGGAGCGTTTCCGCCTGCGCCGGACGATGATGTTTATGAACGCGCAGAAGCCGGGCCTCATCAAGGACGCCTACATCTACGGCTGCGACTCCATCATGCTCGACCTGGAGGACGCCGTCGCCGAAAACCAGAAGGACGCGGCGCGCTTTTCCCTCTACCACGCGCTGACGACGATCGACTACGGCGCAACCGAGGTCATCGTGCGCATCAACGGGCTGGACACGCCGCACTGGCAGGAGGACATCCGCGTCTGCGTCGCGGGCGGCGCGGACGGCATCCGCATCGCCAAGTGCGAAAGCGCGCAGGATGTGAAGACCGTGGAGGCGCATGTCGAGGCGGCCGAGCGCGAGTTCGGCGTCGAGGTGGGCCGCACACTGCTGATGGCGGCGCTGGAGAGCCCCAAGGGCGTCATGAACGCCTATGAGATCTGCTCGGCCAGCGAGCGCATGCTCGGCTGCGCGATCTCCGGCGGCGACTTCCGCAAATGCATGCAGACCAAGTTCCAGAAGGACGGCATCGACATGCTCGTCGCCCGCGGCCAGATGCTGATGGCGGCGCGCGCCGCCGGCGTGCAGTGCTTCGACACCGTCTTCACCGATCTGGACGACAACGAG
This sequence comes from Clostridia bacterium, assembly GCA_030536875.1. Taxonomy (GTDB): domain Bacteria; phylum Bacillota; class Clostridia; order Christensenellales; family Aristaeellaceae; genus Ventricola. Next base: position 2,165 of record JAUNPI010000071.1, read on the forward strand.
GGCTTTGAGGCCGAGGTGCGCCAGAACAAGGCGATGGGCTTTGACGGCAAGAGCCTCATCAACCCGAAGCAGATTCGCCTCGTCCACGAGATCTTCGCCCCGACCGAGAAGGAGGTCATGCAGGCGGAGGCGATGGTTCGCGCCTTCCGCGAGGCCGCGGCCGCCGGCATCGGCGTGTTCACGGTGAACGGCAAGATGGTTGACGTCGCCTTTATTCCGGGCGCGGAGCGCACCCTGAAGCTGGCTAAGGCCTGCGGCATGTACGAGGGGGATTTGGTATGAAGAACGCAGTTGGACGCGATATCCCGGATTTCCTGCTGGCAAACGGCAAGGAGGTCTATCAGGGAAAGAACTACATGGACGGCAAGTACGTGAAGAAGGCCTCCCCGCGCACGCGCATCTACGAGCGCCCGCAGGAGAGCAAGATCGTGGATTCCCTCGCCCAGGCGCTGCGGGACTGCGGCGCGAAGGACGGCATGACCTTCTCCTTCCACCATCACCTGCGCAACGGCGACTTCGTGGTCAACATGGTCATGAAGGCCGCCATCGAGGAGCTGGGGCTCAAGGACCTGACCATCGCCGCCACGTCGCTGGGCGAGGCGCATGACCCGATCGCCGACTACATCGAGGAGGGCAAGGTCATCGGCATCCAGACCAGCGGCATCCGCGGGCGCATGGGGCAGGTGGTCTCCGAGGGCAAGCTCAAAACCCCCGCGATCATCCGCAGCCACGGCGGGCGTCCGCGCGCCATCGAGGCGGGCGAGGTTCACATTGACATCGCCTTCGTCGCCGCGCCGACCTCCGACTGCGTCGGCAACTGCCGCGGCATCGGCGGCAAGAGCAACTGCGGCTCGCTGGGCTACGCCATGACCGACGCAAAGTATGCCGATCACGTCGTGGTCGTCACGGACTGCCTCGTCGACTTCCCGAACATGCCGGCTTCCGTCGAGGCGATTGACGTGGACGCGGTCGTCGTCGTCGATTCCATCGGCAACCCGAAGAAGATCGCCTCCGCCGCCGCGCGCATCAGCCAGAACCCGCGCGACCTCATGATGGCGGAGAACGTCGCCAAGGTCATCGCCTCCACGCCCTATTTTAAGGAAGGCTTCTCCTTCCAGACCGGCGTCGGCGGCCCGAGCCTGGCGGCCAACCTCTTCCTGGAAAAATACATGGACGAGCGCGGCATCAAGATGGGCTGGGCCATCGGCGGCATCTGCGGCCCGATGGTCGAGATGCTCAAAAAGGGCAAGGTCGGCAAGGTCATCGACGTGCAGGACTTTGACCTTGACGCGGTCAACTCCATCAACCAGACCCCGGGCCATTTCGAGATGAGCGCCAGCCAGTACGCCAACCCGGCGAACAAGGGCGCGTTTGTGAACAAGCTCGATTTCGTCGTCCTCGCGGCGCTGGAGATCGACACCGGCTTTAACGTCAACGTGCTGACCGGTTCGGACGGCGTGCTGCGCGGCGCGCCGGGCGGGCACCCGGACACCGCCGCGGGCAGCAAGGTCTGCGTCATCGTGACGCCGCTGGTGCGCGGGCGCATGGCCACGGTCTGCGAGAAGGTCGTGACGGTCACGACCCCGGGCGACTGCGTCGACGTGCTCGTCACCGATTACGGCATCGCCGTCAACCCGCTGCGCCCGGATCTGATCCGGTGCCTCGACGAGGCGGGCATCCCGCATGTGTCCATCGAGAGCCTCAAGGAGAAGGCCTACAGCATCGTGGGCCGCCCGGACGACGTGCAGTTTGAAGACAAGGTCGTCGCCGTGCTCGAGGCGCGCGACGGTACCATCCTCGACGTGATCCGCCAGATCAAGCCGTACACGTTTGAGGACTGACATTGGCCCGATTCCGGCCCATCCTTCTCCTCCACCCCACCTTTGAGGCCGGAGTTTGGCGGGGTATCGCCGCCCGGCGGAAACGGGCGGCGGCGCCCCGAACATAGAAGAATACCCGTTTAAACGCCGAAAGGGCGCGAGGCTGAGCATGCTTCGCGCCCTTTTCGGCTTCGATGAATGGATGCCATGCCATCGTCTCTGACTAATTTGGAATCGGATTCCAGATTAGTCAGAGCACAGGAGAAGCTTCGACATGCAAGCGATAGAAAGATTCGTTTTGAAATGGCGCTGGGGGCGGAAAGAAAGACAAAAAAGCCGTTCCGGACAAACGGTCCGCAACGGCCTCATGCGCCGCCTCAGAGCAACAGGCTCATTATGGGTACGGTGATCAGGGAGAGCAGCGTGGAATAGGCGATGGCGCGCGCGGCAAAGAGCTTGTCGCCGTCATAGAGCTCGGCCTGCATGGCCGACATCGTGCCGGAAGGCATCGCGGTGAGGATGAAGATCGTGCCCGCGACGGCGGGGGAAAGGGGCAGCGGGCGCATCACGGCGTAGACCGCAAGCGGCAGCACGACGAGCCGCAGCAGCGCGCAGAGGTGGTAGTCGATATCGCCGAAATCGCGCGGGCGGATGCCGCAAACGCGCGTGCCGATCAGCAGCATGGACAGCGGCGTCGTGAGCCCGCCGATCAGCGAGAGCGTTTCGCTCGCGACGGAGGGCAGCGTCACGTTCAGGCAGAACAGCGCGAAGCCGACAAAGGCGGAGATGACATTCGGGTTGAGCAGCGCGCGGCGCAGGCTGATCTGCCCCTTGTCGCCGTAAAGGCTCACGCCGATGGTCCATGTGATGAACGTGTAGGCGACGTTGTAGGCGACGGCATAGATCATCCAATCCGGGTTGATGGCCAGGATGATCGGGTAGCCCATGAAGCCGCAGTTGGAAAGCCCCTCGAGGTTTGCCATCACGGCGAGCTTGTCGTGCGGCCTGCTGCGAAAGAGGAAGAGCGTTCCATAGAGCGCAAGCAACATAAAGACGAGGGAGAGCGCCAGCGTCAGCAGAAAGTTTTGAAGCACGTCCATCGCGAACGGCCGCTGCATGTTGTAGACGGTCAGGCAGGGCAGCGTCACGTTCACGACGAGCTGGGTTGTGCCGCGGATGGTTTCGTCGGTGAAATAGCCGAGCCGGCGGCAGAGCACGCCGACGAGCACGACCAGAAAAAGGACGATCACTTGAGATGTGATGGACATGCAGATGCTCCTTACAGCGGGCGGATGAGGATGAAGGGCGTGAGCTCGTCCCCCTGGCCGGAGGGGTTGTCCGCGAGCGCGTCCTGAAGCTGATCGTCAGTCAGCGGGAACTGCGTGCCCTTGCCCAGCTGGTTCTGGTCGAAGTCGTTGGCGTCCATGACGGCGGTCGGCACGCCCGTGGCGGCGTAGAGCGCGTCGCAGAGCTCGACCGGGTGCTCCGGGTTGATGACGCCCATCGTATGATAAATTTCAAACGACGAATCCGGGTAGAAGCCGTCGATGCCTGCCACGCCGTGGCCGCAAATCTTGTAGAACAGGCCGCGGATGCCAAACGGGCGCGTCACGGCGGAGACGGCCGCAGCCAGCAGCACGCGCGGCAGGCCGCAGATCTCGATGACCAGCTGCATCTTGTAGGGCTGGTGCATGCCGATGCCGGTGGAGTTGTGCCCGGCGAACGGCGCGAGCAGCTTGGCGAAGAAGCTGGGATGCGTATCCTCGAGCGTGCGCACATTGTTGGTACACATGCCCATGACCTTTGCCGTGAAGGACAGGCAGTCGCCCTCCTGATACAGCGGAAGCACATAGCGGCGCACCAGCTCCGCCTGATCCTCGCCGGGGTTTACAAAGTGGGTCTTGATCGCGTAGCGCTGATAGCGGCGGCCGTCGCGGCCGGTGAGAATGCCCCTGTCGTAATAGACCACGCCGTCCTGCTCGCGGCGCGCGGATTCCACGTTTTTTGAAGCGCTCATAATTGCCTCCTTGGTCTTTGACCGGTTGTTCCGTTTAGGCTTTCCCGGACGACTTCGTTTTATCAATGGCTTGTGAATCAAAGGCTTTTTGATCCGCTTCATTTTACACGATGCGAAAGGGAATGTCAATTTCTCCCGCATGAAGTGCGCTAATTTTGAAAAAAATGGGGACAAAAGCCTATCCGGAACCGAAAAAGCCCAAGAGCACCTTGCAAAATGGCAGGGATTGGGCTATAATCCGACAGGTAGAGGTTAAAAAAGGCCCGCGCCCCTTTTTCCCGTTTGCGGCGGGGCGAGGAAGGCAAAAGAGAACCGGAGAAGGGCTGAGAAAAGCCGGAAAAGCTGGGAAAGGAAGATTCCATGATCGACATCAATCTGATTCGCAAGACGCCCGATATCGTGCGCGAGAATATCAAAAAGAAGTTTCAGGACGGCAAGCTCGTCCTCGTCGACGAGGTGATCGAGCTCGACCGCAAAAACCGCGAGGCCATGCAGAAGGCCGATTCCCTGCGCAACCAGCGCAAGGTCGTCTCCAAGGAGATTGGCGGGCTGATGAAGCAGGGCAAGCGCGAGGAGGCCGAGGCCGCCAAGGCGAAGGTCGCCGCCATCGCCGATGAGCTTGTGCAGCTGGAGGCGCTGGAGGAACAATACGCTGAGGAGATCAAAAAGCGCATGCAGGTGATCCCGCAGATCATCGATCCGAGCGTGCCCATCGGCAAGGACGACTCCGAAAACGTGGAGATCGAGCGCTTCGGCGAGCCGGTCGTGCCGGATTTTGAGATCCCGTATCACGTGGAGATCATGGAGAGGCTCTCCGGCATCGACATCGACTCCGCCCGCAAGACCTCCGGCAACGGTTTTTATTACCTCAAGGGCGACATCGCGCGCCTGCACAGCGCGTGCCTGTCCTACGCGCGCGATTTCATGATCGACCGCGGCTTTACCTACTGCATTCCGCCGTACATGATCCGTTCGAACGTCGTGACGGGCGTCATGAGCTTCGCCGAGATGGAGAACATGATGTACAAGATCGAGGGGGAGGATCTTTACCTGATCGGCACCAGCGAGCATTCGATGATCGGCAAGTTCATCGACACCATTCTCACCGAGGAGGAGCTGCCGCAGACGCTGACCAGCTATTCCCCTTGCTTCCGCAAGGAGGTCGGCGCGCATGGCATCGAGGAGCGCGGCGTCTACCGCATCCACCAGTTTGAAAAGCAGGAGATGATCGTCGTCTGCAAGCCGGAGGACAGCATGAAGTGGTATAACCAGCTCTGGCAGAACACGGTCGATTTCTTCCGCTCGCTCGACATCCCGGTGCGCACGCTGGAGTGCTGCTCCGGCGACCTGGCCGATCTCAAGGTCAAGAGCTGCGACGTCGAGGCGTGGAGCCCGCGCCAGAAGAAGTATTTTGAGGTGGGCAGCTGCTCCACGCTGGGCGACGCGCAGGCCCGCCGCCTCGGCATCCGCGTCAAGGGCAAGGACGGAAGCAAGTACTTTGCGCACACGCTCAACAACACCTGCGTGGCGCCGCCCCGCATGCTCATCGCGTTCTTGGAAAACAACCTGAATGCCGACGGCTCCGTCCGCATTCCGGAGGCGCTGCGTCCGTACATGGGCGGCAAGAGCGTGATCCGGTGAGGCCGAAGTTCCCCATTTGAACAAAGAGACGAGCTGCTTTTGCGGCTCGCCTTTGTGCAATATAGAGACGGAACAGGGGAGGAAATTCATTCGGGCCTGACCGTCTTTCAAATCCTCTCAAGGGTTACGCTTCGGCAAACTGAACGCTCGTCTTTTGCGCCTTGCCGTCGATGAAGACGTGCAGGACGTTCGTGCCGATCTCGAAGCAGCTGCCGTCCGTCACGACGATGTCGGCATCCTTGCCCACCTCGATGGAGCCGACGCGATCCTCGATGCCGATGTGCTTGGCGGGGTTGATCGTGATAGCCTGAAGCGCATGGAAGGGATCCATGCCCGCGCGGACGGCGAAGCCCGCGCAGAGGGGCAGGTATTTGAGCGGCGTCACCGGCGCGTCGGTGATGATGGAGATCTGGCAGCCGGCCTTGTCGAGGATCGCGGGGGTTTCCCACGTCTTCTTGCGCAGCTCATACTTGCTGGCGTTGCCGAACGTCGGGCCGACCGCCATCGGCAGATGCTCGGCGGCGAGCAGGTCGGCGACCAGATGGCCCTCTGTGCAGTGCTCGAGGGTGAGCTTTACGCCGAATTCCTTGGCGATGCGGATGGCGGTGAACATGTCGTCCGCCTGGTGGGCGTGCGCCTTGAGCGGGATCTCGCCGCGGATGACCGGGAGCAGCGCGTTCAGCTTCATGTCAAACGGCGGGAGCTTGCTCTCGTCGTCGCCGGCGGCGCGGATTTTGCGGTCGTATTCGCGCGCCTTGAAGAGCATCTCGCGCAGCTTTGCGGCGGTGGACATGCGCGAGGAGTTGCCCTTCTCGCGGTAGCAGCGCTTGGGATTTTCGCCAAAGGCGCACTTCATGGCCACGTCGGCGCGAACGAGCATGTCCTCCACGCGGCGGCCATAGGTCTTGACGGCGGCGAACGTGCCGCCCAAGACGTTGGCGCTGCCGGGGCCGGTGCATACGCAGGTGACGCCCGCCGCAGCGGCCTCCTCGAAGGCGAAATCGCCGGGCTTGATGCCGTCGACCGCGCGCAGCTGCGGGCTGAGGATATCGCCCATCTCGTTGTAATCGTGCCCCTCATAGCCGATGCCATAGCCGTCCAGGCCGACGTGTCCATGTGCCTCGACGAAGCCGGGATAGACCTGACAGCCCTCGGCGTTTACGATTTCGCAGCCCTCCGGTGCGGCGAGGCGCTCGCCGACAGAGGCGATTTTGCCGTCTAGGCAGAGGATGTCCGCCTGATAGGGCTCTTGGTGCAGCGCGTCATGGATCATGCCGCCGCGAATCAGCAGTGCGCTCATGAATGTTCCTCCTTGCCGTAAATCCCGTTGCCCGGAATGGGCACGGTTTGCTTTTTTCCCAATTATACGTCATGCGCGGGGAAGAATCAATCCTTATCCGGCGCATTTCGGGGGCTGAAGCAAACTTGAAATTGTAAAAAATACAAAAATAGTCGCGCTGTTTTGTATTTTATTGACTTTCGAGGGAAGAAGGAGTAAGATGAACACCGTTCAAGAGAAGACGCGGCCGGGCCGCTTGTCAAATGAGGAGGAAAGATTCATGAAGAGGCTGATGACCCTTGCGCTGGCGCTTGCCCTCGTGTGTGTCTGCGCGCTTGGCGCTGCCGAAACGCTCAAGGTCGGCATGGAATGCAATTACGCGCCCTACAACTGGACGCAGAGCGAGGCGAGCGAGGACGCCGTGGCGATCGCCGCGGGCGGCTATGCCGACGGTTATGACGTTCGCATCGCTAAAATCATCGCCGAAAAGCTCGGGCGCGAGCTGGAAATCGTCAAGACCGAGTGGGACGGCCTGCCGCCGGCTGTGATGAGCGGCAAGATCGACTGCATCATCGCGGGCATGAGCCCGACCGAGGAGCGCAAGGTGACGATCGACTTTACCGACCCGTATTACGTGACCGAGCTGTGCGTCGTCGTGCGCAAGGACAGCGCGTTTGCCGGCGCGAAGACGCTGGCAGATTTCGCCGGCGCGAAGATCACGGGCCAGCTCAACACCTTCCATTACAACGTGATCGAGCAGATCCCGGACGTCAAAAAGCAGCCTGCGATGGAGACCTTCCCGGCGATGACCGTGGCGGTTGCCGCCGGCGCGATTGACGGCTACATCGCCGACCGCCCGGGCGCCGTCTCCGCCACGGCCTCCAACCCCGACCTGACCTACGTCTCCTTTGAGGAGGGCGAGGGCTTCGAGATCTCGCCGGACGACAGCCAGATCGCCGTGGGCGTGCAGAAGGGCAGCGAGCTGACGGCCCAGATCAACGCGATTCTCGCCGAGATCAGCGAGGAGGAGCGCAACGCGATCATGGACGCGGTCGTCGCCGCCCAGCCGCTCAGCGAGTGAGCATCTCAGGGGACTGCAAAGCGAAAGGGGCTTTGCGGCCCCTTTTCGCGTACATGAACGCTGCATAAGGAGAAACAAACACGATGCCAACAACATTCTTCGGCTGGGTCGGCTTTCTGATCAAGCAATACGGCGGCCTGTTCCTCACCGGTACGGGCGTGACGCTGCTCGTTTCGATCACGGGCACGGTTTTCGGATTTTTAATCGGCCTGCTGGTCGCCATCGCTCGCACCATTGAGCCGCCGCGCGGCGCAGGCTCCGTCCGGCGCGGGCTGCTTCGCGCGCTGCACATGCTGCTGGGCGCGTACATTCAGGTCTTCCGCGGCACGCCGATGATCGTGCAGGCGATGGTCATCTACTACGGCTCCATGCAGTATATGGGGCTGGATATGGATCACACCGCCGCGGCGATCTTCGTCATCTCCATCAACACCGGCGCATACATGGCGGAGATCATCAGGGGCGGCATCATCTCCGTGGACAAGGGGCAGTTTGAGGCCGCGCACTCCATCGGCATGACCCATTGGCAGACGATGACCACGGTCGTGCTGCCTCAGGCCATCCGCAACATCCTGCCCAGCGTGGGCAACGAGTTTATCGTCAACATCAAGGATTCCTCGGTGCTCAACGTGATCGCGGTTTCCGAGCTGTTCTTCCAGGCCAAGAGCGCCGCGGGCACCTATTTCCGCTATTTTGAGGTGTATTTTATCGTCGCGGTGATCTATCTCGTGCTGACGCTGACGGTCAGCCGCATCCTGCGCTTTGTCGAAAAGAAGATGGACGGCCCGGATAACTACGTCATTCACGGCTCTCAGAGCGACAGCCGCGCGGAGATCGTCGTTTCCCGCGCCAACGAGGAGGAGGTGCAGAAGAGATGGAACAAGTGATCGAGGTGAAGGGGCTGTGCAAGGCCTTTGGCAGCCATCAGGTGCTGCGGGGCATCGATTTTGCCGCCGGCAAGGGCGAGGTCACCTGCATCATCGGCTCCTCCGGGTCGGGCAAGTCGACGCTGCTGCGCTGCATCAACCTGCTCGAGACGCCGGACGCCGGGCAGATTCTCTACCACGGCAGGGATATTTTGACCGGCGGCGTGAACATGCCGCAGTACCACGCAAAGGTCGGCATGGTCTTCCAGCAGTTCAACCTCTTTGGCAACATGACCGTGCTGGGCAACTGCATGACCGGCCAGATGAAGGTGCTGCGCCGCTCTCGGGAGGAGAGCGAAAGCAACGCGGTCAAATACCTTCAAAAGGTCGGCATGGAGGCCTATATCAACGCCAAGCCCCGTCAGCTTTCCGGCGGGCAGAAGCAGCGCGTGGCGATTGCCCGCGCGCTGGCGATGGATCCGGAGGTCATCCTCTTCGACGAGCCGACGAGCGCGCTGGACCCGGAGATGGTCGGCGAGGTGCTCTCCGTCATGCAGAAGCTGGCGCAGGAGGGCCTCACCATGCTTGTGGTCACCCACGAGATGGGCTTTGCCCGCGCGGTGGCCGATCAGGTCGTCTTTATGGACGGGGGCGTCATCTGCGAACAGGGCGCGCCGCAGGATGTGCTGGGGCAGCCCAAATCCGAGCGGCTTCAGGCGTTTTTAAAGAGCATGCTGTGAGGACGGAGAAAAGAGCGGAGCAGGGCGAGCGGTGCTTCCGCTCGTTTTTTTGTGCCGCAGCGGACGGCTCCAAAAGCGGAAAACGGGCGAAACGACAGCAAAGAGGCGTGAAGAGGGTTTGCCAAAATGGGATTGAGCATGGTATAATAACTGAAAGTTACAATTTTCTGCCAAAGAGAAAGGAGCGCAGGCGGCATGAACGTCAGCCAGATACGGAAAGCGACATTGAGAAGCTATCCGACCTCGCTGTTTCTCTTCCTCATTTTGATGGTGGTGAGCATCGCCGTCTTTTTTCTCTCCATCCGCAGCCATGTGGAGAACGTGACGAGGGAAACCGTCCTCTCCGATGTGGCCAGGCAGGGCGCGCACATCGAGTCCATGCTGGATGCGCAGTTTCGCGCGCTGGAGGCGTTCGCCTCGCTGATCGCCGAGGGGGACGCGTTCGCCGGCGAAGACAACCTGCGCGTCATCCGGCATATCGGCGAAAAGGGCGATTTCAAGCTGGTGGCGCTCTTTGACCCGGACGGCAACGCCTATTACAACAACGGCATGAGCAAGAAGATTGCGGGCCGCGGGTATCATCAGGAGGCGATGGCGGGAAACCGCGCCATCAGCGATCCGCTGGAGAGCATGGTGGACGGCGGAACCCGCGTGATTCTCGCCGTGCCGGTCGTTCGGGACGGCGAGACCATCGGGGCGCTGGGCGGGTCATATGATGTGAGCGCGCTGAGCCACATGATGTTTAAAGGAATGTATGGCGATTCCGGCTTCGCGCTGATCGTCAGCGCGGACGGCAAGGTGGTCGCCTGCGAGTCCGGCACGCGGCAAGGCAGGTTCAGCACGAACGCCGATTTTTTTGACTATTGCCGCACGCTGTCCTTTACGGGCGCGGATACGGCGCAGACGCTGATCGACAGCCTGTCCGCGCGCCAAAGCGGCTATGTGCGCTTTTCCGACGAGGGCGAGCGCCTCAGCTACATGGCCTATGAGCCGATGGACACCGGCAGCTGGATGCTCTGCTATATCGCCCCGGTCGAGAAGGTTCACGAGCCCTATGCGTTTATCGAGCGCTCGGAGATTGCGCTGGCCGCCGTGCTGGCGCTGGGCGTGGTGCTCATGCTCCTGTGGCTTTGGGGGCAGAACCACACGAGCCAGAAACAGCTGATCGATTACGCGCAGACCGACCCGCTGACGCTTGTGAGCAACAAAGCGTCCACCGAGGAACGGATCAACGCGTGGCTGACCGGCGCGCAGAGGGAGGGCATGCAGGCGTTTTTCATGCTCGACATCGATCACTTTAAGACCATCAACGACGTCTATGGGCATGCAGCGGGCGACGAGGTTCTGCGCCGGGTGAGCCGGATGATCCGCGAGGAGTTTCGCGCGGACGATATCGTCGGGCGCATCGGCGGCGACGAGTTCGTCATCTTCATGAAGAACATTCCGTTTGAGCGGATTGCTGCGATTCACGCGCAGACCTTGTGTACCAAGGCGCGCCAGCTCGACGTCTTGGGCCTTGGCAAGGAGAAGATTTCGCTGAGCGTCGGCATTGCCTATGCGCCCATGCATGGGGACACATACCGGCAGCTT
>JAUNPI010000072.1:0-5815 GCA_030536875.1 Clostridia bacterium
CTTGTATTTTACAACGTTTCGCTATGCAGCCAGCCGGATCACCCCGGGATTCCTTACCTGGCCGAACAGGACGATGGCGCGTTAATTCAAAAAATCGATCTGCTCCAAGACCATCGCATCCGCCTGCTTAAAGATGTCCATCTCCAGCTCGCGGCGCTTCGTGTTGTCTTGGTCGAGCTCCGCGGCGATTTCGCGCGCCGTGTCGAGCCGGCGCGTGGTGAGCAGCTCCACCCCCCGCGAGGCCAGCGCCAGCCGCCCGCCCGCGTTGATGCGCGGGGCCATGCGGAAGGCCACGTCCGAGGAAGAGACGTTCTTCGGGTCTACCCCGGCCGATTCCATGAGCGCGATCAGCCCGGGCCGCTGCGTCTTTGCCATCGCCCGCAGGCCGAAGGTCACGATCACGCGGTTTTCATCCAGCAGCGGCACGATGTCCGCGATAGTCGCCAGCGCCGCCAGCTCCCAAAGCGGTTCCACCGCCTCCATGCCGCCCAGCGCCTGCACGATCTTGAAGGCCACGCCCGCGCCGCAGAGCCTCCTGAACGGATACTGCCCCATCAGCGGATTGAGCACAGCCTCGCACTGCGGCAGCTCCGGCCCCAGCTGATGGTGATCGGTAACGATCACGCGCATGCCCAGCTCGCGTGCGCGCGCCACCTCGCTGACGCAGGTGATGCCGCAGTCGACGGTGATCAGGAGCTTGGCGTGCCGGGCGAGCTGTTCCACCGCCGCGATGTTGAGGCCGTATCCCTCTCCGTGCCGGTCCGGGATGTAGAAGGAGACATTCGCCCCCTGCTTGCGCAGATAGGTGAGCAAAATGGCCGTGGCAGTCACGCCGTCCACGTCGTAATCGCCGAAGACGACGATCTCTTCCCCTTTGGCAATGGCGTCGCCAATGACGGCGACCGCCTTATCCATGTCCTGCATGAGCATGGGATCGTACAGATCGTCCTTGCTCGGATGCAGATAGCGCTCGATCTTCTCCGGGGTGTCGATCCCCCGGTCGAGTATCAGCTCCAGCAGCCTTCGCGGAACGGAAAGCGAGAGCAGCTGCGGCGCAATCTCCTCGCGCTCGCGTCTCTTGGGCAGGAATTGAAGCATCTTCGGCCTCCTTTCTCTTCTGTTTGACGATGACCGCAGCCTGCCGCGGTCATCGTCAAGCAGAAGCGGGGTTTTGCCACCGCCTTATGCTCGGGGCAATCGATTAAAGAAGCGTGTAAGGGCGGGTCGTCTCGCCCGCCCTTACAACGCGTTTTACGCCTTGGCCTTCGCCTTCCTGCGCGCGGTGCGCAGATCCATGAGGGCGGCCCAGACATAGCCGTTGATGAGGTTTGCGGAATACGTGCCGGCGAGGATGCCGACGATCAGCGGCAGCGCGAACTGCTTGATCGAGTCGACGCCCAGCACATAGAGCGTCACAATCGTCAGAAGCGTCGTGATCGTGGTGTTGAGCGTGCGCGGCAGGGACTCGGTGACGGAGAGGTTGACGATCTCCTCCCGCGTCTTGGAACGCACGCCGGCTTTATGGCTGTTCTCGCGGATGCGGTCGAAAATGATGATCGTGTTGTTGATCGAGTAGCCGACGATCGTCAGCAGCGCGGCGATAAACGTCGTCTCCACGCGAATGAGCGAGCTGAAGATGACCACAAACGAGAGCATGATCGCCACGTCATGCACAAGGCCGATGACCGCCGCCAGGCCGGAGTAGAAATCAAAGCGCACGGCGATGTAGAGCAGCATCAGGATAGACGCCAGCGCCACGCTCTTGACGGCGTTGCTGATCAGGTCGCGTCCCGCGACGGCGCCCACGCGGGAGATGTCGACATAGGCGATATCCGGATATGTCTCGGCGAGCGCGGTTTCCAGCGCGTCGCGAAGGTCGTCGGTGTTCTCCTTGTCGCTGATGCGGATCTGCACCTGCGTGTTCTCCTCGCCCGTCTTGGCGATCTGCGCGTCGGTGACGCCGCTTGAGGCGAGCGCCGCCTCGATGTCGGCAACCTCAAACTGGGCGCCCATGTTGTAGGTCATGAGCGTGCCGCCGGTGAAGTCGATACCCAAATTCATGCCGTGGCCCGTCAGCGTCATCACAAGCGCGATGACCATAATCGCGATGGACACCGTTGCGCACGGCTTCAGGTGATTTTTCATTTCAAATTTCATGCCGGTTCCCTCCTCACCTTAGCGCACGTACAGCTTCTGATTCTTAAAGCCCAGGTCGGCGAAGATGTCCAGAAGCTTGTGGGTGACAAAGACAGCGGTGAACATCGAGGTGACCACGCCGATGCCCAGCGTCAGCGCAAAGCCGCGAATCGTGCCCGTGCCGAAGGCGTAGAGCACGACGGCGGCGATGATCGTGGTGATGTTCGCGTCGATGATCGCGGAAAGCGCGTTGGAGAAGCCCTTGCGGATCGCGGAGCCCAGCGGGCGGCCGATGGCGACCTCTTCCCGGATGCGCTCAAAGATGACGACGTTGGCGTCAACCGCCATGCCGATGCCCAGAATGATGCCCGCCACGCCCGGCAGCGTCAGCTGCGCGCCGGTCAAAACCAGCAGCAGCACGACGATCAGCATGTAAATCGTCAGCGCGATATCCGCCACCACGCCGCAGAGGCGGTAACGGAAAATCATGAACAGCATGACCAGCAGCACGCCGATCACGCCCGCCTGAACGGCGCGCTCCAGCGCCTCCACGCCCAGCGTCGCGGAGATGGCGCTGACCTCAAGCTGGGAAAGCGTGAGCGGCAGCGCGCCGGAGAGGATCAGCGTGGAGAGGTTTTTCACCTCGTCCACCGTAAAGTTCGGGCTGGTGATCTCGCCGCGCCCGCCCGCGATGACGGTATTGACCGTCGCGGTGGAGATCACCTCGCCGTCCAGCGTGATGGAAATGGTCTTGCCCAAGTTCGCCGCGGTCGCCTCGCCGAAGATCTTGGCGCCCTCGTCGGTCAGCTCAAAGGCCACGCACGGGCGGCCGTTCTCATCCTGAGCGGCCTGCGCGTTTTTGACCATCGATCCCTCCATCAGCACGTTGCCGTCCTCGTCCACAAAGTTGAGCTGAGCCGGGGTGCCGATGATGCGCAGAATCTCGTTGGGGTCGGAGACGTTCGGAATCTCCACACGGATGCGGTCGGTCCCCTGGCGGGTAACCGTCGCCTCCGTAAAGCCCTGACGCGTGAGACGGCTGGTCAAAATGGAAACCGTGGAGGCCATCTTGGTCTCAAAGTCCTCGCTGCCGTCGTCTTCGGCCTGATAGACGGTGTAAACGCCGCCGCGCAGATCGAGGCCGAGGCTGATCGCCTCGCCCCAAGGCTTCACATAGTTGATCATCGTGCCCTTGCCGATGCCATTCAGCGCCACATAGCCGACCGCTGCGACGAGGACCAGGATCACGACCAGCGAGACGATCGCGCGCACGCGCGGATTCGCCGCCTTGGCATTCTTGCTTGCCATAGTGTCATTCCTCTCTTTTTTAACGTGGTTGTGTTGGATGATGCGTCCGATGTGCTTCTTCCCTATGCGAACCCGTCACCCAACGCGAAAACCTCGTAAACCTCCCGCAGATAGCTCCGGCTGCTGAGCACGCGCCCGTTGGCGTCTCGCCTGAGCAGCAGCGACACGCAAACCCGCGCCGGAGAAAGGCCTGCCGTCTGCCTCGCCTGCCTCTCTCCGCTCGCCGTCCTCGCCTCGCCCCGTTCGCCGCCGGGGGCGTCCGCATGCGATCCGGTCAGGAAAGCGGCGACCGCTCTGGGCGGAGAAACCGCCCTTTCATCCTCTTGGCGGGCAACCAGACGCTCCGCGCCGGAGAGAAGCAGGACGAGAAACGCGCAGCAGCATATCGTGCCCAGCACAAGCCGCCAACCCTTTTCGCGCACAGGCTTCCCCTCCTCTCACGGCTCTGACCGGATCTCAAACCGAACCTCAAATGGGTACAAAAACCCATGTTTTATACATGCACTCAATTATATTCAAAAAAAAGCGGCTCGTCAAGCTTCCCTTTTGCGAATCGTGAAGAAGAACAAAAAAACTGCCGCCCGCCTGTGCGGACAGCAGCGTTTTGCCGCGTCATATTACCCCGATGCGGGTTCTTTTCGTCGGGTTTGCGCTCAATCGCCCCGTCTCTGCTCGCGCAGTGCCAGAATCTGGTCGAGAATCCGCTCGGCGACGTCGGCCTTGCTCAGCAGCGGCAGCTGCATTTGCGCGCTTCTCGTAATCATCGTCACGATATTCGTGTCCACGTCAAAGCCCGCGCCCGGACGGGTCACGTCGTTGGCGACGATCAGATCCAGATTTTTTCGCACAAGCTTGTCCTCCGCGTGCGCAATGGCGTCCTGCGTCTCCGCCGCAAAGCCGACAAACGTCTGCCCCGAACGCTTGCGCTCGCCAAGCGTCGCCGCAACGTCCGGGTTCTCCACCAGCTCAAGGGTGAGGCCCGCGCCTCCCTGCTTCTTGATTTTCTGGGCGGCGATTTCGCGCGCGCGATAGTCGGCAGGCGCCGCGGCCTGTATGATCACGTCCTGCCCGTCCGCCCGGGCTTTGGCGCATTCGAGCAGCTCCATCGTCGTCGTAAACGGCACGATCTCCACGCCCTGCGGCGCGGGAATCGCCACCGGGCCCGTGAGCAGCGTCACCTGCGCGCCCCGCTCCCTCGCCGCTTGTGCGATGGCGTATCCCATCTTCCCCGACGAGCGGTTGGATAGGTAGCGCACGGGGTCAAGCGCCTCGCGCGTCGGTCCGGCGGTCACCATGACGCGCAGTCCCCTCATGTCCTGCCGGCGCTCAAGCGCCTGCACGGCGCGCTCGGCGATCGTCTCCACCGCTTCAAGCTTTCCCGCGCCGCTGTCTCCGCAGGCCAAATGCCCCGTTGCGGGCGCGATGATCTGAACGCCGCGAGCCTCAAGCGTCCGCAGGTTCTGCTGCGTGGCGGGATTGTCCCACATGCCGGTGTTCATCGCCGGGGCGATCATGACGGGCGCGCGCGTGGCCAGCGCCGTCGTGGAGAGCATGTCGTCCGCGATTCCGTTTGCCAGCTTGGCCATGATGTTCGCCGTCGCGGGCGCGATCAGGAAGAGATCCGCACGCTTGGCCAGCGCGATATGCTCCACTTCCCATGTCGCAGGCCGTTCAAACGTATCCACGGCGACAGGATGGCCGGAAAGCGTCTCAAACGTCAGCGGGGAGACAAAGCGCGTTGCGTTCTTGGTCATCACCACAAAAACATCGATGCCCCGCTTTTGCAGCAGCCGAAGAATCTCGCACGCCTTATAGACAGCGATGCC
Source organism: Clostridia bacterium (assembly GCA_030536875.1). GTDB lineage: Bacteria > Bacillota > Clostridia > Christensenellales > Aristaeellaceae > Ventricola. The sequence goes on from JAUNPI010000072.1 coordinate 5,271, forward strand.
CCCGGTCACGCCGAGGACAACGCATTTTGTTCTGTTTTCAGTGGACATCGGCTTCCGGCGCGCGCTCGTAGGCGATCAGGCCGCGATTGACCTCGTCGATGGCCACGGAGACGGGCATATTCTCCTTGTCCTTGGCGTCGACCAGAGGCGGGACGCCATCCACCAGCTGGCGGGCGCGTTTGCTGACCTCGACGACCAGCGTATAGCGGCAGTCGACCTTCTCCAGCAGCTGCAAAATATTGGGATCGGTCATGGACATAGACAAACTCCTCCTCAAATTGGGTGATTGGGTATAAGACCGGCTCTTGATGCCGCATGTTTGGCCGAACAAGCGGGACGCACGGCCGCGGATCGCGCCTTGGCATGCGCGGGCCCTCTTCGCCCTTTGTCATGCGCCGCGTCTTTGGCGGGTCTCTTTAAGATAGATGGAACGCAGCTGCGCATAGGCGCCGTCCAGATCGTCGTTGACGATCCGGTAATCGTAATCCTTGGCGCAGGGAATCTCCCTTCGAGCCGCGGCAAGACGGGCCTGAATCTTCTCCTCG
>JAUNPI010000072.1:5825-12990 GCA_030536875.1 Clostridia bacterium
GTGCCTCTCTCCCGCAGCCTGCGCTCCAGCTCCTCAAAGCTCGGCGGCAGCACGAATATGCTGACGCACTCGTCCACCCGGCTTCGAACCTGCGCCGCACCCTGCACTTCGATTTCCAGAATCACGTCGAGGCCCTGCTCGAGGCGGCTGAACACATAGTCCCGCGGCGTGCCGTACGCGTTTCCGGAAAACTGGGCATATTCCAGAAAATTATGATTCGCGACGCGGTTTGCAAAATCCTGCCTGCTGATAAAAAAGTATTCCCTTCCGTTCGCTTCGCCCTCTCTAGGCTCGCGCGTCGTCGCCGATATGGAATCGACGATCTGCCCGCCGAACTCCTGAAGCAGCCTCTTTTTGATCGTGCCCTTTCCTACGCCCGACGGCCCGGAAAAGACGAAGAGAACGCCTTTTGTAACCATCTTAGGGTTCTTCCTCCTCCACAATCGTCGTGTTATCCTTGATGTCAAAGCGGTGAGCGATCGTCTCCGGCTGCACGGCCGAGAGAATCACATGGTCGCTGTCGGCGATAATCACGGCGCGCGTTCTGCGCCCATATGTCGCGTCGATCAGGCGGCGCTCCTCTTTGGCCTCCTGAATGATGCGCTTGACCGGCGCGGAATCCGGGCCGATGATGGCGATCATCCTGCCCGAAGAGATGAAATTGCCGTATCCGATGTTGATGAGCTTGATATCCACCTTGTCCCTCCGCCGTCATTCCACGTTTTGAACCTGCTCGCGCAGCTTCTCGATTTCGCCCTTTGCCGCCACCACCAGATGCGCAATCTCCGCATCCGACGCCTTGGAGCCGATGGTGTTGACCTCCCGCCCCAGCTCTTGGGTGAGGAAGTCAAGCTTGCGCCCTACGCTTTCCGTCTCCTCGGCGGCCGCGCGAAGCTGACCGATATGGCTCAAAAGGCGAACGAGCTCCTCGTCGATCGCCGCACGGTCGGCAAAGATGGCTACCTCGGTCACCATCCGCGCCTCGTCGATCTCCCCTTCGGTCAGAGCTAGGATGCGCTGGCGCAGCTTGTCACGGTATTCGGCAACCACCAGCGGCGCGCGCAGCGCAATTTGGGCGCGCAGCGCCTCGAGGTTGTCCGCCTTCTCCAGCACGTCGCGCCGCAGGTTTTCCCCCTCGCGCTCGCGCATGGCGCAAAGCTCGGTCAGCGCGCCGTCCAAAGCCCGTTTAAACAGCGCGCGCACGGCGTCCTGATCCTCCTCACGCTCCTGTACGGTGAGCACGTCCGGCATACGCGCGTACTCCGAAAGGGGAATGTCCGCGTCCTTGCCCAGCGCCGCGCCCAGCTGCTCGTATGCCCGGCGATAGGCCTGCGCCAGCGCCGTATCCACGCGCACCTCCTTGGCGTCCTCCCTCTGATTGGCATAGCTGACAAACACGTCGACATGGCCTCTGGCAAGGCGCGCGCTCACGCCCGAGCGCACGGTTTCATCCAGAAACGACAGGTGTCGCGCCAACCGGCAGGAGATATCCAGAAAGCGATGGTTGACGCTCTTGACCTCCACGGTCATCTCGCGCCCGTCCTCTTCGAGCTTGCAGCGCCCATAGCCCGTCATGCTCTTCACAGCCCGTTCACTCCTTTGCTGGTGTATTATACCACGGGAATTTTCAAAAAGGAAGCCTTGAGGCCCTCGTTTGAGCCCGTTTATGCCTCATTTTGTGCGTTTGCCGCCTCGTCTATCTTTCCGCTTTGAACCCAAGAGAGAAATTGCGCCTCGTCTACGATTCGCACGCCCAGCGTCTGCGCCTTTTGCAGCTTGCTGCCCGCGCTCTCCCCGGCGAGCACGACGCTCGTCTTCTTGGAAACGCTGCCCGTCGCCTTACCTCCGTTTTTCGTGATGATCTCCTCCGCCTGCGCGCGCGTGAGCGTGGGCAATGTTCCGGTCAAAACAAACGTCATCCCCGCAAAGAGCGTTCCCGCATCCTCTCTGGCGCTGACCTTGGGGCAAATTCCGGCCGAAAGCAGCCGCTCCACAAACGCGCGGTTGTCCGGCAGCTCGAAAAACTCGGTGATCGATCCCGCGACAATCTCTCCCACGTCCTCAAGGCCGATGAGCTCCTCGCGCGTGGCGTCCATCAGCGCTTCAAGCGTGCCAAAGTGTTCCATCAGGTCGCGCGCCGTCTTTTTGCCGATGTTCGGAATGCCGATGGCAAAGAGAAAGGCATCGAGCTCGCAATCCTTGCTCTTTTCAAGCTCGGCGAGCAGCTTGTCCGCCTTCTTCGTGCCAAAGCCTCTGAGCTCCACCATCTCTTCCTTGCGCAGCACGTACAGGTCCGCCGCCGAGCGCACGCCCAGCTTGTCATAAAACAGCTCCGCCGTCTTCTCGCTGAAGCTTTCGATGTCCATCCCCTGCCGGGAGGCAAAGTGCGCCATGCGCGCGATGGCCTGCGGGCGGCACGTCTGCCGGTTCATGCAGAAGATGTGCGCCCTGCGCTGGGTGAGCGGCCCTCCACAAGCCGGGCATACCGCGGGCGGCTCGATGTCGGTCTCCGGCGGCTCGCCTTCCCCTTCCCAAACGACGCCCATGATCTCCGGAATCACGTCGTTGGAACGGCGCACCCAGACTTCGCTGCCCACGCGCACGCGCTTGCGGCAGATATCCCCATAGTTGTTGAGCGTCGCCCGCCGAACCGTGACGCCGCAGATATCCACCGGCGCAAGGTGCGCAAGCGGCGTCAGCTTGCCCGTGCGCCCCAGCTCCCAAGAGACATGCTCCAGCGTCGTGACCGTCTCCTGCGCCGGAAACTTAAAGGCAATCGACCAACGCGGGAATTTGTCCGTATTGCCCAGCACCTCCCGCGTGCGCATGTCGGTCAGCTTGATCGTCGCGCCGTCGATGAGAAAATCCAGCGTCTCCCGCTGTTCCTCAACCCTGCCAACGCATGCGAGCGCATCCTCGATCGTCTTCGCCTTCTCGGCAAACGGGCTGACCGAAAGGCCGTTTGCCCTGAGGAAATCCAGCATCTCCTGCTGCGTGGCAAAGCTGCGCCCCTCGATATAGCCCACCTGATAAAACAGCGCGTCGAGATGGCGGCTCGCCGTGACCTTCGGATCGAGGTTTCGCAGCGCCCCCGCGGCGGCGTTGCGCGCGTTTTTGAGGGGTTCCTTCGCCGTCTCGTTGTACTTGGCCAGCTGCGAAAGGCGCATGATGCATTCGCCCTGCACCTCCATGCGCCCGGTGAACGGGATTGCAAGAGGAATGCTGGCGATGGTCATCGCCTGCGGCAAAATCGCCTCGCCCACTTCTCCGTCGCCGCGCGTGGCCGCCTGCACGAGACGCCCGCCGTCATAGGTGAGGTTGAGCGTCAGTCCGTCCAGCTTATATTCGACGCAGTATTCGTTCGGCGGCAGGTTGCCCGCCTGCTCGGTCAGCTTCCGGCAGCGCTGGGCCCATGCGAGAATCTCCTCCTCGCTCTGGGCCTTGTCCATGCTCCAAAGGCGCGCAATATGCCTGTGTTGCTCAAAGCCCTCCATGATTTCGCCGCCCACGCGCCGCGTGGGCGAGTCGGCCAGCCGTTCCCCCGTCTTCTCCTCCAGCGCGCGCAGCTCGGCGTACATGGCGTCCCACTCGTCGTCGGACATCATCGACGTGTTTAAATCGTAGTATTGCCGCGACGCGGCGTTCAGCCGGTCAACCAGCTCGCGCATGCGCTGCAAGTCCTCCATCATGCTCCCCCTATCTTGATCAGCGGCGCGATGGCCACCGCCAGTTCCTTGACGCCCACGCGCGTGTCGTCAAAGCGAACCATCACCCGCGCGTCCGATCCCTCCCCGCGCACGCGGATGACGGATCCCTCTCCGAATTTGCCGTGCTGCACGCGGTCGCCCGGCGCATAGATCGACGGCTTTGCATAGTTTTCCGCCGCGGAACGCACGATTTTCGGCCCTTCCTGCCCTCGCGCGCCGCCCGTCTCTCCCATTCCGCGCTGCACGCCGGCAACCGTCCTTCCGCCGAGCGTCTCGCTCGATCCCATGCCCATGCCGCTGCCGCGGCTCCAGCCGTTCAGGCTCTGCCTCTTTCCTCCGGGCATCGCCGCTCTGTCCGCCGCCTTGGGCGCCCATGCGCCGCTCTGCCGCTCATTTTTGCCAAAAGAGCTGGCGTGGCTCCATGCAGGCTGGCGCCACTGTCCGCTTTGCCAGCCCCCCTGTCCATAGCCCCTGCCGCCGCGCCCCGCGTCTTCGATCTGCTTGGAGACGTCCTCCATCACGCGCGCGGGAATGTCGTCGATAAAGCGCGAACGGTCGTTAAACTGCATTTGGTTGTAGAGCATCCGCCGCGACGCGTGCGAAAGGAACAGCCTCTCCCTTGCCCTCGTGATGCCGACGTAGCACAGCCTGCGCTCCTCTTCCATGCGCGCCTGATCGTCGCGGCTGCGCATGGACGGGAAGAGGTTTTCCTCCATGCCGACCATAAACACGTTGGGAAACTCGAGGCCCTTGGCGCTGTGCAGCGTCATCATCGTGACCGCGCCGCCGTCCTCGGTCATCGCGTCCAGATCGGATACCAGCGCCACGTTCTCCAGGTAGTCCGAAAGCGTCGCGCTGTCCGCCTTTTCCTCGAATTCCTGAACCGCGCCGACAAATTCGCGGATGTTCTCCACGCGCGAGCGCGCCTCGTCGCTGTCCTCTTTGGCATACTGGCTCTCCAGCCCGGCCGTATCGATCACATACTGCACCAGCTCTGTCAGCTTCATCGTCTCGGCGAGCATCGTGAGGTTCATGATCAGTTCGGTAAACCGCTCGACGCTCTTCCTCGCGCGGCTGGCGAGGCTGTCCGGCATGTCCATGCACGCCGTCAAAAGCGGCACGCCCTCCTGCTGCGCGTGGCGCGCGAGCTCCGCCACCGTCGTATCGCCGATGGCACGCTTGGGCACATTGATGATCCTGCGGAGGGATACGTCGTCCGCCGGGTTGATCATGACCCGAAGATAGGCCAAGATATCCTTGACCTCCTTGCGGTCGTAGAACCGCAGGCCGCCGTACATCCTATATTTGATGCCGGACTGAACAAACGCCTCTTCAATCACGCGGGACTGCGCGTTGGTGCGGTAGAGCACGGCAAAGCGCGAGGCATCCTCCCCCTGCGCGCCGAGCCTGCGGATCTGCTGGCAGATCCATGCCGCCTCCTCCCGCTCGTCGCCCGCACGATAGAGCTTGATCGCCTCGCCGGGGCCCTGCTGCGTCCACAGTGCCTTGTCCTTGCGTTTTTCGTTGTGGGCGATGACCTGATTGGCGGCGTCGAGTATGTTCGCGCTGGAGCGGTAATTCTGCTCGAGCTTGATGACCGTCGCATCCGGGAAATCCTTTTCAAAGTCCAAAATGTTACGGATATCCGCGCCTCGCCAGCCGTAGATGGACTGGTCGTCGTCGCCGACGACGCATAGATTCCGGCTCTGTTGGGCGAGCAGGCGCACAAGCATATACTGCGCGTAGTTGGTGTCCTGATATTCGTCGACGTGGATGTAGCGCAGGCGGCGCTGATAATAGTCGAGCACGGGCGGATGCAGCGTGAGCAGCTCAAGCGTTTTGACGATCAGGTCGTCAAAGTCGAGCGCATTGGAGCTTTTCAGCTTCTCCTCGTATGCGCTGTAGATCTCCTCCACCATCTGGCAGCGGTAATCCCTCTCGCTCTGGGCAAACCATTCCTGCGGGCCGAGCAGCTTGTTTTTCGCGTCGGATATCTTTGCCTTAATCTCGCGCGGGGGCAGAAACTTTTCGTCGATGTTGAGCCGCTTTAAGATCTCCTTGAGCGCGGATTGCTGGTCGTCGTCGTCATAGATGGTAAACGAGCGCGTATACCCCAGCTTCTCGATGTCCTTGCGCAGGATTCTCGCGCAGCCGGAGTGGAAGGTCGACACCCAAACCTCCGCCGCCGATTCCCCGGCAAGCTTCTCAATCCGCTCGCGCATCTCCGCGGCGGCCTTGTTGGTAAACGTGATGGCCATAATCGACCACGGCGTCACGCCCTGCGAAAGCAGATTGGCAACGCGATAGGTCAGCGCGCGCGTCTTGCCGGATCCAGCCCCGGCCAGCACCAAAAGCGGCCCCTCAAGCGTTTCCGCCGCGAGCCGCTGTTCCCTGTTGAGATCGTTTAAATTCATGGTCTTCCCTCTTATTCCTCGGTATCCGCGCGCTCTTTGAGCCTGGCAAGCACGAGCTGGTAGCCCCCTGCGCCATAGGTGAGGCATCGGTTCACACGGCTGATGGTCGCCGTGCTCGCGCCGGTTCGCTCGGCGATCTCCTGATAGGTGACCCTCTGTTTGAGCAGGCGCGCAACGGCGAGCCGCTGGGCGACGGACTGCAGCTCGTGAATGGTGAAGATATCCTCAAAAAAACGCAGCGCCTCATCCCCCGTCTCCAGCGTCAGCATGGCCTCCGCCAGCGCCGTCACCTGTTCGCTCTTCATAAGCTCGCTTTGCATACGCAACCTCCGCCGATCATTTCTTCCTCCGCATTATAGCACAAAGCGGCAAAGAAAAAAAGGCGGCGTGCCAAAACTGCCGCCGTCTTTTTTGCGTTTTTGGGTTACTCTTTGTCCTCGTCACTGCTGGGGAGCCGCAGCCTCGTGGCGAAAGGCGGAGGCCTGCGGCCTCACCTGAGCATTTTGCTCGCCGTCAAGCAGCTCCAAATGGCCCACGGAAACCTCATAAGCCGTCTTCTCTACGACCGTGCCGTCCGGCATCTGCTTTTGATACGCGCGGGACTGGAGCCTGCCTGTCAGCGTGATTTTATCGCCGACGGAGAGCTTGGCCGCAAAGCGCGCGCTGCGTCCCCACGTGATGCAGGGGATGTAATCGCTCTTGCCGTAGGCCCTGTTGACAGCCAGCATCATGTCGGCGATCTCACGGCCAAAGGGCGTGGTGCGGTAAGCCGGAGCCTTGCACAGGGTGCCCGTCAGCTGAATCTGATTCGGGTTCTCTCTCTCGTCCGGCTCTACGATGCGCTGAGCGAACGCCGTGATCAGCAGGCGGCCCGCGCCCTCGATGATCTTGTTATAAGAGCGCACCTGTCCTTCGATGGCCAAACGGTCGCCGTCCGCGAGCATCGCCCCGTCGAGCAGGCGCTCCGAGAGCGTAACCGGAAGCTGGTCCTGCGCGCCGGAAAGCCTGGGCACGCCCAGCGTCAGATAGTAAAACTTCTCGCCG
>JAUNPI010000073.1:0-1376 GCA_030536875.1 Clostridia bacterium
GCCAGCAGGCGCTCATCACCGTCGGGCGCGTGCACGCGGGCGAGCAGAGGAATATCCTCGCCGCGACGGCGCAGATGGAGGGCATCGTCCGCACGTTTTCCAACCGCGTCTACGAGGGGCTTGAGGAGCGCATGCGAGCGGACATCGCGGCGGTTGACGCGGCCTTTGGCACACAGACGGAGATGATCAAAAGGGTCTACTATCCCTGCGTGGAGAATGACCCTGCGGAGGCGGACCGCATTCGCACCATCGTGGGGGAACGCTTTGAACAGGCGCATCCCCGCATGACCGCCGAGGATTTTTCCTACTATCAGCTCAGCGCGCCGGGGGCGTTCGTCTTCTGTGGATGTATGGACGAGACGCACACAAGCCCGCTGCATGCCGCTACGTTTGATTTTGACGAGGAGGCTTTGCTTCCCGGGCTCGCGCTGTTTACCCGCCTTGTCGCATGCCGGGAATGAGGCAAACAAGGCTAAGGCGAAAAGGAGAGAGGCACTATGGGAATTTTTGACAGGCTGTATTACGGCAAGGCCGGACAGAAGGATTACAGCGAGATGGACATGCCGAAAAACCGTATTTCGCTGTTCTTTCTCGTGCTGAAGGACCACTTTTTCGATCTGATCAAGGTCAATCTGCTCCAGATCGTCTTCTGGGTGCCCTTCCTGCTGTGGACGTACATCAACTTTGCCGCCATTCAGAGCATCGATGCGGCCGCGCTGCTTGAGCAGGAGAACGGCACGGCGGAGCTGATGAACGCGATGGCCAGCTATTTGACGATGTGGCTGCTGGGGCTGATTCCCTGCGTGGCGATCACGGGGCCGTCCTCGGCGGGCGCGGCGTATATCATGCGCAACTGGGCCCGCGATCAGCATGCGTTTTTGTTCTCCGATTTTAAGGATGCCTTTAAGTCCAACTGGAAGCAGGCGCTGTCCATTTCCGTGATCACGGCGCTGGTGCCGATACTGGCGTATACGGCGATCGCGTATTATGGGCAGATGGCCTCTTACAATGTGCTGATGATTGTGCCGCTGATCATCGTGCTTTCCGCAACGCTGATCTGGGCGCTGATGCTGCCGCTGCTCTATCCGCTGATGGTGGGCTATGAGCTGCGCCTCAAGGATCTCGTCAAGAACGCGTTTTTGATGGCGGCGGCCCGGCTGCCGCATATGCTGCTTGCCCGGCTGGTGACCTTTATTCCAATCGCCATTTTGTTTATCGGCATGTATGTGGGCAACGGAATCATGGTGCTTGTGGTTTCGCTGTATTATCTGCTGTTTGGTTTTTCCCTGTCGCGGCTGATCTACGCCTCCGTAGCCAACGGCATTTTTGACAAGTATCTCAACCCGCATATCGAAGGCGCGAGCGTCAATATGGGC
>JAUNPI010000073.1:1386-12977 GCA_030536875.1 Clostridia bacterium
AGGACGAGGAAGAGGACGACGACGAGGCCTGAGGCATGAAAGCCGCCCGCGCAGGGGATGCTGATGCGGGAGGTGAGGATATGTACAAGGGCTTTACGCCGCCGACCGAGCGGGAGCGCAGCAAATACCGCGCCGCCGAGGAGGCGGGGCTGCTCGGGCGTGTGCTCGAGGTCGGCTGGGCCGGGCTCTCCGCCAAGGAGACCGGGCGAATCGGCGGCATGGTCGCGCACCGGCGAAAAGAGAAGGAATGACGGATGTACGACGACTTTGCGGGCGTATATGATACGCTCATGGATGACTTTGATTACGACGCGTGGGCGGCCTACTACCTGACCCTTCTGAGGGGAACGGATGGAACGCTGCCCGCGCGGGCGGCGGAATGCGCCTGCGGCACGGGCAGCCTCACGGTTCGACTTGCGCGAGAGGGAATCGCGATGACGGGAATCGATCTGTCCAGCGCCATGCTGCGCAGGGCGGAGAAAAAGGCGCGCGCATGGGGTGTCAGCTGCGTGTTCGTGCGCCAAGACATGCGCAAGCTTCGGCTCACGCGCCGCGCAGGGGCCGTGATGGCGACCTGCGACGGGATCAATTACCTGACACATGAGGCGGATGTGCGCGCGTTCTTTGCCTCGGCCTACGAGGCGCTTGTGCCGGGCGGGCGGCTGTGCTTCGACTGCTCCACCCGGCATAAGCTGGAGGACACGATGGGCGACGCCTTTTTCGGCGAGGAGCGGGAGGGCGTGACCACGCTCTGGCAAAACCGGCTGAACCGGGAGAACCACGTCGTCACGATGGACGTCACGTTTTTTGTCAGGGAGGAGGACGGCCGTTACCGCCGTTTTCGGGAGACGCATCGCCAGCGCGCGCACAGCGAGCAGGAGCTTGTGACGTGGCTGACCGAGGCGGGATTCGGGCGCATCGAGAGATACGGCGAAATGCGCATGGACGCGCCGCGCGCGGAGGATTTGAGAATCCATTTCGCGGCGGAAAAGCCCCTGTGAAGGCGCAAGCCTGATTGCTTGAGAAAAGAGGAGGAAATGAACCTTGGAAAAGGCGATGGAAAGCGGAAAATCGAGACTGCTGCGCCTGACGCTGATGGGCGGTCAGGCGCGCGTGTTTCTTTGCGATACGACCCGTATGGCCCAGCAGGCGCGGGATATTCACCATGCCAGCAACACGTGCAGCGCGGCGATGGGGCGCATGATCGCGGCGACGGCGATCATGGGCGCAAACCTCAAGAGCGAGGGCGACCGCATCACCGTCACGATCAACGGCGGCGGACCGGCGGGCCCGATGTGCGCCGTCGCAGGGGCGGACGGCCGCGTCAAGGTGACCATCGAGCATCCGGAGGTTGAACTGAAGCTGAAGCCGAACGGCAAGCTCGACGTCGGCGGCGCGCTGGGCAAGGATGGGCAGCTGACGGTTATGCGTTCCTATGGCTTTGGCGAACCGTATATCGGACGGGTGAACCTCGTCTCCGGCGAGATTGCGGAGGATTTCGCGATGTACTACCTCGAGTCGGAGCAGACGCCGTCGCTTTGCGCGCTGGGCACGCTGGTGGGCGAGGAGATCCTTTCGGCGGGCGGCATCCTGATTCAGGCGATGCCGGGCTGCTCGGAGGAATTGCTGAGCGCGCTGGAAATCCGTGCGGAGCTGTTTTCCGCCATCTCCCAGATGCTGCGAGAGATGACGCTGGAGGAGATCGTCTCTGGGTGCTTCAGGGGGCTCGAGCCGGACATTCTGGAGGAGATTCCGCTGTCGCTCACATGCGACTGCTCCCGCGAATACATTGAACGCGTGCTGCTGTCGATGGGCGAAGACGAGATTCGAGACATGATCGAAAAGCAGGGCGGCTGCGAGGTGAGCTGCCATTTTTGCCGCAAACGCTATGCCTTCACCGGAGAAGAGCTGGAAGGGCTGATCGAAGCGGCGGACGGCGGGGAACGGGCATAGCGCCCGCCCCGCGCAAGGCGAAGGAGGGGTGTCATGGGCAATGTGGTTCCGCTGAAGCGCTCGCCGGAGTATTTGCTGCGGCGCGCGTTGGAACACAGAATGAGCAGAAGATATGAAGAGGCGATGGCACTGCTCTGGCGCGCGAAAGAGCAATACGGTCTCCAAGAGGATATTGAGCTCGAGCTGGCCAAGACGTACGACGAGATGGGCTGCGAGGAGGAGGCTGCGCGCTCTTACCTGCGCGTGGTGCGCCTTGGCGGAAGGCACCGCGCTTTCGCGCTGTTCAGTTTGGCGCTGGAAAGCTTTCAACAGCAGGATATTCAGCGCGCGGTTTCCTATTTCGAGCACTTTTTGCAGGAAGGAGACGGCAGCGTGCCCCCGGAGGCGGCCTCTTTTTTGGAGCGGCAGATCCGGATGAATCTTGAACATCCGGCGCCGCGCTCCCAAAGGGGACGCGTCATAGAGCTTGAGCGCCGGGCGGTTCAACGCATCCAAGCGGGAAAAATCCATGCCGCCATCCGGACGCTGCGCCACGCCGTGACGCTGGCGCCCAAAGCGCATGCCTATACGCTGCTTGCCAGCTGTTACCTTTCGCAGAGGAACATCGAGACGGCGATGATCTGCGCGCGTGAGGCGCACAGGCGTGCGCCGCAGCTTGCTCAGCCGCTGTGCGTGATGGCGGAGCTCCACCGAAGCGACGGCGACGCAGAGGCGGCGCGCCGGGCGCTGTATTTGGCGGCGCTGCGCGCCAAAGAGGTCAGGGATCTCTTGAACACGGCGTCCGAAAGCGCCAAATTGGGCGAGGATCACCTGACGCTGCTGCTTACCGGAAGGGCTTTGAGAAGGAAGCTGTATGACGTGCAGGCGATGATGATCAGGAGCTGCGCGCTGCTCAATCTGGGGCGCGCCGAAGAGGCGGGACGCCTCCTTGGCCACCTGTGCGTGCTCAAGCCGGAGGACACCGTCGCGCAGGCGATATACCGCCTTGCGCGCCAAGAGCAGGAAGACATGGCGTCGGGCCAAACGTGCGCGCCGCGCGAGCGCCTGATCATGGGGACGGACGTTCCCAGCGCGGAGGCGGTGAGGCGTGTGTCGCGCTTGGTTTCCGTGCTCTTTACCAATGAGGAGCAGCTGCGCGGTGACGAGCAGAAAGGGCGAGAGCTCTGCCGCATCGCCGAATGGGCGCTCCGCTCGCGTATGGCGGGGAAATATGGGGATGCGCTTGCGGTCATAGCGATGAGCAACTTGGGCACGGAAGAGGCGCGCAACGTGCTCCTTGACGCGATGACGGACGCCCAGATTGCGGACAGCTTGAAGTGGGCGATTCTGCGCACGCTCGAGAAAATGGGGGAAGCCGAACACTGCGAGATGGATGTGAGAGGCCGGTTTTGCTCTCTCGCCGCGGGAGGCGTTGTAAGCCGGCCCGTCGGCGCCTATGCGAGCGAGGTCGTGCAGAGGGTGAGCGACGCGCTTTGTGCCCGGTTCCCGGACGCGGCCGAGACTGTTTTGGCGATGTGGATTCCCTATGTGGAAAAATACGAGACGCCGAAACGGGAACGCAGGGCAAACGCCGCGGCTGCGGCGCTGGAGACGCTGTATCACAGGCAAAAGGGCATGACGCTGGACGAGAAGGCCGCCGCAAGGCGTTGGAGGGTTTCCCCGAGGCTTTGCCGGCTGTACATGAAGCGCATTTGCCGCGCGATGGCCGAAAAAGAAGCTAAGAAAGAAGCCGAGCGACGGGCCGGAGACTGGCAGCATACAGGAGGAGAGCAGCATGAAATGCATCGATTTCGACAAGCAATTTGAGCGCTACGCCGCCGCATGGGTGAAGCGCAACGGCGCAAAATATAAAAACAACATGGACGTGATTGAGAGCATGATGCCCGATATCTATATGGAGTTTTTAAAAAAGCCCGCCGATTGGCTGGACGGAAAGCGGCCGGAACGTTATTTTGAGCAATATAGCGACGCGGGCATGCTCGTTAAGTGGATGTGCCAGTATATCGACGAGAGGGTTCCTTTGCCCGATCTGCTGCTGGAACGCATCACCGCGCTGGGCGAGGCGGCGGAGGAAGCGCTCTGCCCTCTTGCCCAGCAGGGCGAGGGAGAGCGGCGCATGACGGCGATTTCGCTGCTGCGCGAATTGGAGAGCGTTCGCCCCATGAGCGCCTATATCGACTATATTGCCGCGCTGAAGGAGCCGGACGAGGTGGGCGACATGTGCGCCGAATCCCTGACGGCGATGGGCGAGGCGGCGGTCGCCCCGATTCTGGAAGCGCTGCCGCGGGCGACGGACGCGGCGAGGGACATCTTTGCGGATGTGCTCAGCAATTTCCCGGGCGACGAGCGGATTTATGCGCTCATCATGGAGCGCTTTGCACACGCGCAGGACAGACGCGCGCTTTTCGCTTCCTATTTGGCCAAGCTTGGCGACGAGCGCGCGCTGCCTGCGCTCTACGCGGCGGCGGAGGAGCAGGACGTGAACTACTTGGACTATGTCGAGATTGTCAGCGCCATCGACGCCCTTGGCGGCGACCGCCCGCCCGAGCGCGAGTTTGCGGGCGATCCCTATTATGAATCCCTCAAACGGCTTTGACGAGATGGACGCGCAACGAGCCCCTAGCCATTTTTCATTTGAGAATCGTATCAAACGCATCTGTAACCCGCATTTCAAGGAGGAACTATTGACGTGATTTGTCCAAACTGTGGTCGGGAACTGCCGGATACCGCGCGCGTCTGCCCAAGCTGCTCTGCCGTGCAGAGAACTGCGAGGCGCAGGCAGGAGGAGGCCGGCATCCCGGAGGACGCCAAACGCGTGCGTGTGGCACGCCGCGTCGCGCCGGATCAGGAGATGATCAAGCACAGAAGAGAACAAACACAAAACCGCGGCACGGCATCCACCCCGGAGAGGGAGGCCAAAGGCGCCAGAGACGAAAGGCCGCAGGGAAGCCGCATGCCCATTGGGCTGCACAGGCAGCAGCAGAGGGAACAGGCGGACGTGCGCCATGTGCGCCACGCGCCCGACCACATCCGCAGGAAGGTCGACGCGCGCCCTGTGATGCTTACGCCGCCGATCTATCAAAAATCCCACAAGAGGCTCAGGCATATTGTCTTTGCCATGCTGCTGGTCATTCTGTTCGTGGGCTCCGCCTGCGGCTATATCCTGTTCGGCTCCGAGAGCGGCCAGCAGCTGATGGCCCAGTGGGGCTGGTCGATCGCGCGCACGGACGCTTACATCACCTATGGGCGGCAGCTGATCGAGCAGGCATATTTCACCCGCGCGCTGGAGCCGCTGGGCGTGGCCATCGAGAGGGAGCCGGAAAATGTCGACGCGCTCATCCTGACCGCGCAGGCCTATACGGAGCTTGGGCGGACGGACGAGGCGATTGCGATTTACCAATCGCTGATCGGCGACATTGCGCCTGCGCATCCGAGCGCATACCGCAACCTGATACGGATCTATCAGCAGCAGGGATACAACGCCGAGGCGCTCGCGCTCATGCGCGTCGCCGCCGAGAATGCGACGAGCACGCAGGAGTTTGAGGTCATGCTGCGCGAATACACGCCGGAAGCCCCCTCCTTCTCGTGGGAGGCCGGATTATACAACGAGGAAAAGGATCTGACCATCGCCATTCCGGAGGGGCAGACCGTCTACTATACCATCGACGGAACGGATCCCTCGGAGGCCGGGCTGATTTACACCGAAGGCACGCTGATTCACATTCCGGAGGGCAAAATGACCGTCAAGGCCATCGGCTTTACGGAAAACGGAACGCCCAGCGAGCAGGTTACGGCGAATTACACCGTCATCATCCCGACGCCCGCCGCGCCGAAAGCCAATTACGCTTCCGGCAAGTACAAAAAGGCGCCGAAGGTCTCTTTGCGCGCCGGCGACGAGGACGACAAGAACGCCGCTGAAATTGTGGCCATCTATTACACGCTAGACGGGCGGCAGGCCACGACGGAATCCACGCTTTACAACGACGAGGAGCCGATCCAGCTGCCCATCGGCAAATCGACGCTGCGCGCCATCGCCGTGGCTGAAAACGGCAAGATCAGCTATGAGATGGTCGTCACCTATGAGGTGGAGGGCAACCTCAAGCGCACGTTCCGCGCGGAGGATACCTTCCGCAACATGGAGCTCTACAAGACGACGTATAAGACGTTCACCAAGGCGTGGGGAACGCCGGAAAGCTATGAGCCGCTGGCCGCCGAAGAGGGATACGACCCCTCGATGGAGAGCTATGAGGCGACCTACAGCTGGGGAACGGCTCGCTTTGTGATCAAGAAGGAGGGCGACAACCCCGTCCTCTATGCGTTGGACACGACAAACGAAAAGATGACCGGGCCGCGCACGACGAAGATCGGCATGAGCGCGGATGCGGTTATGGAGCAGTTCCAGGATCTGGGTCAGGCGGCGCTGGACGCGGACGGGAACCGCCTGCTCTACAACATCAATTCCGCGGGCGTTCAATTCGGCACATACCGCAAGGAAGCCGACGGGCGATACGCCATCCATTACTATTACCCGGTCGGGGACAAGTATGAAATATTCGTGGAGCTTTCATACTATCTGGACGAGGAGGGGAACGTGGAGCGAATCGTTTGGCAGAGATATTTGTCGGAGGTATCCGGGTCTTGACAAACGGACCTTCTTTCCCTATAATGAGGACGATATGAATCGCGATGAAGAAGAGAGCGGACGCAAAGCGCGCCTAAAGAGAGCCGGGAGAGGTGAAAGCCGGCGGTGCGGCGGCGTTCGGCATGGCTTTGGAGCGCCCGCGATGAATAAGCGCGGCGGATAGCCACCGTTACAGGGCAAAGAGGCAGGGGCGCTTTGCGCCTCTGCGAAACAGGGTGGTACCACGAGCAATCGTCCCTCGCGCAAGCGAGGGATGTTTTTTTGAGGAAAAGGAGAGAAGGACATGAGCGAGAAACCCAAGTTTTACATTACCACGCCGATCTATTACCCCAGCGACAACCTGCACATCGGCCACAGCTACTGCTCCACGGCGGCCGATACGATGGCCCGCTTCAAAAAGCTGACGGGCTACGACGTCTTCTTTCTGACCGGAACGGACGAGCACGGCCAGAAGATCGAGCGCAAGGCGCACGAGGCGGGCGTCACGCCTCAGGCATACGTCGATCACATCGTCGAGGGCATCAAGAAGCTCTGGAAGCTGATGGATGTCGAATACGACGACTTTATCCGCACGACGGACGAGCGCCATGTGAAATCCGTTCAGAGAATCTTTAAGCAGCTCTACGATCAGGGCGACATTTACAAGAGCGAATACGAGGGCTGGTACTGCACGCCCTGCGAATCCTTCTGGACAGAGCTGCAGCTCAAGGACGGCTGCTGCCCCGACTGCGGCCGCCCGGTGGAGAAGACGCGCGAGGAGAGCTATTTCTTCCGCCTGTCGAAGTATCAGGATTGGCTCATCGACTACATCAAGGCTCACCCGGATTTCATTCAGCCGCCCACGCGCACGGCGGAAATGCTCAACAACTTCCTGATCCCCGGCCTTCAGGACTTGTGCGTCTCCAGAACGTCGCTCAAGTGGGGCATTCCGGTCGACTTCGACCCGAAGCATACCGTTTATGTTTGGGTTGACGCGCTGACCAACTACATCAACGCGCTTGGCTATGGCAGTGAGGACGACACGCTCTACAAAAAATACTGGCCCGCGGATATCCATCTTGTGGGCAAGGAGATCGTCCGTTTCCACACGATCATTTGGCCCATCATGCTCCACGCGCTGGGGTTGCCGCTGCCCAAGCAGGTTTTCGGCCACGGATGGCTGGTCATCGACGGTGGCAAGATGAGCAAGTCGAAGGGCAATGTCGTCGACCCTGTGAAGCTCTGCGAGCGCTATTCCTCCGACGCCGTGCGCTATTTCCTCATGCGCGAGATGCCCTTTGGCGCGGACGGCGAATTCAGCAACGAGGCGCTGATCAAGCGCATCAACGCCGATCTTGCCAACGATTTGGGCAACCTTGTCAGCCGAAGCGTCGCCATGATCGAAAAATACTTCGGCGGCGTCGTTCCGGCCCCGGCGGAGTACACGGAGCTGGACAGGAAGCTGATCGATCAGGCCGAAGGCCTCTGGAAGAGCGTCGAGAAAGCCATGAACGCCCTGCAGTTTTCCAATGCGCTCACCGAGATTTGGAAGCTGGTGGGCGAGTGCAACCGCTACATCGATCTGACCACGCCGTGGATTCTCGCCAAGAACGAGGCGGATCGCCCTCGACTGGGCACGGTCATGTACGTGCTGCTCGAGTGCGCGCGCATCGTCGCCGTGCTCATCTCCCCGACCATGCCGCGCACGCCGGAACGCATTTTCGAGCAGATCGGCGTGACGGACGAGGGGCTGAAGACGTGGGAATCCATCAAGACGTTCGGCGGCGCGAAGCCGTGCAGCGTTGTACACAAGGGCGAGGCGCTCTTCCCGCGCATCGACGTCGCCAAGGAGCTCGAAAAGCTCGAGCAGGAGCGCCTGGCGGCCATCGCCGAGGCGAAGAAGGACGAAAAGAAAGAAAAGGATGAGCTGCCCGCGCCTGAGGAGGAGAAGACCGTCTTTACGCAGCGGGATCTCATCGCGTTTGACGATTTTGAAAAGCTTCAGCTCGTCGTGGCGAAGGTGCTCAAATGCGAAAAGGTGCCCAAGGCGGACAAGCTGCTCATGTCCACGCTCAAGGTGGGAGACACGGAGCGCATCGTCGTTTCCGGCATCGCGAAATTCTACACGCCGGAGGAGATGGTCGGCAAGAAGGTCGTTTTGCTGGCTAACCTTGCCCCGCGCAAGATTCGCGGCATCGAGTCTCACGGCATGCTGCTGTGCGCGGCCAGCGCCGACGACAGCAAGCTGAGGCTGCTGACCGTCGAGGGCGACATGGAAGACGGCTGCGAGATCGGCTGACCGGGGAGAGACGATGAGCAAACATCATTCATCGGTTCCGATCACGGCGCCGACGCTTTCGGGGCTGTTCGACACGCATGCGCACCCCACCGACGCGCGCTTTGACAGCGACCGCGAGGAGGTGTTCTCGCGCATGCGACAGGGGAACATGCTCTGCGTATGCGTCGGGGCGGACATGCCCTCCAGCGAGGCGAGCGTGGAGCTGGCAAGGCGCGAAGCGAGCATCTATGCCGCTGTGGGCGTACACCCACACGACGCGAAGGACTTTCGGCAGGAGGATATCCCCGCTTTGACCCGGTGGCTGACGGAGGAAGAGAAGGTGGTCGCCCTGGGCGAAATCGGGCTGGACTACTATTACGACCTTTCGCCAAGGGACGTGCAAAAGGACGTCTTCGCCCGTCAGCTTGAGCTTGCCTATGAGCTGGACAAGCCGGTCATCCTTCACATCCGCGACGCGCACGGCGACACGATGGACATGCTGCGCGCGCATAGGGATAGGCTGCCCCCGTGCGTCGTCCACTGCTGCTCGGCGAGCTGGGAGAGCGCCAAGGTCTACCTTTCCCTCGGGTGCATGATCTCGTTTGCCGGGCCGGTGACGCTTGCGCGCTCCGTCCATCTGCACGAGGTGGCCAAGAATATGCCGCTGGACAGGCTCATGATCGAGACGGACAGCCCGTATCTGGCCCCGGAGCCCATGCGCGGGCGGCGCAACGAGCCGGCTTTGGTCGAGCATGTCTGCCGATTCATCGCCGGGCTTCGCGGCATGGACGCGCAGGACCTCTGCGACGTCACAAGAGAAAACGGGAAGCGATTTTATCGCATTGAGCAATAGGACAACGGGCGGCTGCCGCAGAGAAGGCTTTCTGCGGCAGCCGTTTTGGAAGGAGAAAACCCATGATCAAAGCGATGTTTTTTGACCTCGACGGCACGCTGCTTGGCAAGCGAGAAAAGGAAGAGGAGAAAAAAGGCGGCGCAATTCAGGGGACATGCGCCGGCTATGCCGTACGGCCGCTTGGGCGACAGGACGTTGACGCCATATTGCGGCTGTATAGCGGAAATCCACAGTTTTTTGAAGCGATGAGCAGCCCGGCGACGCGGGAGAGCGTTTTGGGCGACCTGACCACGCTGCCTCCGGGAAAAACGGCGGAGGACAAGCATTTCCTCGGCTTTTACGACGGGGAAACGCTCATCGCCGTGATGGATTGGGTCGACGGCTATCCCGACAGGCGGACGGCGTTTATCGGGCTGTTTATGGTGGAGGCAGCCTATCAGGGGCGCGGCGTGGGTTCGGCGATCGTTCGGGACGGCCTTGAGAGGATGGCTAGGGCCGGCTTTCAGCGCGCCCGGCTGGGTTATGTGGAAACGAATGGACAGAGCGAAGCGTTTTGGAGGAAGAACAGCTTTGCGCCGACCGGGGAGAGAGCCGAGCAGGAGAAATACACCATTGTGGTCGCGCAAAGGAATCTGCGGGGCTGAGGGCAGCCAAGGGAAATGGAAGGGAATAAAAAAGCGAAGGCGGGCGCGCAAGCGCCCATTTTTTTGTATGGCAAGGCGTATGTGCCGAACCTATCGGATCAATTGTGAACCAAGCGTGTGACTGACCCGTAAGATTAAGGCGAGAATGTGAAATCTTCTTTTTCTTGCAAGAAAATAGAAAGAAGACTCGTCTAATGGATGTAGTTCTTCCTGCACAGGCCCCGCCGCTTTCCTTTCTGTTCTAAACGCAGCGTTTGGCTCATATACAAATGAGCGAAGGAAAGAGTGGAGGCGATGCAGATGAACAAACTGCGCCTCGATTCGCTCGCCGTAAAGCGCTTGGCGCCGGTAATCGCCCTTGCGGCGGTGTTCGTGGCCTACACGTCCATGAACGACGGCGCGACGCTGATGGCGGCGGTGACGACGCGCGAACTCCCAGTGTATAACGTTGATACAGAAGAAAAGGTGCTTTCCATCAGCTTTGACGCGGCGTGGGGAAGCGCCAACACGGAGGGAATTCTCGATATCCTCGACCGATACGACGTCAAGACGACCTTTTTTCTGGTCGGGTTCTGGGCGGAAAAATACCCGGAGCTCGTGCAGGAACTGGTGGCAAGGGGGCATGAAGTTGGCAACCATTCCGCGACGCATCCGCACATGTCGCAGCTGAGCGCCGCGCAGATTCGCGAGGAGCTCAGAAAGACCAGTGATCTGGTCGAGTCCATCACAGGCAAACCGACGACCCTGTTTCGCCCGCCATACGGCGAATACAACGACTTGGTTGTGCGCGTAAGCCGGGAAGAGGGCTACGAATGCGTGCAGTGGAACGTGGACTCGCTCGACTGGAAGAACCTAGGAACGGATAACATGGTGCGCCAATGCACCAAGGCGGTTAACCCCGGCGATATCGTGCTCTTCCATAACGACTCCAAATACATCTTGGAGGCGCTTCCGAAGATCCTTGAATATTACACGCAGGCGGGTTACAAAATAATTCCGGTTTCGCAGCTGCTGCTGGAGGGTGAAACATGGATTGACCACACCGGAAAGCAGCATCCGTGTACGCCGGAGCCCGCGCCGGCCCCGACGCCCGATGCGGCGGCGTGAGCGGCGCGCGGCAAATCCAAGGCTGACGATCCATCAACATGACATGATGAAGAGGAGGACGTACAATGGAAAACGTCATTAACACACTGCATTTGAGCGGCACCGTGATCGGCACCCCTGTCGTGGGCCACGAGG
>JAUNPI010000239.1 GCA_030536875.1 Clostridia bacterium
ACCGGGTGGATTCGGGTCTCTCACCCTTTAGAAACGTGCGCCGCCGGGCGCACTATTAAAAGAAGCCCGCCTTCCGGCGAGCTCCTTGGAAAAAAGCGAGCGATCAGTTCATCATCAGCGGGACCGTCATGGAGATCGCCGGCACATAGGTGATCAGCAGCAGCATGACGACCATGACCGCGTAGAGCGGCAGCATGTTGACGGAGGTCTTTTCGATCTTCGTCTTGCCGATGGCGCAGCCGACGAACAGCGCGGAGCCGACGGGCGGCGTGCACAGGCCGATGGCGAGGTTGAAGATCAGCATGACGCCGAAGTGAACCGGGTGCATGCCCAGCTGCGTGATGCAGACCGGCGCGAGGATCGGGGTCATGATCAGGATGAGCGGCGCCATATCCATGACGCAGCCCAGCGCCAGCAGCAGCACGTTGATGATCAGCAGCAGGATGAACTTGTTGTCCGTGATGCCGATGAGCGCATTGGTGATCGCGGCGGGGATGCGAAGCATCGCCATCATGCCCGCAAAGGCCTTCGCGGCGGCGATGAGCGTGAGCACGATCGCCAGCGTCTTGAGGCTGTTGCGCAGGATCTTCCCCATCGCCGTGAGCTTCACGTCGCGGATGATGAAGAAGGAAACGATGAACGCGTAGACGCACGCGATGGCCGCGGCCTCCGTTGCGGTGCAGATGCCGAAGGACACGCCGCCAAGGATGATGATCATCGTGCCCAGCGGCAGAAGCCCGTCGAGCACGACCTTCATCTTCTGGCCCTTCGGGACGCGCTCGCTGACGGGATAATTGCGGCGCTTGGCGAGGATGTAGCACATCACCATCAGCGCCAGGCCCAGCAGGATGCCGGGAATCATGCCGCCCATGAAGAGCTGAGCGATGGAGACGGAGGCCACGCCGGAAACCGCCAGCGCGTAGATGACCATGTTGTGGCTCGGCGGAATCAGAACGCCCTGGCAGGCCGAGGTGACCGTGATGCCGACGGAGAAATCGTCGTCATAGCCCTGCTTTTTCATCATCGGGATGAGCATGGTGCCCAGCGAGGAGACGTCCGCCACGGCGGAACCGGAGATGCCGCCGAAGAACATGGACGCCACGCAGTTGACCATCGCCAAGCCGCCCGGCATCCAGCCGACCAGCAGGTTCGCAAACGCGATCAGGCGCTCGGAAATGCCGCCGGTTCCCATGATTTCGCCCGCGAGGATGAAGAACGGGATCGACAATAGCGAGAACGAGTCGACGCCCTTGACCATGTTGGTCACGACGTCCTGCAGCTGGATGACGACGGCGCTAATCAGATCGTAGCGGCCGCTGGCGACCAGCGCGGTGATCACCTGGCTTTTGAAGATGAGCGCGGAGGCAATCGTCGAAAGGATCAAAGAGAAGGATACCGGAACCTTGAGCAGCATGAGCACGATAAACCCGCCCAGCAGGGCAATGCTCGCCAACATCGTCAAATCCATCACTCGTTGCCCCCTTCCTGAGCTTTCTTCATCGCGCGCGCCTGTTCCATCGGATCGTCCATCTTGTCCGAGAAGATGGTGTCATCCGGCTTGAGAACGCCGGTCAGGAACAGAATGGAATCGAACATCATGATCACGCCGGAAATCGGGATGGACACATACTGCACCCAAACCGGCCACTGGGTCATCGGCAGCTTGCCGCCTTTTTCAGCGAGAGAAATACAGTAGTCAAAGCCGACCTTGATCATAAAGATCGCCACGAGCAGCACGCAGACATCGGTCAGGGTGTCGAGCGCCTTGCGGCCCTTTCCGCCCTCGGGCAGGCGGTTGTAAATCACGCCGACGCCCACGTGCAGGTGA
>JAUNPI010000074.1:0-9336 GCA_030536875.1 Clostridia bacterium
CGCATCATGCGGCGCGACGAAGGCCGCGGCAATGTGCCGCGGCCTTCGTCCATATTCGGGGCCAATTCGCTTCTTCAAACAGGGCTGCGCCGCGGGTGGCGCTCCCTTCGGGGTGTCAATAGCCGTAGCGCACGGCTTCCAGCTTTTCGAGCATCTCGTTGCAGACCTCGGCGGTCAGCGGCTGATATTTGCCGTCCTTCATGACGGCTTCCTGGCCCTCATAGCTGAGGACATATCTCAGGAACTCGTAGCACATCTCGTTCATCGGCACGCCTTCTTCGACCTTGTACCAGAAGCTCTGCGTGAAGACGAACGGATAGTCGCGGCTCTGGGTCGTGTACAGATCTGGATAGACGGGCTCCCCGCCCTCCTCGGACACAACCGGAACGAACCGAATGCCCGGAAGCATGTAGTCGTCGGTGTAGCGCGACAGGCCGATGCCGCCCTTGTTCTCGACAATGCCGGCCACGCCCCCCTCGGCGCCGGGCACGCGAGGGCCGTCAAGCGGCGGGTAGTGGCCGGTGGCTCTCACGTTCTCATTCCACGGTGCGCTGCCCTGCAGCAGGCTCTCGGACACCTCGCGGGCGGTGTTGTAGCGCAGCTGGAAGGTGTAAGGGATGATCGGCATGTCTTCCCACTCGCCGGTCAGGCCGAGCTCTCCCCACGTGCGGATATTCTTGGTGTCGTCGCGGCCGTATTCGGGGTGCCAGTAGCCGACGCTGTCCCAGCCGCCGCTGCGCGCGCCGCCGAAGATCCCGTCAAGCTGATGACCTCGATGGGGTTCTCCTCGTTGACTTCGACCACGAGCGTGTTGCCCCATCCGCCCAGCTTGTAGGAGCCGGAGTAGCACTCGACGCCCCACAGATCTTCGCCGACGATCTTCTGGTAGGCGATGGCGTCCTGCGGCGTGCGGCGCTGAGAGAGATAGAGGTCAAACGTATCCAGATACAATCCCGCGTAGCCCATCGACGCGGAGGGCAATTCCCATGCGATGCTGACGTTGGGATGGTATTCCTTGAAGCCGTCGTTCCACAGATCCATCAGGATGCCGGTCTGGATGTAGTTGTTGCCGTAGATGCGCATGTATCCCTCCGGATAGGTCTCCGGAACGTAATGCGGCAGATCGCTGATATCGAAATCGTCCATCGAGTATTCGACGCGCTCGGCGCGGGAACGGACGGTTTCATTGTGCGCCTGCTGCGTCCGCAGCGCGGCTTCCTTCGCCTCGTCGGACATGGCGCCGGTGTCGACCGCCTCCAGCACGCACGCAGCCTCCACAAGCGCAAGCTGCGCTTCGCATTCCTGCGCGTTCAGCGGCACGAATTTGCCGTCGGCCGCCACGGCCTTCTGGCCCTCCTCGCTGAAGATGTAGCGCAGGAACGCCGCCGCCACATCGCTCAGCTTTCCATTCACCTTGATGAACATTTCGCCTTCGCGGGCCAGCGGATACGCGCCGCTGAAGACGTTTTCGGGCGTGCAGGCCACCGCCTCGCCGGAAGCATCGGTGGCGACGCTGACCGCCTTGACGTCATCCGTCAGGAAGTATTGGCCGGAGACGATGCCGATGGCAAACCTGTCCGCGGCCACGGCGTCGACGATGTCCTTTTCGGAGTAGACGGCCTCGCCGTTTTCGTCGTAATAGGAACCGTGGCAGTGCAGCCCCTCGACCCAGTAGTCGCTTCCGCCGATGATCATGTCGGACAGCGTTTCTCCGGTCGAGAAGGAGGTCGGATACGCATGCGCCTCAATCTTCGCATCCGCGTATTCGCCGGTCAGGCCGAGCTCTCCCCATGTGCGCAGGTTCTCTTCCTCGCCGCGCGCCAGCGCAATTTCAAACGCGGTGCCAATCCAGCCGCCGTTGCGGGCACAGCCGAAGATGCCGTCGAGCTGGTCCATCGTCAGCCGGTCGATGGGCATGTCCTTGTTGACGATGACCGTGAACGCCGCCTGATAGCCGTTCATATCCGCGGAGCCCTTGTAGGGATGGAGCTCCAAGGGCTGGGAATTCAGCATGCGTTCGTAGGGCATGATGTCATAGAATCCGGGCTCCTCAACGATGACCATGTCCGCCCTGTCGTAATACAGCGGCGTGAGCATGACCTCTTTGCCGGGCAAATTCCACGTGATATGCGCCTGCGGATAGATGGCGTTGAAGCCGTCCGCCCACAGCTGCGCAAGATTGCCGGCGGCCAGCGCGCTGTGTCCCCAGATCTCAATCCAGCCGCTGATTTCCTCCTCGGGCTGATAATCGGGCAGGGCGGAAAGGTCGAACGCATCCTCGCCGTAAGAGCGGAAATCCTTGTCGTAAAGGCTTTCCTGCTTGTAAAGGTTCGCGTTTTTCTGAGCGCTGTTGAGCTCCGCCGAGGCTGTGCAGAGCATGGATAGGCTCATGACAAATGCCAGCGCGGCGCAAATCCATCGTTTCATTTCTGGGCTCCTTTCTTACACCATTCGTAACGATCCACATTTCTTCCAATTTAGACAGTCCGCTTCATCCGCTCCGGCGAAACGTCCCTCCTTTCTTCTTCCTATATGCCGTTTTCATATGCCTTTATCAAACGCACCGAACGGACCGCAGGTCTGTCGTTTTGTCGTTAAAAAATAAGTATCCCATTATCGAAGCGATAAACGAAAGCGTATGAGACGGCCTGTTGCATCCGCCCTGAATCAAATGTATAATAAATATATCAAACAAATCATTCAAATCGCCGCGACGGCGCGGGACGAATGCCGCCGGCCTCCTTGGTTTATGATCATCATACAGGAAAAACCTTAACTTTCGGCCCGAATTTTTCTTAAAATGCTCTGCCCAAAACGGCGGAAATCGTTAAGGTGCAGCGTTCTCATTTCCGCCCGGCCCGCTCGCGGCGAAAAAGCGCATAGGGGGACATCATGAAAAAACCGCACGTCCTTTTGGTGGACGACGACCCAAACGTGTCAAGGGCAATCAGTCGCCTATTCGAGGGCAACGGCATCGAGACCACGTGCGTGCCCAGCGGAGAGGCCGCGCTCGGGCGCATGAACGAGGGCTTTTCAATGGTTCTGCTCGACGTGGCGCTTCAAAACATGGACGGGTTTGAAGTGCTCCGCCAAATCCGCAGGCTCGGCCTTTCGACGCCGGTGATGATGCTCAGCGGCAACAGAGAGGACATCAGCAAGGTGCGGGCCTTGGGGCTCGGCGCCGACAGCTACATCGAAAAGCCGTTCATCCCGCATGTGATGCTCTCGCAGGTGAAGGCCATGCTGCGCCGCGCGCAGATGGACGCCCAAGGGCGCCGCTCGGCCGTGCTCTCCGGCTTTCGCTTTGCCGCGCAGGAAAACCTGCTCTACAAGGGAACCGTGCCCTTGCAGCTCACGGAGAGGGAAAAAACGCTGCTTCTGTACTTTCTCGATCGCCCTCTGACGGTCATCACGCCGGACGAAATCGATGCGAACGTTTGGCGGAACGCGGCGGTAAACGACGCGGCCATCGCGCGGACGGTGTCCAATTTGCGCAAAAAAATAGAGGACGACCCCGCCAACCCGGTTTACCTTCAAACGGTCAGGGGGGTCGGCTATCGGTTCGTCCCAAATATAACGGCGTCCAATCCGTTCTAATCCTTGTCTTAAGAAACGGAAAACCTGTATCCGCTGCCGCGGACGGTTTCGATATAAACGGGATTCTTGGGGTCCTCCTCAATCTTGCCTCTCAGGCGGTGGATATGCACCATCACGGTGTTGCGGTCGGGCAGCTCCTCGCCCCACGCGCAGCGATAGAGCTGCTCGGGCAGGCAGATGGTTCCGGCGTGAAGCATCAAAAAATGCATGAGCCTGTATTCTTTTTCGGACAGCGGAATCTCCTTTTCCGCCTTATAGAGCTTGCGCGAGCTCAAGCACAGGCGGAAAGGCGGATAGACGAGCGCCTTTTCCTCTTGGAGAGAAGGCGGCGTGCGCCGCAGCATGGCGTTGATCTTGGCGTTGAGCACGATGGGAACAAACGGCTTGGTGATGTAATCGTCTGCGCCCAGCCCAAGCGCATAGACGATATCGTATTCGTCCATTTCGCCGCTGATCACCAAAATAGGAAGGGTCTGCTGCAATTCGCGAAGCTTCGATATGAGCTGATAGCCGTCCATCACGGGCATGGCCAGATCCAGCAAGACCAGATCGGCCCCCTGCGAGAGAAGCAGCTTGAGCGCCTGCTCGCCGTTTTCGGCCAGCAGGGTCGCATACCCGTTGGCGCGCATGAGCTTGTTGAGCGCCGAGCGGACAGAGGCATCGTCGTCCGCAATCAGAATTCGGGGATTCATGGTCGTTTCCTTTCCGGCAGCGCCTGCCGCGGCGAATCTGCCTCGCCCGTCGGAAGGCTCTGTGTTGATCAAGCCTGATTAAGCTTTATTGTAGCATGGGATGCGTTTCAATTCAAGACAAAGCAGGTGGGAGGGCAAACCCGGCGATGAACAAAAGAAGAGCGCTCGCGATCCCGTTGGCCTTGGCCGTGCTGGCGGTCGCCTTCTCTGCGGCCGTCTTGATCTACAGCAACATCCACGACACCTATGCCTCCGCGATCCTGCAAAGAGAGCTTGACCGGCTGCTCACCATCGCGCGGGACAGCGCCAAGAAAATGAAGATCTATATCGATTCCCAGCGGGACGGGATGGAAGCGTTCTGCGCGCAGCATAACCTATCCGAGGGCGCAAAGCGCTACAAGGCGACGGGCAGCGCCGACGAGCTGAAAGAGTCCGTGCTCTATTTTACGCAGGACGCGGACAACGAAGCCGCCGTCACGGCGTTCATCGCGTCGGACGGAACGACGGCGGCCTGCTACTCGAATTCCGCGCTGATCGATCAGGCGGACTTGAGCGACCTGCCGCTTGCGGATTTTGAGCGCATGGCGATCACCGGGTCAGCCGGCGTCTTTGAAATCAGCCCCGGCGACTATGCGCTGGCGCTGATTCACGGCGTCTATGACGGCCCGGCGTATTTGGGCTCCCTGTTGTGCGCATACCGGATTGCCGAGCTGGACTACACGCTGATCGAGCCCAGCTACATCGGAAACAGAGGCTATATCGCCATCCAAAGCAACGCGGGCCTGAACGTGCTTCACCCCGCCCAGAGCCGGATCGGGGTAAACGTCCTGCAAGAGGCCCAAGCGGAGGAAGACGCCTTGACGCCGGACGAGCGGGAGCTTCGCCTCACGCAGTACGGCCGCGAAAGGGGAAAGGCCGTCTATCACTCCAGATTGTGGCAGGAGGAGGGCGCCCCGGAATGCGTAAAGCTCACGGGCTATGCCCGCACATCGGTCGGGGAGGATTTCCTCATCGTCAACGCTGTCAACCTTTACGACGAAGTGATTCGGGACATGGACGGCTTTCTCGCGCAGGCCGCGCTGCTCAGCGGCACGGTGGCGCTGATTCTGCTCCTGGGCATCGCCGGCATGCTAATGATGGCCAACAGATGGATGCTCTCCCGGCAGGAGCTCCAGTACTTTCAGGACTTGACGGCGCTCCGGGAAGCGCAGCGCCGCCAAAACGAGCAGATGCGCCATCATCAGCAAATGAACAACGTGGGCATGTTTGTCAGCGGCATCGCCCACGAATTCAACAATCAGCTCACGACGATTCTGATCGATTCGGATATCCTCTCCAACGCGCTTGCCGGTCAGGCGGAATGGACGGAATGGAAGGAATGCGCAGAGGAAATCTATCACGCCGGAATGCGAGGAAGGGAGTTCGTCTCCCAGCTCCTTCTGATCAGCAAGAAAGACCGGCCGGAGGAAAACCGCAGGCTTGTGAGCATGGACGAAGCGGTGCGCCAGGGCACGGATATGATCAGACGCATGCTCCCCGAGGGAATCCGCTTTGAGCTCGCGTGCGGCGCGGAGGATTGCAGCGTATACGGCAGCGAGCGGCAGATCGGGCAGATCCTCATGAACCTGTGTACCAATGCCATACAGGCCATGAAAGGCAGGGAGGGAACCGTCAGGGTCTGCACGCGGCGGCTGGACGAAAAGACGATCATGGAGATGTTTCCCACGCGCGCGGTGATCGGGGACTATGTGTGCCTGAGCGTCGAGGATCAGGGCGCCGGCATGGACGAGCAGACGATCTCCCAGATTTTTGACCCGTTTTTCACCACCAAGCCCGGCCGGGAGGGCACGGGGCTCGGCCTTACCCTGCTCTCCGACATGGTGGAGAGCATGAACGGATGGTGCGCCGTCAGCAGCGTGGTCTCCAAGGGCAGCCGCTTCGACCTGTTCTTCCCCTGCGCGTCCGCGCTCCCCGCCGTCCCGGCGGGCCCGGCGGAAAATACGGTGTTTGCGCTGGCTCTGAACATCATCGAGAGCAAAACGCTTGAGCATGCGCTCTCCAAAAAGGGATGGAAGCTCGTCTGCTTCGATACGCACGGCGAGCTGCTCCGGGCGCTTTACAGCGACCTGCGCATCTGCTCGGCTCTGGTTGTCGAGAGCCAGTATAAGCGCTGTGACGCCATCAGCGTCATCCTCACGGCCAAGCGGCTTGCGCCCGAATTGCGCACCGTGCTGCTGACCCAAGTCAACGAAAAGGACACCCACCAGCTTCATCGTTTTACCGGCGTTGACCTGCTGCAGCCCAGACCGGTCTTCTGGGAGCAGCTCGCATCATGGATTGCCCACCCCAAGGAGGAGAACCCATGAAAAACCAAATTCGCGCAGCCGCCTGTCTCGCGCTTTCAGCCTGCCTTCTTGCCGGCTGCGAGCGTTGGCCGGGCGTTCAGACCACACAGCAGCAGCTGCGCCAGCACACGCTCGACGGCATCGTCGCCGGAAAGCAAACCACAGCCGTCACCCTGATGCGGATCGATTCCACGGAGCACGCCAAGCAGGTCAGCAAGGCCATGATTCAGCAGCTGCGCGCGCAGAAGAGCCACACCCGGGGCATGCCGGTCTTCGACGCCGGCAGCATCGAGCAGGCCGTGGCCTATATGATGGAGCACCGGGACTCGAGCAACGCCATGATGTTCGCCAGCACAGGGGGCCTCATGCAAATCGGCGAAGAGGCCGCCGCCCTGCTGCCATACGTCAGGCCCATCGCCTGCATCGGCGTGGAGCACAACTATGTGATCGTCCGAGCCGACAGCCCTTGGCGCGATATCGAGCAGCTCGCCAGCGCCATGCGCGCGGGGCAAAACGTCACGCTGGGGTGGAACGCCCAGCGTGACAGCTATGATTCGTACTATGTCATGCGCTTTCTGGAGGCCTGCCGGATCGAGAACACAGACCATATCGCCTGCACGGCGATCCAAGAAAACATCGCTCTGGCCACGCTCAGCGGAGAGGTCGACGTGCTCTGCGTGTCCGCATACGACGTTTTGCCGCTGCTGCAGAACGGCGAATTGAGAGCGCTGGCCTCCATGTCCCCCGAGCGTTTTGACGCGCCCGTCTTGCGCGACGTGCCAACGCTCTGCGAGCGGGGGATCGATCTGCAGGACGGAAACGCGTATATGCTCTTTTGCCCCAACGGCTATCCGGAAGACAACGAAAGCTATTGGCGCGAACAGATGCAGCGCCTGCTGCAAAATGAAGACTGGCTGCAAAAAAGCCATGAAATGTGCATTGAGCCCTGCGAGGACATCCCTGAATACATCCCTTGGGAGATGCCGGAGGCCCTGCGCTCCCCCGCGCGAGGGCCTTTGTCCCGTGCGCAAGCCTTATAGGCTCTCTCTGAGAATGCGGATGATTTCCTCACGTTGGAGCGGTTTATAACCGCCTTCAAGCACAGCGGTCACATCTGCAATACCTTCAATCATGTCCTCGGTGGCGCCGAGTTGTGTGATATGCATAGCCAGCCCCAGCTCGTTCATCCAGCCTTCCATTACCTTAAGCCCTTCCTGCGCAATCTGCCGGTCGCTTTTCCCTTCCGGGTTGACGTTCCACACATGGATTGCAAACCGCTTGAATTTAGCAAGGCCATACGGCATGATATAGCGGTAATAAGGCAATGAAACAGCTGAGAGCGTCATTCCGTGTGTGGCGTTGGTATATCCGCCGACAGCCTGCCCCAGCATATGCACCATCCAGTCCGTCGTCTTTCCTCTGGAGATCAGCGTATTCAGCGCCCATGTCGCCGTCCACATGATGTTGCTTCTGGCCTCATAGTCCTGCGGATTTTGATTGGCGATACGGCTGGCATGAAGCAGAGAGCGCATTAACCCCTCGCTGATATAGTCGCTGGTATTATCATCCTCGCCGGAAAAATACTGCTCGCAAATATGATTAAAAATATCATAGATGCCGGCAACCATCTGATCATGCGGCAGCGTCAGCGTAAATTGGGGATTCAGGATGGAAAACTTCGGCATGATCTCCTCGCTGGCAAAGACATGCCCAATTTTCTGCTTGGTTTCCTGATTGGTAATGACTGCGCCGGCGTTCATTTCGGATCCGGTTCCCACCATTGTCAGGACACAGCCCACGGGAATCGTTTTGCAGTCCGGTT
The DNA here is from genome assembly GCA_030536875.1 of Clostridia bacterium. GTDB lineage: Bacteria > Bacillota > Clostridia > Christensenellales > Aristaeellaceae > Ventricola. The sequence goes on from JAUNPI010000074.1 coordinate 8,457, forward strand.
CTTCAAACCGCAGATAATATTTCTCCCACGGATCTTCCTGACAATTGACCGATACGGATACCGCTTTGGCGTAATCGCATACAGACCCGCCGCCTACGGCCAGCAGCAGATCGGGCTGGTGGCTTCTCGCTATTTCAACTCCCTCATACAGCTTAGCGAGCGTGGGATTGGGCATAACGCCAGAGATTTCCGCGATGTTTTTTCCATTCTTTTTCAGAATCTCCACAACCGCGTCGTAAATGCCATTTTTCTGAATGGAACCGCCGCCGTAAATGAAAACGACGTTGCTTCCATACTTCGGCAGCTCTGCGTTCAGAGCGTTCAATGAATCCCCGCCAAAGTAGAGCTTCGTCGGGTTGCAGTAAGCAAAATTTCCTAACATGACACATATCCTCCTTTAAAGGGTTTTTCCCATATCGTAGGCTTCCTGCAAGACAGGATGTCCTTCCATTTTGCAACCATCATCAGAACCTTTTTAGGCATTTCAAAACCTCCCCAAGTCGATTTGACATTTCTGTCTCGGTCTGATAGAATGATTGTATTCCCTAAACCTAACTTTAGGTCAAGCCCCTGTTTTGAATCTTGTTAAAAAATTTGGAGGGAAACGAGCATGTATACGATCGGCCAAGTCTCCGAAATGTTTGGTCTGCCTATTTCTACCCTGCGATATTACGACAAAGAGGGTCTGTTTCCCGGTATGCAGCGAACTTCCGGCATTCGCCAATTTGGCGAAAGGGAAATCGACGCCATACGGGTCATCGAATGCTTGAAAAAATCCGGCTTGGAGATCAAAGACATTAAGCTTTTCATGAAATGGTGCGCGCTAGGAAGCCAAACCTATCCGCAGCGGCTGGAGCTGTTTGTCAAACAGAAAGCGGCT
>JAUNPI010000074.1:9349-12800 GCA_030536875.1 Clostridia bacterium
CAAGTGTTGGTATTATGAGGAGGCCGTCAAAGACGGAAGCGAGGAACGGCTCCGCTCGATAAAGCCAGAGGATATGCCGGAAGAAATCCGGCGGGCTTATGAAAATTCGCACATGTAACCGCCAATATCAATAGACGTCGGCAAGCAAACAGGAGAATAAGCCTCAGCAGGTCTTCCGGCCTATGCGCCGGCTTTACGCGTTACTCTATCATTCCCAGCGCCTGCAGCCAATCGCGGATGGGCTCTTCAAAGCTGTCGCGGCCCGTGTAAAGGGTCAAGCCTTCCAATACGGCTGCGTCCGGGCAAAGCGTTCGGATGTTTTGAACGCTTTTTTCGACGCCCGCACCAAGACAGGTGCAGAAGGGAACGATGGTTTTTCCGGCAAAATCATATTCCTCCAGAAAGGTGCGGATCGCCATAGGCTCGACATACCACCAGATCGGATAACCCAAATAGATGATATCGTATGCATCCATGTTTTCAAGGTGTGTAGATAATTCCGGCCGAGCGTCGCGCCGCATTTCATCTTCGGCGATGGACGAATCCTCCTGGTGGCTGACGGAATAGGTCTGTACCGTGTGGATAGCAAACAGCTCGCCGCCAACCTGCCGCTGAATTTCCTGTGCAGCCGCCTCCGTGCTGCCAATGGACGGCGTGGCATGGGTGGAAGCGTCGGCCCCTTCAGGCACAATGTCGATCAGGGAAAAATAAGCGATCAACGTGCGATCCGCACTTGAAACGTCGAGCCCCGACAGGGCTGCCGTTTCTGCGCTGCAGGCGGCAAGAAAGACAGAGAACACCATCGCAAGACAAAAGCAAATCAACCGTTTCATGTATTTATTCCTCCATCATTTCAAAGGTAACAGCCGTATCGCCGGTCGCAGCGAAACATTCTACGCCCTCGTCCACCGTGCCCACGCGCTGGAGGTTGTCGATGGATTCGCCGCTTTCCGCATAGACGATCACAAAGCTGTGCCAAGGCGTCCAGTAGCTGATGTCGCCCACGTCAAAGCTGTCATAACCGGCTTCTTCGGCTGGCAGATCTTCCGAGAAGCGATAGCACATTTCGCGTCCATACAAATCCATCATGGACAATGTCATGGGCATTTTCTCCATCAGGGCACGCGTGGTAGCGTTGTCGATCAGCGTGGCCGTCAGCACCTGATCGCCCACAGTTATGCGCATTTTCAGCGGTTTCACAGCGCCTTCATCCTTTCTGGCAATGGTCACATCAAAGCTGTCTGGCAGAGCGCGCACCTGCTCGATATCGCTCGTCACACTCCCGAGAATCACCAGATTTCCCGTGCCGGACGAGATTTCCTCGTCATCGTGGAAAATGACGAAGTCATCGCCCGCCGTCCAGTAAGCCAGATCGCCGTCGCGCCAGCCGTACTGCACGTCAGCCTCGTCATAGGGAAGAACGGTATGGACGCCGCCGCAGTAATCATGCCCGGAATTGTCAAGATGGACGGTGACAGGCAGCTGTTCCAGCAGCGCCTGCGCGCAGGAAGTGCCGTTCAGATACGCATCCAATACCGTATCGCCAATGGTCAGCGTAATCGGCGTTCCCGCCGCTTCCTCCGCAAAAGCTTCGCAGCCGCACAGCAGAAGAATCAGCGTCAGGCAAAGCAACATCAGACTCTTTTTCATTGTCGTTTCCTCCTTCAGATAGCAAAAATAGAGGTGCATCCGAGCAAGTTTCCCTGCTTCAATTGCACCTCTATTGTAATGCCAATTCAATCGTATGTAAAATACCTATGCAAAATACAAAAGTATGCGCTCACTGCATACTTTTGAAATGCTCCAGAAATTGACCGGCCGCATTGAAATCCGGCTGAAAGCGCTTCCATGCCAATACGGATGTCATGGACACTTCCGGAAACAGCGGTATAAACGCCATGCGCCGCTGATCCATCAGGGCGACGGCTCCTTCGATGGTCAATGCGGCGGCAGCGCCGCTGTCAACCAGCGAAGCCACGTTGGTGATGATGTTGTACGTTGCAAAAAGATCAAGCTGCTCCAGCGGCCCGCCCAGCCAGCTCTCAATTTCCTTTTGCAAGGGCCGCCGGTCTGTTACAATCAGCGGAAGCCCGCGCAGATCGTCTTTCGCAACGCAGCTTTTCTGTGCAAGCGGGTGATCGGCCCGCAGCAGCACGCCCCATTTTTCCTTCTCTCCCATGCGGATATACTCAAATTTGGTGATGTCCACAGGCTCCAGCAGCAGGCCGAAATCCAGCAGCCCCTGCTCCAAACGCTCCTTGACATGCTCTGCACTGTTGGTATAAAGCTGAAAACGTACTCTCGGATGTTTTTCTCGGAAGCTGCGCATCGCCGGCATAAGCAGCTGCAGCGCTTTCATTCCGCCGCTGCCGATGGAGATTATCCCGCTGACTTCGTTGTGTTCTTCAAACTCCCGCTCAATTTTATCCATCAGCGCCGCAACTTCTTCCGCCCGTTGCCGCAGCATCACGCCAGCGTCTGTCAGCGCCAAATGCTTGCCGCGAACAAAGAGCTGCGTTCCCAATTCTTCTTCCAGCTGCGCCATCTGACGGCTAAGCGTCGGTTGTGTTATATGCAGAACGTCCGCCGCGCGAGAGATGTTTTCCTCGCGCACTACGGCCAGAAAATATTGCAGTATTCGTAATTCCATTTCTGAAACCTCCGACATGCTTTGGGGCGAGACGGACATGCCTATCCGCCCTTTTGCCCCGCCGGTTATCCGAAAAACAGCGAAAGTGATCGGCGCATCCCCATGCGGCGCAGGCCGTCATCGCTCTTCGAGCCTTGCGTTTAGCCCGTGGGCATAAATTTCCTGCTCCCCTACGCTTGCCCGCAGCAGGTAGACAAAATCGCCGTCGCGCGCGGCCAGAAGCGACTCGCCCGCGCGCATCTCATAGACCGCGTCCATGCCCGCGAGCGTAAAGCCCGTGATCAGCTGAGGCTCAAAGCGCTCTTCGGACAGGGTTTCCAAATACGCCGCCGGAACGGCGCTGACCGCCGACACATAGCTCCCGTCCCCCAGCGCATAGCGCCTTGTCACCACGCGGCAGGTCTCTCCGCCGGCGTATACATCCTGCGCGCTTTCCTCGATCAGCGCGCCCTCGTCCAGGGCGAGCAGCGCGCCCGGAAACTGCGCGCCCGCCGCTTCCCCCTGCACAAGCGGCCCGAGGGAGGAGGTGAGACGCGCGCGCTGCGCGCCGCCCTCCTCGCCCGAAAGCTGGTAGACCATCGTGCCATAAAAGATGACAAAGAGCGTGAGCGCGCACATAAGCCCCAAAAGCCCCACCGCCAGCGCCGTCACCCGACCATTTTTCTTTTTTTTCGCCCGCCTTGCTCTCATCCGCTTGTTCCTCCCATGTCCATGTGGTCGGGTTAGTATACCACATTTGAGCCGTTTTCGTCCATGCCGCCGTGAAGATCAAAATACCGTCCGGCAATGCCGGACGGCCAT
>JAUNPI010000240.1 GCA_030536875.1 Clostridia bacterium
GGAGCCGCAGGAATTACAGGAGCTGCAGGAGCTGCAGGACGCGCTGCAGCCGCAGGATGTGCAAGAGCAATTGGAAGAGCATGACATCGTCGGGGCACCTCCATAATTGAGCCTGTTCTATTGAGGAAGCGGGTGCGGCGGTGCGCCGCACGTCGCGATCGTTTTCAAGTTCGGGCCGCATGCCCGGGAGCCGTGCAGGGTGAAGCTCCATTACACGCTATGCCGCCCCGAGGCGGCGCGTGCCGGAAAAAACGGATGCCGGGAAGGAAGGGGCGCACGAAAAAAACCAATACAGAAAGACCCGATCATACAAGGAACATTTAAGCACGGGGAGAATATAACAACAAGAAGGCTGATGCAAAGAAGAGGACGCCGGTCTTTTTGGCGGAGACACATTGTACACAAGAAAAGGAGGCAGTCATGATGAACATCAAAAGCGCCGCTTACCTGTCAGAAGGGCAAGCGGCGCCATTTTTGCGGCTTCAAGGATGTTCGCCTGCGCCATATGCGTTGGGCGCATCTGCGAACGCAGGTCGGTTTAGAGGGGGATAACAGACCCTGGTCTATTTAGGGCTTAGCGGATGATGATTTGGCGTTTTTTGCGCAATTCATCATCCATTGCGAAAACATCGAAAAAATCGAGTTCTGGCAACGCTTATCGGCCCCCCTGCTGACCAGAAACGACGGTCTACGCGGACAAAAGCGTAAAATCCTGAACGCTCTCCAGCCGTCTTTCCTCTGTGCTGTGCGCATAATAGCGCAGTGTAATCGTCGCTGCAGAGTGACCCAAAAGGGCGCAGAGCGTCTCGATGCCGATGCCGTTTTCAAGGCATCTCGTCGCGAAGGAATGGCGAAGCGTGTGAACGTGCGCCCCTTCGATTTGCAGCTTGTCCGTCAGGCGTTTAAAGCGCGCCTGCATGGTTCGCATATCGCAGTAGCCCTTTTTCCCGGTGAACACAAAGCGCGCCCCTTCCGGCGAGCGCTCGCGCAGCCCGCTCAGCATGTCATAAAGAAAGCCCGGCAAAGGGATTTCGCGCTGGGAGGACACCGTCTTGGTCGTTCCGAGAATGACCTTGGAGCTCCCGCCTTGGGAGATGCGCTGCAGGCTGTGGCGGACGACGATTTTCCGCTGCGCCCAATCGATGTCTTCCCATTGCAGCGCGCAAAGCTCCCCTAAGCGCAGCCCGGTATACAGGCAGAGGATGAACTCGCTCCTGCCCTCCTCGATGGCGAGGCGTTCAAACGCAATCTGTTCGGATTGGGTAAAAACCCGTACATCCGGTTTGCATCTGCGCGGAAGCCGGACATTTTCCCAAATGCAGGCGGCCAGCTTCCCGTCGCGATACGCATCGCTTAAAATCGTGCGCAAAAGCGAAAAGATGTTGCGCAGCGTGCCGCACGCGAGCGTGCCGGCCGTCCGGCTGAAATAGCACTGGAGGGTCTCCGGCTCCAACCGGTTTAAGGGGATGGCGCCGAAGGCCGGGATCAAATGGCGGAAAACCAACCGCTGGTAGCTGACCAGCGTGGATTCCTTGACGAACGGCTTGGCCTTGTACTCGAGATAATAGGCGGCGCGATCCTGAAAGAGCATGTCGCGCCCCATCTGCGGCGCGTCCTTCGGGCTGAGGCAGAGCTCCGCTTTGCGAAGCAGCAGCTCCCGCTTGACATCGTTGTAGCGCTTTCCATAGACGGATTTGTACATCGCCCGTCCGTCCGTTCTTTTGCCAACCCAGTATCGGCCCTCCCAGCGCCCATCTTTTCTTCGGTAAATGTTCTCGCCATGCCTTGGCATACGCGTTCCCTCCTTG
>JAUNPI010000241.1 GCA_030536875.1 Clostridia bacterium
TCCTCGTTCTGGAGCTTCGTTTATTCTGTTGCTGCCATTATCTTAATGACATTGCTCCATTCGCCCCCTTTTTGAAACGCGCATATAATTCGTCCGGCGTTGGGAAGTCCTCCATAGAAAGGTCGCGCTCATCTCCTGTCAGAAAATCATGCTCTCGGAAAGCATCCCCGTTCGAGCTGTAGGCAAAGGGAACATCCAGCATCCGCGCATATGTCATCGCCTGCTGAAGCCCATCCGCCACGGCACGCTGATTGTCCTTTGCCTCGACAATGGCAATCGGGTTGTTCGCGTTGATGTACAGGACATAATCCGCCTTTTTCGGCCTTGCGCGCGACACCAGATTGTCCCGCAGATTGATCTTGCCGTCCGTAATCTGTGTTTCCATCGTCATCAGCCCGTTCCACTTCGAGGAAAGCGCCGGCGTAATGTAGTTGAGCTTAATGTCCTCTTCGGTCATTTGCCACTTAGGAATGATGGCGCTCATCTTGTTCCCTCCATTCGCTTTCTCAAAAATCCGGTTATTGCAAGCTTATCTATTCCCAAAATGCAGTTGCATCGAAGCTCCTGATAACATTCTACCACAAGAACCATGCAGCAACAAGCGAAGATTGAATAAACTGCGTTCCTCATCAAAGTCCTCGAAGCCCCATATACCAAGCCAGATACACGCCTGTGGGACAGACATACTGATATGGTTGAAAGAAAAAAACAAGTGGAAAACCCCCTGAAGATATGGTAGAATAAAAACGCTCCATGAATCCCTTTCTCATGCAAACAGGAGGCGTACCATGCGTCAAGATACCCTCGGAAAGCTAGCCGTCGGGCATGCAGAGCTTTTAAGCAAAATTTCGGAGTTGTACGACGCCATTTGCCTGCTCGATCTCGAATTGGACTCGCTCTTTCAAATCAAATACCCCGTCAGCACCGTGCAGCCTCTGCTTGAGCGCGAAATTCCCCTCAGCGTGTCGCTGCCTGCGGTCGTACACGCCATCGTGTGCCCGGCTGATCAGAGCTCCGTGCTCAGCTTTCTCCGTCCCGAACGGATTCGGACGGCTTTCAGCGGTATAGACGACCGGCAGGAATGCGAATTCCTCTCCCAGCGCGACCATTGGAAACGGATCGTCCTGCTGCCGCTCGACTATGAAGACGGTGTGGTGCGGCGTGTTCTCTACACGCACAGCGATCACACGTTCTCCCATCGTCAATACCAGAGCATTGTCCGCGAGAGCGCCCGTCTTCGCCAGCTCAGCGAGCATGACAAGCTCACCTATCTGTTCAACCGCACCAAACTGGCCGAAATGCTGGAGACCGAATACCGCGAGCTCTCCTCCTGCGGCGTGCTCTTCTTTGATATCAATTCGCTCAAGGAGGTCAACGATACGCTCGGCCATGACGCGGGTGACGCCATGCTCTGCCAGTTTGCCGAAAGCATTCGCTCCATCACCAACCACGATGTGCATGCCTATCGCTATGGCGGCGACGAATTCATCGTCATCGTCTGTAACGCCCAGCCGCCCCAGCTCGATCAGCTGCTGGAAATGTGGCGCGATCGCCTGAATCACCTGATCCGGCAGAGCGGCATCCCCTGTTCCGCCGCTGTGGGTCGTTCCTTCAGCCGCGCGCCGTTCGTGCTGGACGACCTCATCCGGCAGGCGGACGAGGTCATGTACCAGAATAAGCGGATGATGAAAAACGCCGCCAAAGCATGACGGCGCCGACAGATGTTTCGGCTTTTCGCGTTTAGCCGAAGGTTTCAATACGCAATCAGGCTGCGAGGGTTTGACGCCCTCGCAGCCTGAT
>JAUNPI010000075.1:0-1032 GCA_030536875.1 Clostridia bacterium
GCTGTGACATCTGAGCCGGAAGAGACGGCGGCGGAGCAGACGCCCCAGCCTGAAGCGCAGGGGCAGGGCGCCGCGGCGGGCCCCATGCCGCCCAAGCAGGCGGAAGAGGTCGCCGGCTATGTGATCCTGACGGTCAACGGTCGCCAGTACGGCGACCCGATTGCGATGGATCGCGACAAGATCATCACCATCAAGCAGGATGACGGCAAGGTCAACAAGGTGCATATCACGCCGGACAAGGTCTACATGGAGTCCTCTACCTGCGAAAATCAGGACTGCGTGCAGCAGGGTGAGATCACGCTGGACAATTACAAGACGCGCATTTTGAGCACATTTGTCATCTGTCTGCCCAACAATGTCAGCGTCGAGATGGTGCCCGCCGAGGAGTGAGGCGGATGCCGGCGATGCGTTTAGAACGTGAAAGGGGAGTATGGTGAGCATGCGCAACCACAGCGCGCAGAGGATTGCCCTATCCGGGCTGCTGACCAGCCTGATGCTGGTCTTTGGGCTCATTGAGCGCCAGTTTCCGCTGACTGCGGCGATTCCGGGCGTCAAGCTTGGGCTGGCGAATTCCGTGCTGCTTTACAGCCTCTACATGCTGGGGATCCGTCAGTCGGTTATCCTGATGCTGCTCAAGGCGCTGATGAGCTGGCTGATTTACACGAATATGAATGCGATGTTCTATTCGCTGGCGGGCGGCGTGCTTTCGCTGCTGGCGATGATTGCCGTCTCGCGCATCAGCGGGGTGAGCGTCATCGGCGTCAGCGTGCTGGGCGCGGTGTTTTTCAACATCGGGCAGATCGGCATGGCGGTGCTGATGCTCAATACCCCTCAGCTGATCGTCACCTATCTGCCGATCCTCATGATTTCCGGCGTGGTGACGGGCGTGCTCACCGGCGTTGTGGCGCAGATGGTCATGAAGCACCTCAAAGCGATGAAAACATGACGCGAAAGCAATCAAAATACGGCAGGCCGACGACGCGGCCTGCCGTATGGTTTTTAAATGGCTTTGTTTTTTGAATGGCTTTATTT
>JAUNPI010000075.1:1042-12497 GCA_030536875.1 Clostridia bacterium
GCTTCCACATACACCACGCCGAAAGCGCCCGGGCCGATATGCGTGCTGATGGTAGGACCGATGGGCAGGGCGTCTTCCACGCGGCAGGGCATGCCGGACGCGCAGAGCTTTTTGACGAAGGGCGCGCAGTTGTCTGCGCTTTGGGCATAGATGGGAACGATGGGAAAAGCGGGATCCGCGCGATGGGTGCATGCCAGCTTGACCAGCGCATCCGTGGCCCTGTGGCGTCCCATGCCCTTGCCGGCGAGCTCTACCCGGCCGTCCGCGGAAAGGGTCACCAGCGGCTTGAGCTGGATGAGCGAGCCGAGGTTTGCGGCCGCCTTGGGGATGCGCCCGCCACGAGCGAGATATTCGAGCGTATCAAGGCAGGCGTATAGGCGGATGCGCTCGCGGAAGGCTTCAAGCTCGCGAGCGATGTCGGATGCACGGAGCGTTCCCTCGTCGCGCAGCTGGCAGGCGCGCAGAACGAGAAACCTCTCCGCGATGGCTGCGGTCAGCGAGTCGACGATATAGACGCTCGCGCCGGCCGCCATGCCCTTGGCGATCACGGCGCTTTGCAGCGTTCCCGAGAGTGCGGAGGAGACGAGCACGCAGACGGCTTCGTCGCCGGCGGCCGCCGTGTCTTCGAAGACGGTCAGAAAGTCGTCCGGCGAAGGTTGGGAGGTCTTGGGGTTTTCCCCGGCGGTCAGGCGCTGCCAAAAGAGCTCGGGAGGCAGATCGACGCCGTCGGTATAGGTATCTTCGCCGAAGGTGATGTGCATGGGAACGCAGGTGATTTGTCGGTCTGCGAGCTCTTGCCGGCTGAAATCGGCGGCGGAATCGGTGATGATGCGAATCATGGCGGGTGGGTCCTTTCGTCGTCTGATGGTTTTAGAGAGGAAAACCGGAGAGGATATCCTCGAGGATGTCGGTGATTTCGTCGATGTCGCGCGCTACGCGCAGCGCCCTGTCCTCGCCGATCCGCTCCAAGAGCTTGGCGAGGATGGCCTCGGCGTTTTTGTGTTCCTCACGATAGGCGCGCTTGCCCTCCGGGGTAAGGATCAGCTCGATCACGCGGCGGTCGGCCTGTGAGCGCGTGCGGGTGATGTGACCCTTGCTCTCCAGCGAGGTGAGCACCTTATTCATTTGGCTTTTGAGCAGATGCGTGCGGCGAATGAGCGTGGTAGCGGTCATGGGGCCGTCTGCCTCATAACGCAGAAGCAGGCCGAGCACATGCGCTTCGTTATAGGTCATGGAGGAGACCAGACGCGTATTCCAGAGGCTTGAGGTGAGATTCAGCCAAGCGTCAAGCAGCTTATCTCCTGCGTACAAGGTGTCGGACATGGCATTTCCTCCTCTTCATAAAGTTCAAATGATGAACAATCGAGGGATATCATAAACCCAATCGCCGGATCTGTCAAGAGGGCGATGTTAAAAAAGTTCAACATATGAACGGATTTGGGCCAAGTGACGGCAGAATTGCGTTTCAAGCCGGTTTTATTCTTGACAAATAGGAGCAAAACGACAATAATAGAAACAAAGAATCGGAGAAATCTCTGAGAGTATGGAGGAACAGGCGATGAACGGTCAATGGACGGCATATGCGAAGACGGAGGCGTTTGCTTCCCGTGTGGCGGCGCTTTATGGGACGGCGGAGGGAACCCTCGAAACGCAGACGGCGCGCTACGGCAAGCTGGTGGATCGCTTTGAGAAACGCTTTGGCGCGCCGAAGGGCGATGTGTATTTCTTCTCCGCGCCGGGGCGCACGGAGATCGGCGGCAACCACACCGATCACAACAACGGGCGCGTGTTGGCGGCGGCGGTCAATCTCGATACGGTGGCGTTTGTGGAGAAAACGGACGACGACGTGATCGTCGTGGACAGCGAAGGCTTTCCGCCCATCACGGTGGAGATCGACGCGCTGGAGGTTTGCCCGCAGCACTTTGGCACGACGCTTGCGCTGATTCGCGGCACGGCGGGCGTCATGCGCCAGATGGGGCTTACGATCGGCGGCTTTAAGGCGACCATATCCAGCACGGTGTTCCGCGGCAGCGGGCTGTCTTCCTCGGCGGCGTTCGAGGTGTTGATCGCCGCGATTCTCGACGGGCTCTACAACGGTTTTACGCTTGACGCGAAACTGCGCGCCGTGATCAGCCAGAAGGTGGAGAACGTCTACTTCGGCAAACCCAGTGGTTTGCTCGACCAGATGAGCTCTTCCGTGGGCGGCATGGTCACGATCGACTTTGAGACCGCGGATGCCAAGGTCGAGGCGATCCACTGCGATTTTGCTGCAAAAGGCTATGCGCTCTGCGTGGTGAATACCGGCGGCGATCACGGGGATTTGACGGATGACTACGCCGCCATTCCCAGCGAGATGAAGGCCGTCGCCGCGCAGTTTGGCAAGAAGGTGCTGCGCGAGGTGCCCAAGGAGCAGGTGGAGCAGAGCGTGGGCAAGCTGCGCGCGGCGGTGGGCGATCGCGCCGTGCTGCGCGCCCTGCATTTCTACGACGAAAACGAGCGCGTGCTCGAACAGGTGCAGGCAATCCGCGAGGATAACCTTCCGAGGTTCTTTGACGCCGTGAACCGCTCCGGGGACAGCAGCTGGAAACTGCTGCAGACGGTCTATGCCCGGCCTGCCGAGGAACAGATGGCGATGGGCATCGAGCTCAGCCGCAGGTTCCTTGCGGGCGAGGGCGCGCAGCGCGTTCACGGCGGCGGCTTTGCGGGCACGATTCAGGCCTATGTGCCGATGAACCGGCTGGCCGGCTATGTGGCCATGATCGAAAGCGCATTCGGGAAGGGGAGCTGCACGCCCCTGATGGTTCGCCCGGAGGGCGCGGTGATGATGAAGCTTTGATTGGCCTTGACGAGGCCCCTGACACGCAGCCGCTCATGCCGCAGGTGATGAGCGATGGAGCGAAGCCGTCTGTTTGAAGGCGGCTTTGCTTATGCTCCGGAGGCGGCTCGCCCACGCCGCGGCATGGGGGAATACTTATGGTCTTGAACCCGAGAGATAACTATGATATAATGCATCAATAGGCGGTTCTGCCTTTCTGTGCTATGCGGGCGGAATCCTCAGTACCGATGATGGGGGACAAACGATGAAGAAATTGAGGGACAATATGTGGATGCGCAAGGCGGGTATGTTTCTGCTCGACATTGTGCTGATCGTCCTTTCCATATATCTGAGCATGGAACTCCGCTTTGACATGAGCGTTCCGGTAAGGCATATGCAGACGATGCTGCGCGCCGTGCCGGTCATCGTGGGCATATACATGGTTTGCTATGTCGCAGGGGGAATCTACCAAATCATGTGGCGCTATGCAGGCGTGCGAGATATCGCGCGCCTGTCGCTGCTCAGCTTTATCGCATGCGGGCTGACGCTCGCGGCGAATCTGTTTTTCCATTTGGATCTGTTCCGCGGCGCGCTCATCTACATTGCCCTATTGGCGGTCGTCGCCGTGGGCGGAAGCCGGATGCTTTGGCGCGTGTTCTCCAAGGATCGCATCCCCGGCGGCTTGGGCGACGTGATGCCGGTCATGGTCGTGGGCGCGGGCGAGGCGGGCGCGTATGCGGTCAACATCTGCAACAAAAACCCCAAACAGCTGGGCAAGCCCGTGATTCTGGTGGACGACGCCAAGAGCAAGCAGGGGCTGCGCATCCAGAACGTGCCCGTGCGCGGCACGACGCAGGACATCCCAAAGCTTGTGACGCGTTACGGCATCCGCGAAATCATTGTGGCGATTCCCTCGCTTGGCAACAGCGAGCGCATGCAGGAGATCCTCGAGCTGTGCAACCAGTCCCGATGCCACACGCGCATGTTTTCCGAGCCGACGGAGATTGACGCGCCCGGCGCGGAGGGCGCGCCGTTTATCCGCGAGCTCAACATCTCCGACTTCCTTTCACGCGACGAGGTGGAGCTGGATACGGCGGCCATCGCGGGCTACCTCTCCGGCAAGACGGTCATGGTCACGGGAGGGGGAGGTTCCATCGGTTCGGAAATCTGCCGGCAGATTATGCACTTTAAGCCCAAGCTGCTGATTATCTTTGAGATCTATGAAAACTGCGCCTATGAGCTGGAATACGAGCTGCGCCAGCGCTATGGCAACGATTGCCCCGTGCTGACGCTGATCGGTTCCATCCGCGACAGAAAGCGACTGGACGAGGTTTTCGAGCTCTACCATCCGGAGGTCGTCTTTCACGCGGCGGCGCACAAGCACGTGCCGCTGATGGAGCGCAGCCCGGCCGAGGCGATCAAGAACAACGTCTTTGGCACGCGGAACCTGCTCGAATCGGCGAGCGCGCACGGCGTGGAGCGGCTGGTTCAGCTTTCCACGGACAAGGCGGTCAACCCGACAAACGTCATGGGCGCTACCAAGCGCATCACGGAGATGCTGATTCAGCGCTACGGCGAGAAGACGAAGATGAAGTGCATGGCGGTTCGCTTTGGCAACGTGCTGGGAAGCCACGGCAGCGTCATTCCGCTGATGGAGGCTCAGATTCGCAAAGGGGGCCCGGTGACGGTCACCCATCCGGACGTCACGCGCTATTTTATGACGATTCCGGAGGCGGCGCAGCTCGTTTTGCAGGCGGGCGGCATCGCGCGCTCGGGTTCAATCTTCGTGTTGGATATGGGCGAGCCCGTGCGCATCATGGACTTGGCTCAGAAGCTGATTCGCGCCTACGGATATGAGCCGAACGTGGATATGCCCATCAAGATCATCGGCCTGCGCCCGGGCGAGAAGCTCTACGAGGAGCTGCTCATGGACTCTGAGCGGGACAAGATGACCAAGACGGCGCACAAGAAGATCTTCGTGGCAAATGTGGACAAGGTGGACGACGCGCAGTTTGAGTGCATGATGGCCACGCTTGAAGAGGTTGTGGACATGAACGACGAGCGCGCCGTGGAGGCCATCGCCGACGTCGTGCCGACCTTCCATCCGTGGAAGGAGAGGCCGAAAAAACAGAAGGCGGCCGGCTGATGCGCATGCTTACATGGACGCCGTGGGCGGCTCAAGCGCGGAAACAAAAAATCTCTCAGCTTTTGCTGGGAGATTTTTGAATCTTTGGGAAGAAATGGCGCGCAGCGACCGTCTAATGCTTAGAGAGAGGAGAGAATGCGCACCACGCTGGAGAGCGCTTCGCTCAGCTCGCGGAATTCCGTCACAGAGAGATCCTCCGCCTGCACCTGAATCTGGCGGGCGATGGTTGCGCGGATGGCTGCGAGCTTTTCCTCGCCGGCGGGGAGGAGGACAATGTTGACTACGCGGCGGTCGTTCTCGTCGTGCTGACGGTCGACATAGCCGGCGGCAAAGAGCCGGTCGACAAGCGGGGTGATGTTGGGCTTGGCGATGCCCAAGCGGCGGGAAATTTCGGAGACGGACATCGTGCCCACGTCCTGAAGCATGGCGAGAACCTGCACATGGGAGAGCGGGGTTCCATGCTCTTTCTGCACGAGATCCATATGCAGAAGGCGCTTTTTGATCAGCGGGAGAACATGGAACATGTTCTGGGCGACGGTATCGATCATTGCGGGGTCAATTGTGCGTTTCTTTGTCATATGCACAGCTCCTGATAAGCATATTTCCGCGCGCCGACGCAGCGCGTCCACGCGGATCACAAACGCAGTTATTTTACCTGTTTTATTATGAATTCGCAAGGGGTTATCGGGAGATTTTGACGCGATTTTCATCGTTTCGGCAAATTAATTTAAAAATATAGGCAATCTTTGGGAAAAATCACATACGGTTTTGCAAAAACGTGCGGACCCTATGAAAAAAACGCGGATTGAAGCAGGAGAAGTTTTCCCCTCGCTTTACAGATCGGCCTAAATCGGTTACAATATCAGAAGATGAAGACGGCATATGCCCTGTCATATTGGGGAGGAATCATCGTGACGAACATGCTCGGGCTGCTGCGCAGCATTTTTTCTCTGGACACCCTGATCTATTTGGCCATCCTGCTGGTGTTTTTAGGGGCGATGGGGCGATGCCTTTTGCCGCTTTCCCGCGTGGCGGGAAGGCTCAGGCGGGCTGCGCGCACGGTTGTGACCGAGAACAAGCAGAACAAGGAGAAGAAGTCCTGGAATGACCTCCATTTTCTCGGCGACAAGCTTCAGGGGGCATGGGCCGATTTCCTGCAAAACGCCGAGATGCGCGATGCGCACGGCGAATCCTGCGACGTCTCGCAGTATATCAACGAGGAATCGGTCATCGAAAGCGCAGGCGGCACCCGCTTGGCGGAGATTACGCCGGGCATTTTGACTTCGCTGGGCATTCTGGGCACGTTCCTCGGCCTCGTCATGGGCCTGTCCGGCCTCAACCTGAACGCGGCGGATACCAGCGCGCTGCTTGCGGCGATGGAAAAGCTGATCGGGGGAATGAGCACGGCGTTTCTGACCTCCATCGCGGGCGTGATTGCGTCGCTGACGTTCAATTTGCTTTACAACCATCAGGTGAGCAAATGCCAGAGGGCGATCGACCGTTTTTGCGAGGTCTTCAGCCTCTATGCGATGCCTAAGCCCGTCTCCGAGGACACGGCGATGCTCTCCCTCCAGCAGGAGCAGACGGCCTACATCCGTCAGGCGGTCGAGGATATGAGCCAGAAGATGGCCGTGCAGATGGAGCAGAGCATCATGCGCGCGATGCTGCCCGTTCAGCGCTCAATGGATAACTTTATTCTCGCAGCGACGCAGGCGCAGGTGGAGGGCGTGGACCGCATTGCGCAGGTGTTTGTCCAGCGCATGAACGTCGCGCTGGGGCAGGAATTCGACCATCTGCGTCAGGTGCTGGCCGAAACCGGCGTGGAGCAGCAGAAGACCCAGCAGGAGATGAGGGCTGCAGCGGAGGCGATTGCCCAGATGACGCAGGATGTGGTCAATATGCATCAGCTTTCGCAGGGCGTGCTGGAGCATTTCAAGGCGTATGTTGCGGATATGGACGCATCCCGCGCGCAGGTGGACGAAACAAACCGCAAAACCATCGACCTGCTCGCCGCGGTGAGCAAGACAAGCGGGCAGCAGGCGGCCTATTTGGCCAAGCTGCAGGAGTATCAGGCGGCGCTTTCGGCCAGCTCTCAGCAGTACACGGCGTGGACGGACCGCTTCCTGGCCAATGCGCAGGAGCAGACCCGCATTACCGGCAGGGAGATGGACCGCGTCGTGGAGCAGATGCACGAGGGATCCCAAACGCTCGCGGGGGCATATGACCAGTTTACCAAGCGGACGCAGGAGAACCTGGCGCGCACGACGGCATTGTTTGACGAGAGCATTACCGCGTCGATCCGCCAGATGAACGAGACGCTGGACGCCATGCGCGAGGAGACGCGGATGGTTCCCCAGCTGATGAGCCAGAGCCGCGAACGCTACGCGGAACAGGTCGACCAGTTTGTGACCGCGCTTGTCCGGCTGCAAAAGTCGATGGAGCGCCTGAGCGCGGCCGCGGACGGCGCCGCCCGCAGGGGAAAGGAGTAAGCCATGCGCCCGACAGCGAAAAGACGGCGCCGCGGAGAAAACGGCAGCTACTGGATTTCGTATTCGGATATGATGGCGGGCATGCTCTTCACATTTGCGCTGATCTTGTTTATGGCGATTTACCAGCTTGTCGATCTCCAGCAGAAAAAGACGATCGAATTGGAGACGAAGGAGGCCCAGCTTTCCACACAGCAGAGCCTTTTGATCGACCAGGAGGCTGAGCTGCGCGACAAGGAGGAGCTGCTGGCGACGACCACGCTCATGCTGGAAGAGCAGCAAAAGGAGCTCGACGAAAACCGCACGGCGCTCACCGCGGCACAGCAAAGCCTTTCGCTTCAGCAGAGCAAGATCGACGAGCAGGCGGCGCTGCTTGCGGCGCAGCAGACGGAGATTGACAAGCTGATCGGATTGCGCTCGCGCATCATCGAGGAGCTGCGCGACGAGCTGCGCGGCGCAGGGCTGGACGCCGTTGTCGACAGAAAGACGGGCGCCATCGCCTTTACCGGCGCCGTGCTCTTTGACAGCGGCAAGAACGAGCTGAAGGACAGCGGCAAATCGCTGCTCAATGCATTTATTCCGGTCTATATTCGCACACTGATGAGCGAGGAAAACGAGGGCTACGTCGGCGAGATCATCATCGAAGGCCACACGGATACGAGCGGATCGTATCTGACCAATTTGGCGCTCTCGCAGGAGCGCGCGCTGGCGGTGGCCACCTATTGCCTCGGCCCGGAGATGGTCGGCTTGACCGCGCAGGAGAAGACTTTGCTCCAGAGCATTCTGACGGCGAACGGGCGCTCTTATGCCGACCCGGTGTATCAGACGGACGAAAGCGGCGAGACGCTGCTTGACGAGAACGGACAGCCTGTGGTGGATATGGACGCCTCGCGCCGCGTGGTGTTTAAATTCCGCATGAAAGATACCGAAATGATCGACCAGATGAGCGAAATCCTGGAGGGCGTCAGTGAGACAGGGGGAAGCTTGTGAATAAGGTGATGAAGGCGCTCGCGATCGCCGCGCTGCTTGTGACGGTGGCCGGCGCATGTGCGGTGCTCTATGGCGTCAACATGATGACTCCGCAGGCGCAGCAGGTTTTGGTCAGCGCGACGCCGGCCTCGCAGGCGCAGGAGGTCTTTGACAACGTGCAGAGCGACTTGGAAAACGGGACGTTTACAGGGCGCGTTTATGGCGCGACGGACAACCTGAGGGCGGAGGACTGCACCTTTTTGACGTATACGGTGCGTTTGGCGAACCGAGGCTTTTTCCCGGCGGAGTGGATTGAAATGACCGTCATCCCAAGCGAGGGGGGCGGGGACGTGCTCCAGCTGCCCGAAGACGGCGGGCGCGTGCTCGCCGCCGGCGGTGTGGGCGATTTATCCGCCACGCTGTTGACGCGCGCAGACGCGCAGGACGAGCGGCGCACGCTCGAGGTGAGCTGCTATGTCTTCGGGAAGAAGAGCGTCTTCCGCGTTGAAGCGAATTAGGACTTGTATACCGCGTTGCATAGGGGTATAATGAAAAGCGTCGCACCTTCAATGCGCGGCGCTTTTCGCATACAGACAATGGGGATGAATCCGCCGGAGGATGAATATACTTGTGCTTGGATGGATTTGGAGCCTGACGGCGCGGCAATCAGGCGAAGGAATCGGGCACACAGGTAGGGGAGAAAACGATGCAGGGAATAACATGGGAGTCGCTGAAAGAGCTGCTGCTCGCGGAATACAGCTTGGGGCAGTGGGGGCTTGTCTTTTTCCTATACAGCTTTGCCGGATGGTGCTGGGAGGTCTCGCTGTATCTGGTCAGGCAGAAGCGGTTTATCAACCGGGGCTTTTTGACCGGTCCGATTTTGCCCATCTACGGCTTTGGCGCGGTGAGCATACTGGGCGTCTGCGTGCCGTTTAAGGACGATGTGCTCATGGTTGCGCTGGTGGGGATGACGGTTGCCTCTGCGCTCGAATATGTGACGGGCGTGTTGATGGAGGCGCTCTTTCATGTGCGCTACTGGGACTATTCGAACCGCCCATTCAACCTGAACGGGCACATCTGTCTCATGTCTGCGGCGACGTGGGCCTTTTTTTCGGTGATCATCGTCTGCGTTGTGCAGCCGTACATGAGGCCCGTGATCCTGCGCGTGCCGCAGACGGTTGCGGGGGCTGCATCCGGCACGCTGGCGTTCTTTGCGGCGGTCGATACGGTCTTCGCCGTGCGCAAGGGGCTCGACTTGCGCGCGCTGCTGGTGTCGATGGAGCGTTACGCCAAGGAGCTCGAGGCGCTGCACGGAGGGCTGGACAGCGTCAGCGATCGCGTCGGAGAGATGATCCGGTCTTTCGCCGAGCATGTGGATATGAAGCAGGAGGAGATGCTCGCTGGGGCGCAGCGAATCACGGCGGCCCGTGACCGGGTGGCCAAGATGATGCAGGAGCGCACGCTCACCCTTGCCGACGGGGCGAAGGTGCGATTTGAAAACTTTGAACGCATTCTTTCGGAGGCGGCGAGCTATCTACCGGACACGGAATCCCTGATACGGGAGGTTGAGGCGATTCGCGAGCAGTATGATCAGCAGACGGAGAAGCTGCGCGAGGTGCGCAGGAAGAAGCTGGCGCATACGCAGCGCGTGCTCAGGAGCAACCCCACGGCGGCATCGAGAAAGCACAGCCGTGCGTTGGCTCTGCTGCGCCGCCATGAGGAGGAGATGGACGACCCGGAGGAGGACAAGACCGCTTGAGCGGCGCATAAACGCAGCAGCGCAAAGGGACCGCCAAGCGGTCCCTTTGGCTGTTTTGGAGAAAACAAGGGGAGAACAAACGCCTTTGCCGGCGCATCGGCAGGTCTTTATCTGGCACAGCTGCAGCCGCAGGTGCTGCCGTTGCAGCCAAGGCCGGTCGTGCTGGCGTAATTGCCGCACGTGCAGCTGACATTGCGGGCGCGCAGAGCGTCCTCGTCGCACAGGGCCTGAGGGAAGAGGGGGAGAGAGAAAAACTCGTCGCAAACGGAATCTGCGAATTCCTCGCACGGCGGAACCTCACAGAAGCCGTAGCTGGGCACGAGAATCTCTACCTTTGCCAGCACCTTGAGCACGACCGTTACGCAGATCTCGAGCTCAAAGACGTTATTGCCGCAATATGTACCGGAGACGCAGATCGCGGAGACCATCGCCTCGATCGTGTAGGGCACGATGGATTCGTCCGGAATCGAAAGCAGAACGTCCTTGTCGACGGTCACGATGCCGCGGCCGATGTACTCGCGGCAGGTGGAATCGGTAAAGAGGATGTCGATGGGCACGTCGATCTGGCCGCGCACGCGGGCGAAGCAGGGCCTATCGCACAGGCGTTCGACGGACAGGTTGCGGATCGTGCCCTCCGTGGTCGTAGAGCGGCAGCTCTCAAAGGTGATCGGCATGTTCGGCTGCGTGTTTGTCGCGTCGGCCTGCTGATCGTTTGTGACGCCGCAGCCGCAGTTGGGCACGAGGCCGTAACTGAGCAGGGTGACCTTTTGCTCTTCAAGCTGTTCCTGCTGCAAGCAGCTGTCGTATACCCGCTGAACCTGAATGCAGACCTTTTCGTTCAGGCCGCTGAGCACCTCGCTGGAGGACACGTTGCAGGGACAGCGCGTCGAATTTGCGTTTTTGTAGGAATAAAAGCTCATGGCGCACGCCTCCTTGGGCAGGTCTTATTGTGAGGGGGATTCCTCACGCTTTCAGACTATGCCGCGGCCCGCTTCGTGTGAAAGGGATTTCGCATACCGAAAAGCGCAGCCACATAAACTGTAGGGACATTGCGGCGGGGGAACGCATACCGGTTTAAAGCGTTCACCCAATTCTTGAGCGTGCCTGCCGAGACGATAACTCAGGCGTGCGAAGGAACCTAATACTCATTCTGATTAAAATGGCTTCATTCGCGCAGCATCTTTTCCGCTCTGACTTTGCCTCGTTCCGTTCAACGTACCGTGAGGTACGCCTCACTTCACTTGGCTTCGTCAGAGCAAAAAATCTGTTGCGCTCTGTTA
>JAUNPI010000076.1 GCA_030536875.1 Clostridia bacterium
AGCGTGCCGATGGTCACGGCGCCGTTCATCATGAACTTCATGTTGCCGGTGCCGCTCGCCTCTTTAGAGGCGGTGGAGAGCTGCTCGCTGACTTCGGAAGCCGGCATGAGCATTTCGGCGGTGGAAACGTTGTAGTTCTGCAGGAACACGATCTTGATCATCTTTGCGGCGCGCGGATGCGCGGCGATCTTGGCGGCGAGCACGTTGATGAAGTGGATGATCTCCTTCGCGCGGCGATAGCCCGGCGCGGCCTTCGCGCCGAAGACGAACGTGCGCGGCACCATCGTGTAGTTCGGGTCGTCGCAGATGCGGTTGTAGAGCACGAGGATGTGCAGCGCGTTGAGCAGCTGGCGCTTGTACTCGTGCAGGCGCTTGACCTGAACGTCGAACATCGTATCCGGATCCAGCTCCAGGCCCTGATGGCGGTTGATCCAGCGGGCAAAGCGCGCCTTGTTTTCGTGCTTGATCTTGGCAAACTGCTCGACGAAGGCGGCGTCATCCGCAAGCGGAAGCAGCTTCTCGAGCTCCATCGTGTCCTTGCGCCATCCCTCGCCGATGCTCTCGTCGAGCAGGGCGGAGAGCGCCGGGTTGGCCAGCATCAGCCAGCGGCGCGGGGTGATGCCGTTGGTGATCGCCATGAACTTCTCGGGCATGATCTTATAGTAATCGGCAAATGTGGAGCGCTTGAGGATGTCGCCATGCAGCTGGGAGACGCCGTTGATCGCATGGGAGCAGGCGATGCACATGTTCGCCATGTGCGCCTGATCGTAGGCGAGGATGGCCATGTGGCCGATGCGGTCCCACTCGCCGGGGAAGCGGTCGAACAGCTTCTGGCACAGGCGGCGGTTGAGCTCCTGCATGATGGAGTAGATTCTGGGCAGCGTCTCGCGCATCATGCTCTCGGGCCACTTCTCCAGCGCCTCCGCCATGATGGTGTGGTTGGTGTAGGCGACGCAGTCGTGCGTGATGCGCTCGGCGTTCTCCCACGGCAGATGCTCCTCGTCCACGAGGATGCGCATCAGCTCGGGGATGACCATCGCCGGATGCGTGTCGTTGATGTGGAAGGCGACCTTCTCCGGCAGCAGGCTCATGTCGCTTCCGTAGATGCGCTTGAAATCCTTGATGGCATATTGCAGCGTCGCGCTGACGAGGAAATACTCCTGCATCAGGCGCAGCTTCTTGCCGTTATAGGTGTTGTCCTCCGGATAGAGCACCTTGGAGATCTGCGCGGCGATGGAGTCGGATTCCTCCGTGGAGCCGTTGTAATCGCCCGCCGAGAACTTCTCCAGGTTGAAATTCTTGGGCAGCACGGCGCTCCACATGCGCAGCCTGTCGACGACGTCGCTGCCGTAGCCCAGAATCGGCAGGTCGTACGGAACGGCGATGACGTCCTCGGTGTTTTCGAGGTAGACATAGTTCTTGCCGCCCATCCAGCTCTCATGCATCTGGCCACCGAAGCGGATGGTCACCGCGTCGCGCTGGGTCGGAATCTCCCACGCGTTGCCGTAGGTCAGCCACTCGTCCGGCACCTCGACCTGCTGCCCGTCGACGATGCGCTGGCGGAACAGGCCATACTCATAGCGGATCGTGCAGCCCATCGCCGGCAGGTTCAGCGTGGCGAGGGAATCGAGGAAGCACGCGGCCAGGCGGCCGAGGCCGCCGTTGCCCAGCGCGGGTTCCGGCTCCTCGTGCAAAACGCCGCGAAGCGTCAGCCCGAGCTCCTCAAAGGCCTCCTCGTATTCCTTGGTCGAGCAGAGATTGAGCAGGTTATTATGCAGCCAACGGCCCGTCAAAAACTCAATGGACAGGTAGTACAGGCGCTTGGCCTTCTCGCTGCGGCGAGCTTCCTTCTCGAAGCGCCACTTGAGCATGATCTGGTCGCGGACGGTCGAAGCCACAGCACTGTAAACCTGCTTGGGCGTCGCCTCCTCAATGGTGCAGCCGTAATAGCGCAGCAGCTTGTTGAGAATCGACTCCTTAATGACGTCCTTGGTGTATTCGTTCATCAGAGGCATAGACAAAATCCCTCCCGGATTTAATGACGGCGGATCTTTCCGCCCAACTTTTCTATATCTAAACGACCGGCCTTCCGACCGACCGGGTACACCCCATATGTGGGCACCTGACGCTCATTATAACATAGAAAAAATAGTGTGACAAGGAAAAAACTGAATAATTTGGCATACATTCAGTATTTTGTCCCTTTTCTGTCACACCTATGTGCCTATTTTACGCGATTTCCTGGCGTTTGAGAAGCGGCCTACAGACCGAATCCGTTCGGCTTTCACTCGTCTTCGGTGGCGACTGCCGTCGCCTTGGGCTGGATATCGCCGGCGCGGGTGAGCGCGATGCGCGTGAGCGTCGGGCCGACCAGCTCATAAATCAGCACGCCGAAGAGCACGATATTGCGCACCATCTCGCCCTCCGCGCCCAGCGTCTGGGCGACGGTCACGGACATGCCCAGCGCGACGCCGGCCTGCGGCAGCAGCGTGATGCCCAAATACTTCTGGATCATCGGTTCGCATTTGACCATCTTGGCGCTGATGCTCGCGCCGGCCCACTTGCCAAACGAGCGGGAGAGGATGTAGGCCGCGCCGATGCCGACCGCAGCCAGATTGGCAAAGATGCCCAGCTCCAGCTCAGCGCCGCTGAGCACGAAGAAGAGGATAAACAGCGGCGCCGTCCACCTGTCCGTCTTCCCCATGATCTCCTCGGAGAAGTCGCAGATGTTGCAGAACACCGTGCCGAGCATCATGCATACCAGCAGCGAAGAGAAGCCGATATGCACCCCGCCGATGTCAAACTCGATCATCGAGAGCGCGACGGTCAATATGACAAACGTGATGGACAGCGACAGCCGCTTGCTGTTGGATTTGAAGTACTTCTCCGCCGCCGAAAAGATGGAGCCCATCACAAAGCCCAGCAGCAGAGAGAGCAAAATCTCCAGCACCGGCTCCACGAGAATGCTCGTCATGTCGAAGTGGCCGAACTTCAGGGCCTTGGCCACGCCAAAGCTGACCGCAAAGACGATGAGGCCCACGGCATCGTCGAGCGCGACGATGGGCAGCAGCAGATCGGTGAGCTTGCCCTTGGCCTTGTACTGGCGAACGACCATCAGCGTGGCCGCCGGGGCCGTCGCCGTCGCAATAGCGCCCAGCGTGATGGCGTCGGCGATCGGGAGCGCGTCGCCCAGCACGAACGCATGCAGCGCGATGAGCACCACATCGACGCATACGGTAGCCGTCAGCGCTTGGAAGATGCCGATAACGGTGGCCTGCCTGCCCGTGTGGCGCAGCTGCGACAATCTGAACTCGTTGCCGATGGCAAAGGCGATAAAGCCGAGCGCCACGTCGTTAAACAGGCTGAGCGCCTTGACGTCCTCCATCGTGGGGAAACCGAGGCCCTTCACGCCCAGCTGCCCCAAGCAGCAGGGCCCGATCAGGATCCCCGCGATGAGATACCCCGTCACGGCCGGCATTTTGAGCGGCTTGACAAAGCGCGAAAGGAGCAGACCTGCGCACAGCGCAATAGAAATGGAAAGCAGCGTCTCCATACATGATTCCCTCTTTGTTTTATTTTTTTAGCGGTCGTATTATACCACCGTTTTGGGCGGACGTTAAGCCCCAAAAGCGACGGAGATCGGCGTTTTTTTCTCCGAATTAAAAAGCCTTCCCCTTTGGGGAAGGTGGCACGGCGCAGCCGTGACGGATGAGGTCTCGCCCGTTGGCGACGGATGTGCTTCCGCCCCGTGCGCGGGGGACCTCACCCGTCCGCCTTCGGCGTCCACCCTCTCCATAGGAGAGGGCTTTTGGGCAAAAGGAATGATTTTTGCTGAAATATCTGAGTTCTTATCCTGACAGCCCTTTCGCCGTCTCTCATGAAGGGAGCCTATGACGCCGTCCGCGTCCGAACCCTTTGCGTTTTTATTGCAGGCTCATCAGCCCCGCGATCACCTGCTCGGACCACGCCTCAAACGTGTCCGCGTTCATGTTGAAGAGCGTCCCTGTGCAATCCTGCGCCGAGGCGCAGAGGGTCGCGATGCTCTTGCCCAGTTCGCCGGTCACGCCGGTGGCGAGCTTGGCCGCGTTTTCGTCGGAAAGCAGCGTGCGCACCAGCGAGAGCGCCGCCTCACGGCGGGCAGGATCGTCCATGCATGCCCGGGTGACCGCAAGGCCGAAGGCCGGCTCGCCCACCACCATCGTGCGCGCGTTCCCGTCGACGGGCGGCAGCGTCATCACCGTCACGACATCCGTGCGCGTCGCGGGCACGCTTTCGGCGAGGGCATCCATGTCGATGCGCATCGCCGCCTCGCCGGAGAGGAAACGCGCCTCGGCCTCTTCATCCGTCACATTCCACGCATCCGCGCCGAACGCGCCGACCTGCGTGAGCGCCGTGAGCAGCGCGCCGGCGCCGCTGAGCGAAGACTCCAAGCCGAATTCCGCCTCCGGCGCGCCGGAGAGCGCCGCGCAGTCGAGCACGATCTCCGCCCATTCGCACAGCGCGTTGGAGATGGGAACAATCCCCTTCTGCGACAGCGCGGAGCAGACGGCGACGAGCTCGTCAAACGTCGCCGGAACGGCCAGCCCATTGGCTTCCAGCACGTCGCGGTTGATATACAGCGCCTCCCAGTTCAGGCGCACGGGCGCAAGCAGCACGCTGCCGTCCGCCTCGCGCATGGAGGCAAACTTTTTCGCGCCGCAATCGGGCGCGGCCTCCAGCAGCTCATCCACGGTCAGCAGTTCTTTGCTGGTGAAGCCCATGCCCACCGGGATGATCAGGATATCGGCCGTGCCGGATTCGATCATCTCGCGCATCTGCCCCGTCCAGATTTCGTCCGTCACGCCGGAATAGTCCTCCACGACGTTCCCGGTCTCCGCCTCCCAAGCGGTGATGATGTCCATGTAGCTCTGAGCCGCAAAGTCCATGTCCGCAAACGGCGTGAACGTGCTCAGCGTCACGCCCGAGGCGGATGCCCCGGCGCACGCCGCCGTCAGCAGGCACACAGAAAGCAGACAAACAACCCATTTACGCATCGTCAAAAACCTCCTCAAAGTTGTTTTACAGGCCAAGATCGATCGCCTTTTGCAGCGTCTTTCTCGCCAGCGGCGCAGCCACGCTGCCGCCGGAGCCGCCGTTTTCCACCAGCACGCTGATGGCATACGGCGCATTTTCATTGGTGATATAGCCAACGAACCACGCGTGTGATTCGATGCTTTTGTCGTCGCTGACCTCTGCGGAGCCCGTCTTTCCGGCGACCACATAGCCATTGTCCAGCGCGGCGCGCGTCCCCGTGCCCTCGCGCACGGCGCGAATCATCTCCTTCTCGATGCGCGAGGCGATATCTTCGCTCATCACGCGCTTGCCCGCCGCCCGGCCGGGCAGGCGCCGCTCGCCCCCCTGCGCCGTCCGGATCGAGGAAAGCAGCCTCGGCTCGTTCATCACGCCCCCATTGGCAATGGTCGCGGCGATGAGCGCCATATGCATCGGCGTGGCGAGCACGCGCCCCTGGCCGATGGCCGACCACGCGAGGTCGGCCGGGCTGAGGCCGTCGATGGGATAGCTGGAGTTGTAGACGATCAAATCGCCGAACATGAAGTTCTCGTTGAAGCCCAATTGCTCCGCCGTCTCGCCCAGCATCTCGTATCCCAGATCCTGTGAAAGCGCGCCGAACGTCGTGTTGCACGAATGCGCAAACGCGTCGGAAATCGACTGAACCCCATGCGCGCTCTTCTCCGTCACGGAGTAATCGCCCACGGGATAGTAGCCCGTGCAGTCAAACGCGAAATTCTCCAGATCGGGCAAATTGGCCAGCGCCGAGGCGAGCGTCACGATCTTAAACGTCGAGCCGGGCGGATAGAGCCCCTGCGTCGCCCGGTTGATCAGCGCGCCCTCGCTCTCGTTTTGGAGCGCCGCATCCACATCCGTCGGGTCAAACTGGGGCAGAGAGACCATCGCCAGAATCTCGTTCGTCTCATAATTGAGCACGACGACCGCGCCTCGCTTGCCCGATGGAAACTGCTCGGTGATGTAGCGGCTCAGGCGCTCGGAAATCGTCAGCTCGATATCGTCGCCGCGCTGGGGCGTTCCGGTGAGCGCATCCATCACCCGCTCGATCACGCTCGATTTGAACCCGAGCAAATACTGCGCGTGGAAGGTGTCCACGCCGGTGGAGACCTTGCCCCCGCTGTCGCCCACAACCTGCGAGACCGCCATGCGCGTCAGCTGGCTGCTGTGATAGCGCCTCTCTCCCGTCTCGTCCGTGTAGGCCAAAACCGTTCCGTCCCTGTCCGTGACGGAGCCCATGATCACCTGCTGCTTCTGGCTGCTGATGCGCGGGTTATGCGGGTTGGCGACCCAGCGCCCGCCGTAAAAATACACCGAATAGCAGAAGTAGGCGACCATCAGCCCAAAGAGCAGAAACAGCAGCGTGGTCAGCATCCGAACGCGCCGCCTGATGACCTTGATAAGACACCCCTCCCATCGGGTTTCACGCCCCCAGAATATCCTCTTCGAGGTTCTCCTGCGCGCGTTCGGCGATGCCGTTTAAGACGCCGACCATCGCAAGGCAGGAAAGCAGCGAAGAGCCGCCGTAGCTGAGAAACGGCATGGTCACGCCCGTCAGCGGAATCATCTTGATCACGCCCGCGACGATCATAAACGTCTGAATGCCCAGCAGCGCCAGCACGCCGCATCCCAGCAAAAGGTCGAACGAGCGGCGCGCGCGCACGGCGATGCTCACGCCCCGCGCAATGAGCAGCAGATAGACCGCCAGCACCAGCAGCTCGAAAATCAGCCCCATCTGCTCGCAGATGACGGCGAAAATAAAGTCGTTGTAATACGCGGGGATCTGGTCGGGCGTCCCCTGCCCCAGCCCCACGCCGAACAGCCCGCCCGAGCCGATGGCCAGCAGCGCCTGTATGATCTGATGCCCCTTGTCCAGCGGGTCGCTCCACGGGTTGCGCCACATCGCCACGCGTACCTTGACGTGCGCGAACATCTTGTAGCCCAGCACGGCCGCCCCCACGCCGCCGCCCAGCCCGAGAACCGTCAGCGGCATGTTGCCGCACGCCGCATAAAAGAGCACCAGCGTCGTGAGGTAGTAGATCAGCGCCGTGCCCAAATCGCGCTGGAGCATCAGCAGCACAAGGCACGCCCCGGCAAAGAGAATCGCCGGCATCATCTGGAAGACCGTCCTGTGCGCGCTGAAGTAATACGCCAGCGTCAGCACGATGGAGAGCTTCACCATTTCGCTGGGCTGAAAGGAGCCCACCAGCGGAAGCGTCACCCAGTTTTTGGCTCCGTTCTGCCATTCGCCGAGCACGAGCGGCAGCGCCAGCGCGACGATGCCCAGCAGCATGGACAAGAGCGTCAGCCCCTTGAAATGGCGGCAGCGCGAGACGAGCACGCCCATCGCCAGCATGACCGCAAGACCGAGAGCATAAAAGCACGTCTGGCGCACGCCGCGCTCCGGCGACACCGTGTAAAGGATCACGACGCTCACCCCGCATAGGAAGTTGGTCAGCGCCATGATCAGCCTGTCGATGGGCAGAACGCGCGGCAGCGCCAGCGTCGTCATCAGCCCGAGCGGGACGACCGCCGCCAACAGGGCAACGGCCCGCGTGTCGAGCGTCCCCGTCTGGCGGCATGCCGTCAGCAGCAGCCCAAGGGCTTCAAACACCGCCGTCAGAAGGGCCATCATCGTGATGCCGAAATCGCCGCCCCGGCTGACCGAGCGCCTTCGATCGCGGTAAACCGCCTCTTCCTGCCGCTTTGCTCTCGTATCCGGCTTCCCTGCCGGCGCCCTGAGCGCGGCCGCCGCGCGGCGCGCAGGCTTTGCGGCGTCCTTCGCCTTCTTCTCCGGCTGGGCGTTCGTTCGCCCGGGCGGCGTTGCCTGCTTCGCTTCGCCCTTTTTGGCGCCCCCTCTCGGGGCTTTTCTCTCCGCGGGCTCCTTCTCCTTCGCCCTTCTTGGCGCGTCTGTCCGTCTTGACGAATCGGCCTTTTTTCCCGCCGCCTTCTCATCGGCCTGTATCTTGCGCCGCTTGGCCTGCGCCTTCTGCGGCTTATACGGCGCGCTGACGGCTCCGTCCTCTTCTTTCGCCGGTCTCGCTTTGGGTCGCGCCGTATATACCTGCTGTCTGGGAGCCATGCCGTCACCTCGCCTTATGCTTCTTTTGCTGTTTGAGCAGCTTCTTCTCCCGCCGGATCTCGCCGCGTCCCGGCGCGCCGATGCCGTCGCCGTGCCCCTGCTGCGCCTTGGTGCGCCGCGCCGGGGTCACGTAAGGCCCGACATCCACCTCGCGATCCGGCGCGCCGCGGCGGTTCATGCGCAGCGCCAGCTTGAGCTCGCCCACCCGCAGCACCGCGCCGTCGCGCAACACGGCCTCGTCGCCCGGTTCCACGGGCACATCGTCCGCCATAAATCCGTCCCTGTGCAGGGCGACCATGTGCAGCTCGTCCCGCTCCAGCCAGAAAAAGGCGGAGCGCATGTGAACGCCCTTATAGGGAATGCATACGTCGCAGCTGTGCGCTGAGCCGAGCGTCCCCTCGCTGGGGACGGGCAGCTCGGTGCCGGCGCTGAGCCTTCGGTTCCCGGCGGAAAGCACGCTGAGCGTGCCGACGGCCTGCGGCAGCGCCCGCCGCACGCGCCGCCAAAGGTTCCTGTCCGAAAGCATCTTGCGCGCGCCAAGCAGCACGATCGCCAAAATGATTCCGGCGGCAAGATAGCCGTAAAGCAGAGATGCCACCTGATACCAAGCCTGAGTCAAACGCCGCGCCCTCCTTGAGCCCGCGCAGGGCAAGAGCGCCCCGGCAGGGAAATCTTGTCGTTTCCTGCCGATTCTACCATAACAGACGAGCCATCCGCCCGTTTTCATCCCGTTCAATCGGCTTTCTTTTTCATTGCGGCCGTCTTCTCGGCCTTCTTTATCGGCCTTCTTTTCGGCCTTCTCCGTCCGCCCGTCTTCTAATCCATCTTCTCCGACAGGCGCACGACCATGATGCCGTCGATCATTTGGCAGCAGCCCTGCGCCGGGAAAGCGGGCATCGCCTGCACGTCCTCGCGCAGGGCCAGCTGGCCGCTCTGGTAGTAGCTGACCAAGCTGCACGGATAGCCCAAGACCTCCCAGAGATACCACGTATAATCCTCAATGGTCACCGGTGCATAGCGGTTGCGCGCCGCGTCGAACGCCTCCAGATGCTCAAATCCCTGCTTGGACACCGCGAGGACGGAATCCTCCAGCGATCCGAGCATCGCAACCGGCGTCACC
Organism: Clostridia bacterium; assembly: GCA_030536875.1. Lineage (GTDB taxonomy): Bacteria > Bacillota > Clostridia > Christensenellales > Aristaeellaceae > Ventricola. The sequence goes on from JAUNPI010000076.1 coordinate 9,267, forward strand.
CCCACCTCGTACCCGTCCGTATGCTCCATGCGGTCGATCACGCGGGTCATCGCCGAAAGCGTGGCTTGCAGCTCCAGCGTCTTTTTCAGGTACACCTGATTCGAAAAGATGACGGCGCTTGCAAACAGCGCCGCGCAGGCCGCCGCGACCGCACGCTTTGCCGCCGCACGGCAAGCCGTCGCCCGGCGGCACAGCAGCATCGCCCCGATTGGCAGAAAGACAAAGGCAAACATCTCCCTCGTCTCCCCCGCCCTCTGCGCGGTAAACACGGGCAGATTGACAGCCACAGGCAAAAGCAGCGTCAACACAGCCGCTTTGAAACGCGCTTTGGCCGGAAGGCGGGCAAGCGCCGCGCCCAGCGCGGCAAGCCCGAGGGCGAAAAGCGCCGCCGCAAGCGCGGTGCAGAGCGCCGGGTGCGCCGTCTGCTGCCGCACGGCCCTGACGATCGGGTAGCCGTATGCCCGCATGAGCGCGCCCGGCAGCGCCCCGTCTCCCATGCCCAGCGGCGGCGCAATCGCCGCCTCCCAGTCCATGCCGTAGCGCCGCATGAGCAGCGCGTAACCCGCGACGTGCAGCGCCAGCCCAAACGCAAGGGCGAGAAGGCCCGTCCTTCCGCCAACGGGGCGCCCCTCCAACGCATCGAAAAGCCCCGCGAGCACGAGCAGCGTCGCTCCCGCGCAGACCATGCTCGGCTCCAGAGCGGCGGACGCCGCAAACAAAAGGGAGGCGGGCAAAAAGCCGAGCTTCGCCCGGCGGCAGAGCGCCGCGCCCGCGACGGCGAGCAGCAGCGCCAGAAAATAGGCGTCCGCCACGTGAAGCTGCGAAGCGTTGATGGCGGTCACGCTCGCGCCGCTGCACAAAAATCCGGCGATCAGCGCGATCTCGCACCGGCTCCTCACGCCCAGCGTCTCCACAATGAGCGCCGTACACAGGCAAAGATATAGGCAGGACAGCAGCCCAACCAGCAGCGGCGCGGACAGATTGCCGCGCAGCGCCCAATACAGCGGCAGCAGGAACTGCCCTCCGCCCATCTGCGCGGTCCTTCCCTTCGTCGGGTCGATCATCATCGCCTCGCCCGAATAGCTCAGGTTGAACCAGCCAAAGGCGTGCGCCGCAAACAGAAACAGCAGCGCGCAGGCGGCGGTATACGCAAGCCGCCGCCGCTCTTCGCCGCGCACCTCGGGCCGCGGCCCCAAAAGGGCATTCAACAGGAATTTCACAGTCAACCAAACGCTCCTCTCCGTCGGCACGCTCAGCTCAGGCGAATAAACAGCACGCCGTCGATCATCTGCATATAGCCCTTTTCGGGGAATTGGGACAGACGCTGCATGATCTCATCCGCTCCCTCTATCTCGTCCGCGTCCAAATAGTTTAACGGATATCCCAGCGCCATCGAAAAGTACCACATGTTCGCATACACGTAATAGGGCGCATAGGTCGAGCGCATCCCCTGGTAGGCCGAAATCTCCTCAAACCCCGGGCGCACCATCGAAACCTTCGACGAGGGCAGATAGCCGAAAAAGACCACCGGCGTTTCGCCCGGAACATAGCCCTCCGTGCGCTCCGCCTCGCCGAGCACGCGCGTCATGACCGACAGCGTGCTGGAAAGCTCCAGATCGCGCTTCATATACATCCGGTTCGCCGTCGCGATATTGACCGTCAGCGCAAGCGAGATCAGCAGTGCCGTTGCGCCGCGCAAAACGCGCTCTCCCCGCCGCGCCGTCTTCTCCCGGCGCTCATACGCCATCAAGCAAAGCACGTAGAAGAAGAAATAGGCGTAATTCATCAGCATGTGGACGATGCCCTTGGAGATGACCGGCACAAAGTTCATCCCCAGCGGCAGCATGGCCAGCAAAAACAGCAGCATGGCCTGCCTCGCCCTGCCAAGCCCCCTCGCCCGTCTTCCCAGCGTCACGGCCAGCGCCGCCAGCAGCAGCCAATTGACCGGCGCGGGCACAAACGCCGTCTCCGCCGGGTCAAACAGATGGCGCAGCGGCCCCATATACGCGCCGCCCAGCAGGGCGGGCAGCTGCGCCAAGCTGATCTCCATCGCCCCGGAAACGCTGTTGTACTCCTGAGAAACGGTCGCCCCGGTCCACTGTATCACAAGCGGATAGACCAGTCGGTAGAGCAGCATCCCCGCCAAGGCGGTCAGGCAAAATTGGACTCCGGCGGCAAACACGTCCCCCGTCCGCTCCCCGTCAAGCGTTCTGGCGATCAGCATCAGAATGACCAGCGCCGCCGCCGTCTGCATGTAGCTCTGATACAGCCCCATAGAGAGGCAATAGAGCACGGGGCTGATCCAATATCCCCTGCGGAGCCTGTCCTCCAGCAGCACGCCCAGCAGCGCCAGCAGCATCGCAAGCATGTATACGTCCATCCACGGCAGATAGGAGGCGCACGAGCAGGCATAGGTCTCGTTGGTCGCCAGCACGCCGCAGACCAGCGCGATGCCCGGCCTGCTCCTCACACCCGTAAGCTCCAGAATAATCCACGCAGCGGCGATCAGGAACGCCGTTGCAAACAGCCCGATGGTCAGCGGAGAAGTGATATACCCGCGCACAAGCCAATAGAGCGGCTGCATAAACCGCCCCAATCCAATCTGCCCCTCCACGTTTCCCGACTCGACGATCATCATCGAATCGTGTGAAAAGCCCATCGTCAAATACCGATACAGGTGCGCAAGAGCCGTAAAGACCGCCACCCACAGGGCCGCCTCGCCCAGCTGCGCGCGTGTGAGCGTGCGGCGGGCCCGCTCGTCCCTCGTCGTCTGCGGGTTCAGCTTTCTTCCCTCCCCGTCGCAGGGCAAAGCCCCGCCTTTGTGTTCGTTCCATCCCTATATGATTCGATTCGATCGCCGGAAAATCCTTGTTAACCTGGGCGCAAAAAGGCGCAAACCCGCTTTTCTGTCCCGTATGCTTGCCAAACGAGGGGTTACTGGTAAGCGTCAACTCACCGGACGGCTTGCCTTTATTCAAAAACCATACGAAAATACTCCAAAGTTCAAATCGACTTTCATCGTCCCCGTCAGTTTATTCCGAGGACAAAAAAGAAGGGAGTGTCAAGATAGCAAAATCTTGACGCTCCTTTTTTCCCACCCTTTAGAT
>JAUNPI010000077.1 GCA_030536875.1 Clostridia bacterium
ACAGCGGCAGCTCAAGCGGCTTGTCAAACGCTGCTGCTACGAATTGATGAAGCGTTACACGGGCAGACAGCCCGCGTGGGGTTCGCTCACGGGGGTTCGGCCGACGCGCCTGTATTATCAGCAGCTGGAGAAGGGCAAGACGCGCGAGGAAGCGCGGCGGACGCTCGGCGAGTGGTTTGATCTCTCGCAGGAGAAGCTCGAGCTGCTCGACGAGATCATCACGGCGCAGAGCGGGCAAATGGACAGGCCGGCCAATGCCTGCGACCTCTATATCGGCATTCCGTTCTGCACGACGCGGTGTGCGTATTGCTCGTTTTCCTCGGGGGAAATCGGAAATGGGAAGCTCGTGGAGCCTTACTTAAGGGCGCTTGAGAGGGAAATCGACGCCTGTGCGGACATGGCGCGCGAGTTCGGGCTCTCCGTGCGCGTGGGATATATGGGCGGCGGCACGCCAAGCAGCCTCACGACGCGGCAGCTGGACGGGCTGCTTGCACACGTTGAGCGCCGGTTCGGAGCGCTGGACGAGTGGACGATCGAGGCCGGGCGGCCCGATACGCTGGACGAGGAGAAGCTGCGCATGCTGCGCGTACACCCCGTTACGCGCATCAGCGTCAACCCGCAGACGATGAACGACGCGACGCTGGAGAGAATCGGGCGCGCGCACACGGTCCGCCAGACCATCGACTGTTTCCGGACGGCGCGCAGGCTTGGATTTGACGATATCAACATGGACGTCATCGCGGCGCTGCCGGGCGAGGATCTCTCGATGTTTCGGCACACGCTCTTGCAGGTGCGCGAGCTGGAACCGGAGAGCCTCACCGTTCACACGCTGGCCGTCAAGCGCTCCTCCCGGCTGCATGAACAGCGCTATCGCAGCGGCGAGGCGGACGCCGGCGCGATGGTGGCGCTTGGACGCGAGACCGCACACGCGATGGGCATGCGGGCCTACTATCTCTACCGGCAGAAATACATGGCGGAGAATTTGGAAAACGTGGGCTATGCGAAGCCGGATCGCATCTGCCGCTATAACATCGACAACATGGAAGAGACGACCAGCGTCATGGCGCTTGGCGCAGGCGGAATTTCAAAATGTGTGATGCGGCAAGAGGAAAAGATTCTCCGCGCGCCGAATATAGGCAATATTGAGCAGTACATCGAACGCGTGGACGAGATGATCGAGCGCAAGCGCATCGTCTTTGAGGAAAAGGCGAAGCGGCTGAGCAGGACGGACGAGGGGTGATGCGGGATGATCATCGGCGATAAGCAGGAGCTTCGGCGCTGCCTGAAGCAGGCCGTCCGCCGCGCGCAGGTGACGGAGGAAAGGCTGGATTTTGACGTGGCCGGCGGCGAAATCGGCGTCGACGCGCTGATGAGCGCCGCCGCGTTTTCGGGCCGGAATACCCCGTTCGGCGAGGACGGCGCGGCGGTTTACGCGGCGCTGAACGCTTTGGAGCTGCCCGCGGGGGATCTTGCCGGCGCAAGAAGCATGGCGGGAAGCTTTGACCGCGGCGCATGGCTGCGCGAGGTGCTCGACGCGATGCGCGCAAAGCGCGTCTTAGTGCCCGTATCCGTGGAGCGCGCCGAGGCGGCCGTTTATGACGACGACAGGCTTTCGCCGATGATTCGGGCGGATGCGAGCTGTTTCCCCGTGGGACGGTATGGCGTGGATTACGAGAGCGCGGCGCGCAGAATGGCAGACGCCGCTCTCGCCTGCGGCGCGCGGGATATCTGCGCCGAGGGGCTTGGCGAGGAGGCGCTGCGCTACGCCGTGCTGCCGGCATGCGAGGATTGCCGTGCCGTTTTGCACATCGAGCTTTTCGGCGCCGGGCAGGTGAGCGTTTTTGCAGACATGCTGGATGCGTTTGACGGGGTTAAGGCGGTGGCCTGTGCCGAAGGCGAGGCGGAGCTGTCGCTGATTTCCCAAGCGCAAACGCGCTCCGGGCTGTTGGTTCGGCTCAGCGATTGGGCGCATTTGGACGATGCGCTTGCGCATCTGGGAACGCGGTTTTTGCCCTATGCCGCGCGGGCCGGCCAGCCGGAGCTCATGCTCGGACGTTGGCTCAGCGCCAAAGAGAGGCTTTGGCAGGCGCTGCTGGAGGCGTATCTGCCGCTGGCCAAGGCCGGATATGCGCTGGAGAGCGAGCGCATCGAACGCGACGTGGCGATGCTGCTGACCGGCAGCGTCGAGGCGCTGTACCTGTGAGGGCGGAATACAGTTGAATTGGAACTTCATGAGGACTCAAATCAGGACTTAAATTAGGACTTCAATCAAGGAGGAAACGACAATGAACAACCCGGTGTTTACGATTGAAATGGAAAACGGTCAGGTGATGAAGGGCGAGCTCTATCCCGATATCGCCCCCAACAGCGTGGCGAACTTTGTGGAGCTGGCGAACAAGGGATTTTATGACGGCGTGATCTTTCACCGTGTCATTCCGGGCTTCATGATTCAGGGCGGCGATCCGCAGGGGCGCGGCACGGGCGGCCCCGGCTACTGCATCAAAGGAGAGTTTGCCAAGAACGGCTTTGCCAACCCGCTCAAACACACGCGCGGCGTGCTTTCGATGGCGCGCAGCATGATGCCCGACTCCGCCGGCTCCCAGTTCTTCATCATGGTCGACGATGCGCCGTATCTGGATGGGCAGTACGCCGCGTTCGGCAAGGTCACCGAGGGCATGGAGACGGCGGACACGATCGTCAGCGTGCCGCGCGACGCGATGGATAAGCCGTATGAGGAGCAGAAGATGAAGTCCGTGCGCGTGGAGACGTTCGGCAAGACCTATGTCGCCGAGAAGCTGAAGGGCCGCTTCTGATCGGGAGGCGCCTGTGAAGAAGAACAAGGTTGTCATTCACCTGATGGGGCACGACTATGCGCTGCTCACGGACCAGACGCCCGAGCAGGTGCAGCGCACGGCCCGATATGTCGACAGGAAGATGCGCGAGCTGGCGATTACCACGCGCGCGTCGGAGACGATGGTGCCGATGCTGACGACGATGACGCTGGCCGACGAGCTGCTTCGGGCACAGGACGAAAACACACGCCTTAAACGCGAGATGGCCTCTGCGAAGGCGGAACAATGAAACGGAACAATGAGGCGAAACAATGAGATCGTAGGCGGCGGCGCGAAAGGAACATTGCGCCGCCCCCTTTTGTAAAGAACAAATTTAGAAGGATAATACTTGGAAGGATCAAATTTGGAGGATCAAGCATGGAATTGCTTTCACCGGCGGGCAATCGCGAGGCGCTCACGGCGGCAATCGCCTGCGGGGCGGATGCGGTGTATCTGGGCTATACGGCCTTCGGCGCGCGCAGCTACGCGGGCAATTTTGACGCGGAGGGGCTGCGCGAGGCCGTTGAATACGCACATGAGCGCGCCAAGAAGGTCTATGTGACCGTCAACACGCTGGTCAAGACGCGCGAGACGGACGACCTTTGCGATGTGCTCGAGCTGCTTTGCCGATGCGGGGCGGACGCCGTGCTCGTTCAGGATTTGGGCGTGGCTCGCATCGCGAGGGAGCGGTTCCCCGGCCTCAAGCTGCACGCGAGCACGCAGATGACCATCACAAACGCTCAGGGAGCGCGCCTCATGAAGCGCCTTGGCTTTGAGCGAATCGTCCCAGCGCGCGAGTGCGATCTCGCGCAGCTGCGCAGCATGGCGGACACGGGCGTGGAGGTCGAGGCCTTCGCGCATGGGGCGCTGTGCGTTGCGGTATCGGGACAATGCCTGTTTTCAAGCATGATCGGGGGAAGGAGCGGAAACCGGGGCCGCTGCGCGCAGCCTTGCCGCTTGCCGTACCGGCTTGACGACGGGACGAGCGGCTATCTGCTCTCCACGAAGGATCTCATGCTCATCGACCGCCTGCCGCAGCTGCGCGACGCGGGGGTGTATTCTTTCAAGCTGGAAGGGCGGATGAAGCGGCCCGAATACGTCGGCATCGTCACGCGCGCCTATCGAGAGGCGCTTGACGCCGCCGAGGCCCGCGTTCCCTACCATGCGAGCGCACAGACGGTTGAGGCGCTTGCACAGATCTTCAACCGCGGGGGATTTACCGAAGGCTATGCGATGGGGATGAGCAACGCCGCGCTCATGAGCTGGCAACGCCCGAATCACTGGGGTGTGTATATGGGACAGGTGAGCCGGGCGCGCGGACTGCTGGTCAAAACCTCCTTGGAACGACCGCTGCACGACGGCGACGGTTTGCAAATTCGGGGAAGGCAGGAGATCGACCTCACCTATTCCGGCCCGGAGATGCCCAGCGGCGCGGAGGCAACCCTGCGCGTGACGGGAAGCACACGCCCGGGCGATGCCGTTTACCGGCTCACGGATGCCATGCAGATGCAGGAGATCCGCGCGGTGATGGACAAAGAGTGGGTGAAGATTCCGCTCATAGCGGAGCTGACCGCCATGCCGGGCAGCCCGGCGGAGCTCACGCTTGAGGACCCGGACGGGCATAGGGTGAGGGTCTGTTCGGCCGCGCCGGTAGAGGCGGCCGAGCAGCGCGCGCTTGGCGACGAGCTGGCGATGAAGCAGCTTGGCAAGACCGGCGGCACGCCGTATTCGATTGACCGCCTGACGCTGCACAGCCGGCAAGCGTTTATGACGGCGGGCATGCTCAACGAGCTGCGCCGCGAGGGCCTTGCGGCGATGCGTGCGGAGCGAATCCGAGTCCGCCCGGCGGAGCGGCGCGCCGAACAGCATTCCGCGCTGAGCGCGCTTGCCGGAATGAAAAGGGAAAAGCCGCTGCTGATTGTGCAGGGAGAGCGCCTTGAGGACGCTTGGATGCTGACGCAGTGCGGGGCGGACCTGTTTGAATGGCAGCCGCAGGATTACCAGACCCTCGAAGGCGCGTTGGCACGCGCCGGAGGCGTCCGGCCCGCGCTCGTTTTGCCGGCGATGATGACGACGGACGAGCTGGAGGCGATCTATGGCTTTGTCTGCCGGCATGCGGATGCGCTGTGCGGCGTTGTGCTGAACAACGTGGGACAGTTTGAGCCGAAATGGCCCGTTCCCATCTTTGGCGGACAGGGGCTGAACGTCATGAACGCGCAGAGCGCGGCGTTTTTTGCCGAGCTGGGCGCGCGGCGGCTGACGGTCTCCTGCGAGCTGAACGAAAAGGAGATTCGCGCGCTGACGTCTCAAGGGGGATGCTTTGAGCTGGAGGCCTACGGGCGCGCTCAGCTGATGCTGCTTTCCCATTGTCCGCGCAGGACGACGCGGGGGGATGAGGCGCAGGACGCGCGCTGCGATGCCTGCGCGGGGGACGGCGGATGCCCGGCGGTTTACACGGACAGAAAGGGGTACCGGTTTCCGGCGCGAAGGACGAAGCTCGCCCACGGATGCGTCGTGCGGCTTTACAACAGCGTACACACGGATATGGCGCGCATGGCGGACAGGCTGCGGGAGACGGGCTGTTCGCTGCGCTTAAGCTTTACGGATGAGCCGCCGGAGAGGCAGAGGGAAATCACGGCGTCCTATCGCGTCATATTGGACGGGAAGAGCGCCAATCACGCGATGGCCAAGCAGTCGACGACAGGCCAATTTGCGCGGGGCGTCGAATGAACGGAGGAACTATGACCGAAAGATCTTTGCGCGTGCTCGAATTTGACAAGATTCGCACGCAGCTTACGCAATACTGCGTTTCCGACATGGGGCGCGAGCTGTGCGGCGCGCTCGTGCCGGCGAACCGGCTGGACGACGTGCGCCGCATGCAGGAGGAGACGGAAGAAGCCCGAACGCTGATGACCTATTTGGGCGACACGCCGATGATTCCCTTCTCGGATGTGCGCGCGCAGCTGCATCTGGCGGAAATCGGTTCGGCGCTCTCGCCGCGCGCGCTGCTGGACATCGCCTCGTGCCTGCGCGCTTCCCGAGCGGCGCGGGACGCGCTGGTAACCGACAGGAAAAACACGCCGGCGCTCACGGCAAACGCCTCCCGCCTGTCCACATTCAGAGCCGTTGAACAGGCGATCGGCGATGCGATCATCAGCGAGGACGAGATCGCCGACCGGGCGAGTTCGGAGCTGTTTGCCATCCGGCGCAAGATGCGCGCGTGCAATGAGCGCGTGCGGGAGCGGCTGAACGGCATGATTCACAGCCCGTCGTTTCAAAAATACCTGCAGGAGGCGATCATCACCGTGCGGGCCGACCGGTATGTGCTGCCCGTGCGGCAGGAATACCGCGGCATGGTGCCGGGCATCGTTCACGACCAATCCGCGACGGGCGCGACGCTGTTCGTAGAGCCGATGGCGGTTGTGGAGATCGGCAACGAGCTCAAGCAGCTGACGGCCAGCGAGAAGGCGGAGATTGAACGCATCCTGCGCGCGCTCTCCGCACAAATTGCCCCTGAGGCCGCCGCAATTGCGGACAACCTCGCCATCCTCGCGCAGCTGGACTTTGCCTTTGCCAAAGCGGCGCTGGCCCGGCAGATGCACGCCTGCCCGCCGAAGATGAACGGCGAGGGGATCGTCAGCATCCTGCGCGGACGCCATCCGCTGATCGACCCGGAAAAGGTCGTTCCGCTGGACATTCGATTGGGCGAGGACTTTACCACGCTGATCATCACCGGCCCGAACACCGGCGGCAAGACGGTCACACTGAAGACCACCGGTCTGTTTACGCTGATGGCTCAGGCCGGACTGCAGGTGCCGGCCGAGCACGGAACCGAGCTGGCGGTCTTTGACGACGTGTTTGCCGACATCGGCGACGAGCAGTCCATCGAGCAGTCCCTTTCCACCTTTTCGGGCCATATGCGCAACATCGTTTCCATTTTGGAGCAGGTCACGCCCGACTCGCTTGTGCTCTTTGACGAGCTGGGCGCGGGAACGGACCCGACGGAGGGAGCCGCGCTGGCGCAGGCGATCCTTTCCACGCTGCTGACGATGAAGACGCGGACGGTCGCCACGACGCATTACAGCGAGCTCAAGGAATACGCCCTGACGACGGAAGGGGTGGAGAACGCGTCGGTGGAATTCGACGTCGCCACGCTGCGGCCCACCTATCGGCTTTCCATCGGCATTCCGGGTAAATCGAACGCATTTGACATTTCGCGCAAGCTCGGCTTGCCGGAGTTTGTGATTGCCAGAGCCAAGGAATTGCTCTCGCGTGAGCAGGTGCGCTTTGAGGACGTCATCGCCAATGCGGAATACCATCGCCAGGTTGCCCAGAAGGAGCGCCAGATCGCCGAAGAGGCGAGAGCGGAGATGATCGCCATCCGCAACCAGGCGGAGGCGGAGCGGAAAAAGCTCGAGGAGCAGCGCGACAAGGCGATCAGGAAGGCGAAGGAAGAGGCCAAGCGGATCGTTGAAAACGCGAGGCGCGAATCCGAACAGATGATCGCCGAGCTGCGGGCGATGAAAAAGGCCGGCGGCGCGCAGGAGCACGAGATTCAGCGGGTGAAAAAGCAGATGGAGAAGGCTCAGGAGGAGCTTTCCGACAAGCAGGAAACCGGCGGGGAGGTTCCCGCAAGCGTGAAGCCGGGCGATATGGTTCACGTCGCGAGCATGGATCTTGACGCGACGGTCGTTTCCGGGCCGGACGCGAAGGGCATTGTGCAGCTCAAGGCGGGCATGATGAAGATGCGCGCGAAGCTCTCCGACCTGCGGACGATGACATCGACCCAGCAGATGCTCCGCAAAGAGCAGAAGAAACTGGAGCGCAAGCGCTCCATGCGCGAAACGCGCGTGGACGTCATGACGCGGCAGGTCAGGCAGGAGCTCGATGTGCGCGGCATGGCGCTGGACGAGGCCATTCCCGAGGTGCAGAAGTTCATCGACGACGCGATGCTCTCCTCGCTGGGCGAGGTCAGCATCATTCACGGCAACGGTACGGGCGTTTTACGCGCGGGCATCGCGGATTGCCTGCGGCGCCATCCCTGCGTCAGCAGCTTCCGGCTGGGGCGCTACGGAGAGGGCGAGACGGGCGTGACCATCGTTTCGCTTAAGTAATACTCATCGCCTCATAAACCGCGCTCACCCCGGGCAAGCTAGGCTCCGGGGTGAGTGTTTTGATGGAGGAGAGAAGGAAGGGCGGCATACTCTTGGCCGCCGCCGCGGCGCTGGGGCTGATCGCCGCGACAGCCGCAAACGGCCCGCTGGAAGCGAGGAGCGTCTACGCGCAGGGCGAATATGTTCAGGCGCTCGAGGGAACCAGAAGCCCCTTTGCGGATGTGGTGGACGTGGTGCTGCCATGCGTGGTCGGAGTCAGCAACCGGGCAAACACATACAGCATCATCAGCGGACAGACGGAGTTGGTTGAGCAGGCGACGGGCTCGGGCGTCGTGATCACCACGCAGGGGCATGTGGTGACCAACTACCATGTCGTCGAGGGGGCGAGCGACGTTCAGGTGCTCTGGAAGGGGCAGTATTTGAGCGCGGAGGTCGTCGGCGTCGACGAACTGACCGACTTGGCCGTGCTGCGGGTGACGGAGGATGTGACGCTGCCCGCGGTCAAGATGGGCGACCCGTCCGCCGTGCGCGTCGGCGATTGGGCGATCGTGATCGGCAATCCGCTGGGGCAGCAGTTTGCCGATACGGTGACGGTTGGGGTCGTCTCAGCCTTGGGCAGAGAGCTTGAGGATTCCGCGATTGTCAAAATGCTGCAGACCGACGCGGCGATCAATTCCGGAAACAGCGGGGGAGGCATGTTTAACACGCGCGGCGAGCTAATCGGCATTCCCTCGCTCAAGTTCAGTTCCGGCGGCAGCAGGGAGATCGCCAGCATTGAGGGGATTGCGATGGCCATCCCGATGGACGTCGTGCAGCCCGTGGTCTCCAGCATCATCCAATACGGCAAGGTGACGCGGCCGAAGCTGGGGATATCGGTCATGACCCTGCGCGGAAGCGAAGAACCGACCGATGGTTTCATTCCGGCGGGCGTCTATGTCAGCGCGGTTACGTCGGGAAGCCCTGCTCAGCAAGCGGGGGTTCGCGCGGACGACATCATTCTCAGGGTGGACGGCGAGCGAATTATGCTGCACACCGATCTGACCAACCGCGTGGCCGCGAAAGCGGCGGGCGACAGCGTGAGGCTTACGATCTATCGCATTCCCGGCCTCTCCGAGCTGACCGTTCAGGACAGGGTGCCCAAGGGGGAGACGATCGAGGTCGACGTCGAGCTCCAATTGCCCGCCGAGACGACATGAGTGCATATCCCTTCCGGCAGGCGCATACTTTGGCTTGACGGCAGGGAGGGATGGTATGCAAGCTTATGACCTGTACAAGGATATCTCCGAGAGGACACAGGGGGATGTGTACATCGGGATCGTGGGTCCGGTGCGCACGGGCAAATCGACGTTCATTCAAAAGTTTATGGAGAAGCTGGTCATTCCCGGCATCGAAAATGCCCATATCCGAGCAAGGGCGCAGGACGAATTGCCCCAGAGCGGATCGGGCAGGACGATCATGACGACAAAGCCGGCCTTTGTGCCCAACGAGGCGGTGGAGGTTCGGCTGCCGGAGGACAACCGGGTTCGGCTGAGGCTGATCGACAGCGTAGGCTATCTCGTCGACGGCGCGCTGGGCACGCAGGAGGGCGAGGAACTGCGCATGGTGCGCACGCCGTGGGCCGAGGAGGAAATGCCCTTCGAACAGGCGGCGGAGATCGGAACGAAGAAGGTCATCGGCGACCATTCGACCATCGGTCTGGTTGTCACGACGGACGGAAGCGTCACCGATCTGCCGCGCTCGGCCTATGTTCCGGCGGAAGCGAGGGTGATTGAGGAGCTTAAAGCGCTTGACAAGCCATTCGCCGTGATCCTCAACACGAAAAACCCGTCCTCCGGCAAAGCGCAGAGCCTACGCGCCGCGCTGCAAAACGACTACGGCGTGCCGGTGGTGGCGATGAACGTCGCCGAGATCGAAGAGGAGGACATTCGGGGTGTTCTGGAAAAAATACTGGGACAGTTCCCAATCGTGCGCATGAGCATCCGCACGCCGGAGTGGATCGGCGCGCTGGACGCAGAGCATTGGCTGGTGAGGAGCCTGACGGAAAGCCTCGCGGGCGCGGCATCGGAGGGGCTTCGCATCGGCGATGTGCAGACATTCGTGGACACCGTGCAGCAAAACCCGTATCTGTCCAGCGTGACGCTGTCGCAGATTAAGCACGGAAGCGGAGACGTCGCCCTGCAGATGAATCTGGGCGAGGGGATGTTCAACCAGATTTTGGCGGAGCAGTGCGGCACGGAAATCAGAAGCGACGCGCATCTGCTTTCGCTTCTTCGCGAGCTGGTTGCAGCCAAGAAGGAATACGACCATGTCGCCCAAGCGCTGGAGTCCGTCCGCAAGACGGGATACGGCCTTGTGCCGCCCAAGCTCGACGAGCTCACGCTCGCCGAACCGGAGATCATGAAGCAGGGAGGGCGCTTTGGCGTGCGGCTCCGGGCGAGCGCGCCAAGCCTGCATCTCATCCGGGTGGATATCGGCACGGAGGTTTCGCCCGTGGTCGGGACGGAGCAGCAGTCCGAGGAGATGATCCGCTACATGCTCGAGGAGTTTGAGCAGGATCCGCAAAAGCTCTGGCAGAGCAATCTGTTTGGGAAGCCGCTTTCCGATCTGGTTCGCGAGGGGCTCTCCAACAAGCTGATGCACATGCCGGCGGACGCGCAGACCAAGGTACAGCAGACGCTGGAAAAAATCATCAACGAGGGGAGCGGCGGAATGGTCTGCATTCTGCTGTGAGAGACAGTCGCATACTCGGGACATCGGCCTTAGCAGCAGACCGATGTCCTTTTTTTGCGGTCCGATGCGGTGGGAAATCAACTGGGATTTTGGGAAGGAAAAGGAGCGGAACCGGGCGGAGAAATCGGCAGAAACGGCAAAATCTTTTCTTTGCTTTTGAGCGTTTATATGCTATAATGTAGCGTAACATTTTGTTTCAGGTTTTTTGCTTCTCGGGTCAAAGAAGCGATTCTGTCTGGCAAATCACTTGAAAATGCGAAGGGAGGAACTTGTCTGTGGCTACTACCCAGACATTTGGCGGCGGCGTTCATCCCCGCGAGATTGGCAACGGTAAAACGGCAACCCAGTCTTCGCAGATTGTGAACGCGGCTGCTCCGGCTCGAGTGACGATTGCGATGGTTCAGCATGGCGGCGCCCCCGCGGTGTGCTGCGTCAAGGCTGGCCAAAGCGTCAAAATGGGCCAGGTGATCGGCGAGGCGCAGGGCTTTATCTCCGCGCCTGTTCATGCGTCTGTTTCCGGCAAGGTGATTGCCGTGACGACCTGCACGCTGCCCAGCGGAAAGACCGCTCCGGCTGTCGTGATTGAGAACGACTTTGAGGACAGTTGGGACGAGTCTGTCACGGCGTGCGCCGATGTGGACGCCCTCAGCCCGGCGGACATCATCGCCATTGCGTCTAAGTGCGGTGTGGTCGGTCTCGGCGGGGCGACGTTTCCCACGGCGGTCAAGCTTGACACATCGAAGCTCGACCCCAAGCCGGACACGCTGGTGGTCAACGGCAGCGAATGCGAGCCGTATTTGACCAGCGACCATCGCCTGATGGTCGAAAACGCGGGGCAGATCGTCGACGGCATCCTTCTGGCGAAGAAGGCGCTGGGCGTCTCGCGCGCCGTCGTGGGGATCGAAGACAACAAGCCCGATGCGGTGGAGGCCATGCGCGCGGCGGCGAAGGACGGCGTGGAGGTCGTTTCGCTTCCGGCAAAGTACCCGCAGGGGTTTGAAAAGATGCTGATTTTCGCGCTCACGGGCCGCAGGGTGCCCAACGGAGCGCTGCCCAGCGCTGTGCGCTGCGCCGTGCTCAACGTGGCGACCTGCGCGGCGCTTTCCGCGGCCGTGCGCGAAGGCCGGCCGATCATCGACCGGGTGATCACCGTCGCCGGGCGCGTGGGCAAGCCGTGCAATTTGCGCGTTAGGATCGGCACGTCGCTCATGGACGTGGTCGATCAGGCGGGCGGCCTGACCGAAGGCGTGCGCAAGCTGATCATCGGCGGGCCGATGATGGGCAACGCCGTGCCGTCGATGAGCCTGCCGGTCACCAAGAACTGCGGGGGATTCCTCGCGCTGGGCGAAGAGGCGGTCAGCGCCGAGGAGAGCGCGTGTATCCGCTGCGGCCGGTGCGTGCGCGCCTGCCCGATGGGGCTCATGCCGTCTAAAATCGACGCGCTTGTTCGCCGGGCCGATTACGACGGCGCGGTTGCCGTCGGCGCGATGAACTGCATGGAGTGCGGATCGTGTACCTATAGCTGCCCCGCCAAGCGAGAGCTGACGCAGAGCTGCCGCATTGCCAAGGCCATCGCGAAAGCGAAAAAGTCTTAACGAGTACGGAGGAACGTGAAAATGTCTAAGTATGTTGTTTCGTCTTCTCCGCATCTGCGCGATAATGTCACGACCGCGAGCATCATGCAG
>JAUNPI010000242.1 GCA_030536875.1 Clostridia bacterium
ACGGGAGAGAGCATGCAAAAGGGCATTGACAGCGTTTTATCCGGAATCGATTTTTCGGCGCTTACCGATGTGCGCGTCAGCCTGTCCGGATCGGAGGCGGGGATGAGCGTTCGGGAGGCGGTGGAGGCGCTGGCCAACGGAGAGACGATCTCCGCCGAGGAGCTGGTTTCCAGCGTGCTGGGCGCCTTTTTGCGGGAGATTTGGGGGCTTGGCGCGCTGATGCTCACGATTATGCTGCCCGTGCTGCTGTCAAGCCTGATGACGCACACGATTGCAGGCGACGGGGAGAAGCTTGGCGCGCTGACGCGGAACGTCTGTTTCGTGCTGATTCTGATCCCGATCGTCTCGCTCGTGGTTTCGGAGCTCACGCATACCAAGGAGACGATTATGGTCATGACGCGGCACATGGAAAAGCTTCTTCCGCTTCTCTTGACGCTGCTCACGGCGGTGGGCGGGAACGCCTCGTCGGCATTCTTTCATCCCGTTGTCGTCGCGGCGTCGGGGAGCATGGTTTTTCTGGCAAGGGAGGTGATTTTGCGGCTGGTGATGTGTACCTGCGCGGTGACGGCGGTCAATCACCTTTCCGATCGAATGCATTTGACGCGCATGGCTCAGCTTCTGCGCAGCGCGGTATGCTGGCTGCTGGGCGTGAGCTTTACGGTGTTTTTGGGCGCGATGTCGCTTCAGGGGGTTTGCAGCGCGTCGATTGACGGCGTGGCCATACGCGCGGCGAAATACGCGGTGGACAACTTCGTGCCCGTGGTCGGAGGCATGTTTTCGGACACGATGGACACGCTTGTCGGCTGCACGCTGATCGTCAAGAACGCGCTGGGCGTGGCGAGCGTGCTCGTGCTCTTGGGGGCGCTGATGGGGCCGCTGCTTCGGACGCTGGCGTCCGTCTTCATCCTCAAGATCAGCGCGGCCCTTCTGGAGCCGGTCGCCGATGCGGAGATCACGGCCGCGATCGGGGATTTTTCGCGGACCATCGTGCTCTTTTTGATCACCATGCTCTGCGTGGGCACGATGTATTTTTTGCTGATCGTGCAGATGCTGCTGGTTGGCAATCTCACGGTCATGCTCAGATAGGGGGCGATTGGGGCCATGATGACGCTGATCAGCAGGCTTTGCGCGCTTTGCGCGATGAGCGCGTTGATGCAGCTTGTGCTCCCCGAAAAGCAGGCCAAGGGCGGCCTCCGCGTGATCTGCGGCATGCTCATGCTCGAGCTGACGCTCTCGGGGGTTCGGGATATCGCCGGCGCGCTGTCGGGGGAAACGGATCTCATGGCTCTCTTGGAGGGCCTCATGAGATAGCTTGCCGAGCTTTTGAGGGGAGGAGGTGAAACAGGATTGCTTTCGAGGCTGCGCGCGGCGCTCACGCCGCAGGTGATCATTTTGATGGCGGCGGCGCTTGCGCTCATGGCGGGTTCCCTTTTTCTGGGACAGGACGCCGGCGCGCAATCCACCGAGCTGGAAAAGAGAATCGCCCGGACGCTCTCGGCAATGGAGGGGGCGGGGCAGGTTCGCGTGGTCATCATGACCCGGGAACAGGAGAAGAGCGCGGAGACCGGCTTTCGAACCTCCGGCGCGGCGCAGCAGGTCCCCTGCGGGGCCATTGCCGTGGCGCAGGGAGCGGACGACCCGCTTGTGAACATTCGGCTCACGCAGTCGCTGTGTGCGCTGCTGGGGTTGCCGGCCTCTTCGGTAAGCGTAGTGACGGGGGGATTTTGATGGAATTTGCAAAGCAGGG
>JAUNPI010000243.1 GCA_030536875.1 Clostridia bacterium
CCGGCTGCACGCGGCGCTGCTCGCGCTCAGCTGCGCGCTGCTGGTTCTCTTTGTCTACGGCTATGCGATTGCGATCGACGTCCTTTGACCGATGGAGAAGCACCATGAATCGAGAAACCAAAAAGAGAATAGCGCTCGTGACAGCGGCGGTTTTGCTGCTGGCGGCGGGCGGCTACGCCGCCTGGCGCAACGGAATCCTTAAGCAGATCGTCTCGCAGATCAACTCGGTGGAGGCGCTGCGCGAGCTCATCGGCGCGGCGGGACCGTGGGCGGTTGTCGTCTACTTCCTGCTGCAGATGATGACGGTCATCATCGCGCCCATCCCGAGCAACGTGACCATGATGGCCGGGGCGCTGGCGCTGGGATTCTGGCCTGCGATGATCGTGGGCGTGTCGGCGGTCATTGCGGGCTCCGTCGTCGTCTTTCTGGCGGCGCGCAGGCTCGGGCGCAAGGCGGTGATGCGCCTCGTCGACCGCGGCGTGATGGAAAAGTACCTGCCGGTGATCGAGGAAAAGCAGGACATGTTCCTGTTCCTCACGCTGCTGTTTCCGTTCTTCCCGGACGATGCGCTCTGCATCCTCGCGGGGCTGACGTCGATTCCGCTGAAGCGCTTTGTGATCATCATGGCGCTGACGCGCCCTTGGGGGCTCGTGTTCGCCGCGCTGCTGGGGAGCGGGGCGTTCACGATGCCCGCGTGGGCTTGGGCCGTGCTGACGCTGGCGCTGGCGGCCGTCTTTGCCGTCATGATGAAATACAGCGCGCAGATCGAAAACCGGCTGTTCGAGTTTGTCAAGAGGATCAGCAGGAAGAGGTAAGGCCATGATTCATGTTCTGTGTCTCAACCCGGCCATCGACAAGCTCTTTGCCATCGACGGCTTCACGGCGGGGGAGGATTACCCCGGGCGGACGCCGCGCGTCTGCATCGGCGGCAAGGGCGTCAACGTCGCGCGCGTGCTCAGCCAGCTGGGCGCGCGGGCGGCGCTCTACGCCTTTCTCGGCGAGGGCGGAGGCGAGATCCGCCGGGAGATGGAGGCGCGCTGCGCGTGCCTGTTTGTGCCAGTGCCGGGGGCCTGCCGCACGACGGTCAACATCATCGACAGGGCGGCGGGGCGCGAGACCGTGATCACCGAATCGGGGCCGCGCGTGGGCGAGGAGCACGTCGCCCGGCTGATGGACGGCCTGCGGGAGCGCGTGGCGGCGGGGGACATCGTCTGCTGCTCCGGGTCGCTTCCCCTGGGCGCGCCGGAGGATCTCTATGCGCAGGTCAGCCGCCTTTGCCAGGAGGCCGGGGCGCTGTGCGCGCTCGACTGCAACGCGAAGGCGCTGCCCCGGTCGCTCTCCGGGGCGCGCTACGCGCTGGGCAAGCCCAACGACCGGGAGCTCGCCGCGCTGCTGGGGCTGCCGCGCGCGCGGGAGACCGGCGAGGTGCTCCGCCGCGCGCGCATGCTGATGCCGCCCTACGGCGCGCTGCTGGTGTCGATGGGCGCCAATGGCGGGCTGTACGTGAGCGAAGAGGGCGCGTATGGGGCGCGCGTGCCGCAGACGCCGGTGGTCTCCACCGTCGGCAGCGGGGACGCGAGCTTCGCCGGGGCGCTTTGCGGCATGGACAGGGGGCTCGGCGCGCGCGCTGTGCTGCGGCTGGCGATGGCCTGCGGCGTGGTAAACGCGATGGGCGAGGCTGTGGGCAGCGTGGAGGCCGAGGCCGTCGCCCGGATGAAAGAAAAGATCGAG
>JAUNPI010000078.1:0-3950 GCA_030536875.1 Clostridia bacterium
AAAGATGATTATATCCCAATAGGGAGAAATTGATGCCTCATCCGGCGGAAAAAGGCGTGTATAAAATCAAGATCGGTCTATATAAACAGAAAAGATGGATTTATCTCTTTTTATTGCACGAATGGCCGGAAGCGAATATAATGGGGAGGAACAACCCATTTCAGAAACGGAGGAAGAACCATGTCACAAATCTTTGGCAACGTGCTGGACATGACGTGGCAGATGGCGGCGATGTGGGCCATCGGCGCCGTCATGATCTACTTGGCCATCCGCAAGGAGATGGAGCCCACGCTGCTGCTGCCGATGGGCTTTGGCTGCATCCTTTGCAACCTGCCCCATTCCGGCGCGGTGGAGGTGCTCGAAACGCTGTTTCAGGCGGGGGTGGCCAACGAGCTGTTTCCGCTGCTGCTGTTTATCGGCATCGGCGCGATGATCGACTTCGGCCCGCTGCTGGCCGACCCCAAGCTGCTGCTCTTCGGCGCGGCGGCGCAGTTCGGCATCTTCTTTACGCTCTCGATGGCCAGCCTGCTGGGCTTTGAGCTGCGGGATGCGGCTTCCATCGCCATCATCGGCGCGGCGGACGGCCCCACCTCCATCTTTGTGGCCAACACGCTCAAGAGCCAATACACGGCGGCGATCATCGTGGCGGCGTATTCGTATATGGCGCTGGTGCCGATCGTGCAGCCCTTCTGCATCAGGCTCGTCACCACGAAAAAGGAGCGCATGATCCGCATGGATTACACGCCCGGGGAGATCAGCCGGACGACGCGCATCCTCTTCCCGATCGTGGTGACGGTCATCGCTGGGCTCGTCGCGCCGGATTCCGTGGCGCTGGTGGGCTTCCTCATGTTCGGCAACCTGCTGCGCGAATGCGGCGTGCTGCGCGCGCTTTCGGAGGCGGCGCAGAACATTCTGGCCAACCTCATCAGCCTGCTGCTGGGGCTGACGGTCGCTGTGCGCATGCAGGCGGACAGCTTCCTTGTGCCCGAGACGCTGATGATTCTGGCGCTGGGGCTTGTGGCGTTCATGTTCGACACGTTTGGCGGCGTGTTCTTCGGCAAGCTGATCAACCTGTTTGCGAAAAAGAAGGTCAACCCGATGATTGGCGCGGCGGGCATCTCCGCCTTCCCGATGTCCTCGCGCGTCATCGCGAAGATGGCCAAGGAGGAGGATCCCTATAACTTCATCCTCATGCAGGCGGCCGGGGCGAACGTCGCCGGTCAGGTGGCTTCGGTCATCGCGGGCGGGCTCGTCCTCGCGCTGGTCGGGCCGATGATTTGACAGACGAGAACAGGAGGCGGACTTATGCATATCGACGTGCCGGCGTTTCTCTCTTCCCTCAAGATCATGGTCGAAGGATGGCTGGGCATCTTTGCCGTCATGGCGGTGATCATCGTGGTGATCAAGCTGCTGGGCCGCGCGACGGCGGAGAAAAAGGATACCTGATCTTTATTCTTAACGGCGTCTTGATCCCCGGAAAGGGGGGCAAAATGCCAGTGTTCCAGTTTTTGTGAATGATACTCATTCTGATTAAAATGGCTTAATCCGCGCAGCATCTTTTCCGCTCTGACATTGCCTCGTTCCGTTCAACGTACCTCCAGTACGCCTCACTTCACTTGGCTTCGTCAGAGCAAAAAATCTGTTGCGCTCTGTTAAGCATTTTAATTGCGAATGAGTATGAAAACCGGCGTGCTGCCGGGGACATCAAGCGGGGGCGGCGCCGGGTCAGGGCGCCGCCCTTGCTTTTGCGCGCCGGGGCGCTTATAATGGGGAGCAGAGAGGGGGCGAGGGCCATGAGCCGGATTCTTTTGATTGAGGACGACGAGGCGCTGGCGGAGGGGCTTGTCTACGCGCTGGGGAAAGAGGGGTTTGACGTGGAGACGGCCTTTTGCGTGCAGGAGGCGCTTTCCCGGCTGGCGCGGACGAGCTACGACCTGCTGCTGCTGGATATCGGCCTGCCGGACGGCTCGGGGCTGGACGTGCTGCGCCGCGTGCGCCTGCCGGGCGGCCGCGCTTTCGAAGGGGAAAAAGCGGGCGGCGGTGTGCCGGGCGACGGCGCGCCGGGCGACGGTGTGCCGGTGATGTTTCTGACGGCGGCGGACGAGGAGGTCAGCATCATCCGCGCGCTGGACAGCGGCGGAGACGACTACATCGTCAAGCCCTTTAAGCTGGGGGAGCTCGTCTCGCGCATCCGCGCGCTGCTGCGGCGCGCCGGGAAGGGCTCCGGGCGGATCGACCGGCTGGTAAGCGGCGACCTCACGCTGGATTTGGCCGGCTGCCGGGCGACGCTGGGCGGGAAGCCGCTGGAGCTCACCGCTGCGGAATACCGGCTGCTGTCGCTGCTGGTTCGCCACGAGGGGCGCGTCGTGACGCGGGAGGCGATCCTCGGAGAGCTGTGGGACAGCGGCGGGCGCTTTGTGGAGGGGAACACGCTGAGCGTCTACATTCGCCGCCTGCGCGAAAAGGTGGAGGAGGATCCCTCCGCGCCGCGGCGGCTTATCACGCTGCGCTAGCTCGGCTACATGTGGAAGGGGGCGGAGGCATGACCTTCTGGCGGGACAGGCCGGCGAGGCGCTTTTGCTTCTTTTTGTTTGCGTTCGCGCTCGCGCTGCTGGGGGCGCTGTCGGCGCTGGCCCTCTTTCAGGCGGGTGAGGAGCGCGCCATGCTCCGCCGCCACGACGAGGCGGTCGCCGCCTCGCTGCTTGCGCAGGGCGTGGCGCAGGACGTCGTCGCCGTCGCGCTGACGAGCGAGGCGGGCGGCGGCGCGGGCCGCGCCCTGCTCCAAAGACAGGGGCTTCTTGACGGGTGGCATCCGGCGATGCGCGGGGCTTGGGGCGCGCGGATGCTGGGCGTGCTTGCGGCGTGGGGCGCGCTTTCCGCCGCCCTGCTGCTCGGGGCGTTCCTCTTCCTTGAGCGAAGGGAGCGGGCCTATGACCTCGCGGCGGACGCGCTGGAGCGCCTCGCCCAAGGGGAAGCGGACGCGGGGCTGCCGGGCGAGCAGGAAGGGGCGTATTCCCGGCTGCTCTCCTGCGCGGCCCGGCTGGCCGCCATGCTGCGCAGCCGCGGGGAGAGCGAGCACGAGGGGCGCGTGTTTCTGCGAAACATGATCTCCGACATCGCCCATCAGCTGCGCACGCCGCTGGCCGCCATGAGCATGTATCAGGAGATCATCGCCGCCGAGGCGGACTGCGAGCAGACGGTTTTGCGCTTCAGCGGAAAGATGGCGGACGCGCTGGGGCGCATGGAGCGGCTGGTCGAGAGCTTCATCCGGCTGGCGAGGCTGGACGCGGGCGGCATCGTCTTCGAGCGGGAGAGATGCGAGATCGCGGAGCTTGTGAACATGGCGGCCGGCGAGCTGACCACGCGCATGCAGCGCGAGGGAAAGACGCTGACGCTGGAGGGCGAACCGGAGCTTGAGCTCCTGTGCGACAGGGCCTTGACGGCGGAGGCGATCGGCAACGTGATCAAAAACGCGGTCGACCACACGGGGCGCGGCGGCGTCATCCGCGTGAGCTGGTCGGCCTCGCCGCTGCTCACGCGCATCACCGTGGAGGACGACGGCCCGGGCATTGCCCCGGAGGACATTCACCACATCTTCAAGCGCTTTTACCGAGGGCCTGCGGCGTCCGGCGCGCGCGGCGTGGGGCTCGGGCTGCCGCTGGCGCTCGCCATCGCCAAAGGACAGGGCGGAACGCTCGGGGTCAGCAGCGCCGTGGGGCACGGCGCTGCGTTCACCTTCTCCTTTCCCAACCTTACAAAACCGTAAGCCTCGATTCACCGGGGCGTAAGGCCGATTTGCTATGATGGGGGCGAAGGAGGGATCAACCTGATGAACATCCATTTGAAACAGCCTGCCCCCGTGTCGGGCAGCCCCATCGAAGAGAAGGCGAAAACGCCCGAGGGCGTGCCCGGCGGGGCGAGGGCGCGCGAGGCGGCCATCCGTGAGACGG
>JAUNPI010000078.1:3960-12211 GCA_030536875.1 Clostridia bacterium
TTGAGGTTTCGCACCTGTGCAAGACGTTTGGGCAGGGGGAGACGAAGGTCGCGGCGCTTCGCGACGTCTCCTTTTCGCTGCGCCGGGGCGAGTTTGCCGCCGTTATCGGCGAGTCCGGCTCGGGCAAGAGCACGCTGCTCAACTGCATCGGCGCGCTGGACACGCCGACCTCCGGCACGATTCGGATCGACGGGCAGAACCTCATGGAGATGCGCGAGGAGCAGCGCACCATCTTCAGGCGGCGGCATATCGGCTTCGTCTTCCAGTCTTTCCAGCTGGTGCCGGAGATGACGGTCGAGCAGAACATCGCCTTTCCGCTGCTGCTGGACGGCAAGCGGCCGGATCCCAAGGAGGTGGACAGGCTCTTAAACCTGCTGGGCCTCGAATCGCGCCGCCGCCATCTGCCCAGAGAGCTCTCCGGCGGGCAGCAGCAGCGCGCCGCCATCGGGCGCGCGCTGATCACAAAACCCCGGCTCATTTTGGCCGACGAGCCCACGGGCAACCTCGACAGCGCCAGCAGCCGCGAGGTCATGGAGCTGCTGCGCACGGCTTCCGGCCTCTACCGGCAGACGATCCTCATGATCACGCACAACCAAGCGCTGACCGAATCCGTCGACCGGGTGCTGCGCGTGAGCGACGGCGTGCTGACCGACCTGGGAGGGAAGAGCGATGAAAAGCTATCTTGACCTCGTCGCCCTCAGCGCCCGCGCGCGGCGCAGGCAGAGCCGCATGATCGTGGCCACCATCGCGCTCTCCGTGCTGCTGGCGACGGGCATATTCGGCATGGCGGACATGTTCGTGCGCAGCCAGATCCTCTTAAGCCAGAAGGACTATGGGCATTATCACATCAATATCCGGAACCTCACGGACGAGCAGGCGCGCATGATCGGCGCGAGGCCGGACGTGAAGGCCGCCGCGCGCTACGACACGCTGAATTTCTCCGGCTCGGCGGATTACACGGTCTTTGGCAAGCCGCTGATCATCTGCGGCGCGGACGAGGCCTATCTCACCCAAATGGAGCCGGGCACGATCACCGAGGGTCGTTTCCCCGAGACGGACGGCGAGGCCCTCATCGAGGAGAGCGCCAGACGGAGGTATGGCCTTTCCGTGGGCGACGAGATCAGCGTGCTCTGCCCGGACGGGACGAGCGCGTCGTTCACCCTGACCGGGTTTATCACCGACGTCGCCAAGACGACGAAGGACGACGTTCACGCGATTTTCGTGACGATGGAGCGGTTTTACGCCTTTGCGGGGCAGGAAGTCAGCGAGCGCGGCGAGCCGCTCAATCCCATCTTTTTAGTCGAGTTCCGCAACACGGGGCGCATTCGCCGCTCGATCGAGGAGATCGAAGAGCAGTATGATCTTGGCGAATACCAGATCGCGGAGAACGTGATGCTGCTGGGCCTGCTCGGGCAGAGCGGCGAGTCGTTCATGGGCCGCGTCTATCAGGTGGCGGCGGCGCTCTGCGTGCTGGTCGCCGCGGCGAGCATCCTCATGATCGCTGGGAGCATGAGCAGCAGCGTCGCCCAGCACACGTCGTTCTATGGCATGCTCGCCTGTCTGGGGGCGACGAGGAAGCAGATCATGCGCCTTGTGCGCAGGGAGGCGCTCTACTGGTGCCGCGTGGGCATCCCCTTGGGCGTTGGCGTCGGCATTGCGGGCGTCTGGGGGCTCAGCGCCGCGCTGCGCGCCCTCGCGCCGATGTATTTGGGCGAGATGCCCGTTTGGGCGGTGAGCCTGCCGGGCGTCTGCGCGGGCGTCGGCTTGGGGCTGGCGACGGTGCTCGTAGCGGCGCATGAGCCCGCGGTTCGCGCCTCGCGCGTCTCCCCGCTCTGCGCGCTCAACGGCCAGGCGGGCGGCGAGCGCCCGGCGGGGCGGGCCGCGAACACGGGCGTGCTGCGCGTGGAAACGGCGCTGGGCGTCAGCCATGCGACGGGGAGCGTCAAGGGCTTTTTGCTGATGACGGGTTCGTTTGCGCTGAGCATCGTGCTGTTTCTGGCCTTTTCGGTGGTGGGCGACTTTGCCGGCTATGCGGTCAAGCCGCTGAGGCCGTGGACGGCGGATATCTCCGTCTACGGCGCGAACAATGCGCCCGCGATCACGCGGGAGCAGATGGAGGCGGCGGCGCAAAACCCCGCGGTCAAGCGGGTCTACGGGCGGATGTTCGCCTATGACGTCGCCGTGACGCTGCCGGAGGGAGAGCGGGGCGCGGCGGACATCCTCTCCTACGAGGAGAACCAATTCGGCTGGGCCAAGCGTTACACAGCGCAGGGCGGCGTCGCAGAGGTCATGGAGCAGCCGTTTGCCGCGCTGGCGGTCTATGACGGGGAGAGCGCGCTGCGCGTGGGCGACGTGGTCGCCTGCGAGCTTGACGGAAAGGCGCAGGAGCTTCGGATCGCGGGCGTGCTTTCCCAGAGCCCGTTTGACAGCGCGCCGGGAACCAAAACGCTCATCGTCTCGGAGGAAACGTTCCGGCTGCTGACCGGCGAGACGCGCTACACCATCGCGGACATGCAGCTGAGGGCGGGCGCGACGCAGGCGCAGGTGGACGAGCTGCGCGCGCTGTTTGATCCCTCGCTCAAATTTGAGGACAAGCGGCTGAGCAACGCCAGCACGCGCGGGGCGATGGCGGCCTTCGGCATCATGGTCTACGGCTTCCTCACGCTGATTGCGCTGATCACCGTCTGCAACATCGTGAGCAGCATGGCGCTGAGCGTGAACGCGAGGCTCAGGGAATACGGCGCGATGCGCGCCGTCGGCATGAGCCTGCGCCAGCTGCGCAGGATGGTCGCCGCCGAGGCGATGACCTACGGCCTGTGCGGCAGCGTGCTGGGAGGAGCGGCGGGGCTGCTGATTAACCGGCTGATGTTTGAGCAGCTGGTCGCCAAGCGCTGGGGCGCCGCATGGACGGTTCCCGGCTTGGAGCTTGGCGTCATCTTGGCCGTCGTCGCGCTCTCGCTGGCGCTGGCCCTGCGCGCGCCGTTTAGGCGCATCCGCGAGATGTCCATCGTGGAGACGATCGGCGCGCTGTGACGCGCGCTTCCGACGGCGGGGCGGGAATTTGGACGGCATGAGGCCGATGAAGCGAAAAAGGGAATACCCAAACGCCTTGAAATGCGCTACAATAGCGGTAACCGGCAGCAAAAGAAGCCGGCGCTGAAAACGCCGGCATGGATGGGAGGAATACGCGGTGATCGATTCAGTTGCCTTTGTGGGTCTCGGCTCCGTCGGAGCCATTTACGCGCAGCCCGCGTCGCGATGTGGGGAGGTTCCCTGCTTCGCCGTCGTTCGGGAGAAGGAGTCCTTTCGGGAGAAGCCCGTGCGTGTGAACGGCGAACGGCTGGACATCCCCCTGCGCCTGCCCGAAGAGGTGAGCAAACCGGCGGATCTGATTTTGATCGCGGTAAAATGGCATGCGCTGCCCGACGCGCTGGAGCAGGTCGCGCCGGCCGTGGGGGAGCGCACCATCGTGCTCTCGCTGCTCAACGGCATCAGCTCGGAGCGCGTGATCGCCGCGCGGTTTGGGCAGGCGCGCGTGCTCTACGCCTTCGGATCGGGCATCGATTCCAACCGCAGCGGGCGGGATGTCTGCATGAACCGGCGGGGAAAAATCGTGTTTGGCTCCGAAGCGGGCGAGGAAGACGAAGACGTCGCGGCGGTTCGGGCGTACTTTGAGCGGGCGGGTATCCCGCATGAGGTCTCGCCGGACATGCTCCGCCAGATGTGGTGGAAGCTCATGGTCAATGTGGGCATGAATCAGGTCAGCGCGGTGATGAATTTGAACTTTGGAGCCTTCAGGCGCAGCGGGGAGGCGATGAACCGGATGCGCATGGCGCAGCGGGAGGTCATCGCTGTGGCCAACGCGCAGGGCATTCTCCTGGACGAGCGGGATATGGCCATGTGGGAAAGACAGCTGGAGGGTCTCTCGGCCGACGGGATGTCCTCCACGCTTCAGGATGTGCGCGCGGGAAGGAAGACGGAGGTGGAGCTCTACGGCGGGGAAATCTGCCGCTTGGGCGCTCTGCTGGGCGTGCCCACGCCCGTCAACGCGGAGCTGGTTCGCCGAATCTGCGAGATCGAACGGTCATTCTGAGTTAAAATGTTGACAAAAAAATAAATCAGTCGACATTTTTGATAAAATTGTTGACAATTTTGAGCGGCGCGTGTATACTGTTCTCAACAGGAGACGGAGAACGGCGCGCGCGACGGATGGAGGGAAATACGTGACTCAAAAGAGAGCGACGCGCCTTGTTACCCCGGATCGAATCCAAGAACAGCTGCGCAAGGCCATCATCATGGGCCGATACCGCCAAGGGGACAAGATCGTGGAAAGCGACTTGGCGGAGAGCTTCGGCGCAAGCCGCGGTTCCGTGCGCAGCGCCCTGCAGGCGTTGGAAGGCGAAGGCATGATCCGTATGCTGCCCAACGGCCGCAAGGAGGTCGTAGGCTTCACCCATAAGGAAGCCCGTGACATGTATGAGCTGCGCTGGATGATCGAAAACCGCGCGGTGGAGATCGCGATGGAACGGAAAACCCTGATGTTTACGCCGCTGCTGACGGTGCTTAGGCGCATCGAGCAGTGCAGCGAGCAGATGGACGCCGACACGGACTGGTATGATCTGGATCTTCAGTTCCACAGGGCGCTTGTGCAGGCGGCGGACAGCGCGCCGCTGCTCAAGGCGTGGGAGATCAGCATGCCGACGATGTACGCGCTGCTGGAACTCAACACCAGCATCGATTACCGTGAGCGGTATATCATGGAATTCCTGCCCAAACACCGCCGCCTTTCCGAACTGACGATTCGGGGGGACGAGGAGGTTTTCGCGCTGCTCAAGGAGCACATTATGGATGCCAACGCGATTTCCGAGCATGTCATGGAGCACTTCAACCCGTAAATAAGGCCGTGTGTGCCTTAAATAAAGGAAGGAGAAAACCCATGAAAAAGATCGTCACCCTATGTCTTGCGCTGGCGCTGTTGATGACGTGCAGCTCCGCGCTCGCCGCCAAGAAATTCACCTTCTCGCACGTCTTTGCGACGGACCATCCGGTGCATGTCGCGCTGACCGAGGCCAACGAAATGCTCAAGGAGCTCTCCGGCGGGGAGATGGAGCTCGAGATTTTCCCCAACGGCACCTATGCGACCTATAACGACGCGATCACTGCCGTGCAGATGGGCGGCCTCGACTTTGCCTGTTTGGACAGCGCGGCCGACTGGCTGACCAAGGCGGGCGTGCTGCTTGGGCCCTACGTCTTCCGCAGCTACGAGCATTTTGAGAACTTCAAGCAGGCGGACTTTTATGACGATCTGAAGGCCGAGATCGGCGAGGCGGTCGGCGTGCATCAGTTCGACCACTACAATTTCGGCTTCCGCCATCTGACGGCGAACAAGGAAATCCGCACGCTGGAGGATTTCAAGGGCCTCGTGCTGCGCTGCGTGGACTTCCCGCCCTACAGCGAGCTGCAGAAGATCTTCGACGTCAACATCACCGCGATCCCGATCGGCGACGTGTATATGGCGCTGCAGACCGGCGTGGCGGACTGCGAGGAGAACCCGGTGACCCAGATTGTCACCATGAAGTTCTATGAAGTGCAGAAGTATCTGATGATGACCGGTCACATGCTGGCGGTTTCCGGCACGGTGATGAACCTTGACACGTGGAACGGCCTGACCGCCGAGGAGCAGGATATCCTCGAGCAGGTGTTCACCTTCGAGGCCAACCGCATCGACGAGCTCGTTCAGCAGAACGAGGAGGCGCTGGTGGCCGAGTGCGAGGCCAACGGCATGACCATCATCCGCGATATCGATACGACGCCGTATCAGGAGCGCGTGCCGATCGTCCTAGAGAACTACCCGGAGTGGGTTGAGCTTTACAACCAGATTCAGGCTCTCGAGGGCTGATTGAGAAGGCCGATCAATTAGGAAAGCAAACGGAACCTTTGTGCCGGAGGGAGCGGGGGAAAAATTCCCCCCGCTTCCCCTCTGCGGCCGCCAAGCGCGGGGTTCTTTTCTTTTACCTTTTTATACCTTTTTATACCCACAAAATGGACGGACAAGGCTTCGCCTTTGGGGCGAAGGATATGTTTCACAGGAGGAATCCAAGTGATGGAATCGATTCGCCGCGTGACCAACGCCGTCAGCCGAACGCTGCAAAAGGTGGAAATGTTCGTCGGCTGCGTGTGTCTGGCGCTGATGCTGGGGCTGATGCTCTTTAATGCGATCGCCCGCTATCTGTTTGATTTTCCCGTGGTCTGGTCCGACGAGATGAACAACTTCTTCTTCGTCTGGCTGGGCTTTATGGCCTGCGCGTACATCATGGGGCAGGACGGCCATATGCGCGTCACCGGGCTGGTGAGCCAGCTGCCGCGGCGGGCGCAATACGTCATCAAGACGGTGATGAACGTCATCATGATCGTCGTGTTCCTGTACTATATTCCCGGCTTCATCCGCCTGATGGGGCGCGTGACGCTCTCGGGGCTGCTGCGCATTCCGCTCAAGTACATCTATGCCATTTTGCCCATCTCCTTTGGGCTGATGAGCTTCCATGTGCTCAACAACATCGTGAACGATACCTGCGAAGAGATGGCCGCCGGCCGCGGCGAGAAGGGGGTGTGAGCATGAGCTTGGCCGTGTTTCTGATTTCGTTTGCGCTGCTGTTTCTGCTGGGCATGCCCATTGCCGTGTCGATGCTCACCTCGTCTTTGATCTACTGCGTGATGAACAACATCAATCTGGCGATGATGGGCACGCAGATGTTCACGGGCCTCAACAACTTCGCGCTGATCGCCATCCCGATGTTTATCCTCTGCGCGGAGGTGATGAACCGTACCTCCGTAGCGGACCGCATCTTCAAGTTCTGCAACGACTTGGTCGGCTATATCCCCGGCGGCATGGGCCACGTGAACTGCGCGACGTCGATCATCTTCGCCGGCATGAGCGGTTCCGCGGTGGCGGACGCGGGCGGCATCGGCCACCTGAGCTATCGGGCGATGGTCGACGAGGGGTTTGACAAGGAATTCTCTGCGGCGGTCACGATTGCATCCTCGACCGTCGGGCCGATCATCCCGCCGAGCATTCCGGCCGTCGTCTATGCGATGGTGGCCAACGTTTCGGTGGGCAAGCTGCTCATGGCGGGCGTGGCGCCGGGCTTTTTGATGGGGCTGACGATGATGGTCTTCTGCTATCTGATCTCCCTGAAGCGGGGCTATCCGTGCCGCAAATGGGTGGGCTGGCGCGTGTTTTTGCGCGATCTGCTCTTCAGCTTCCTGCGCTCCCTGCTGCCCATGCTCACGCCGGTCATCCTGCTGGGCGGCATCTATCTGGGCGTCGTCACGACGACGGAGGCGTCGGCGGTGGCCGTGCTCTACGCGCTGTTCTTGGGCGTGGTGCTCTATCGCACGATGAGCCTCAAGGACTTCGTCGGCAGCCTCAAGAGCGTGTTCGTCGCCTGCGGCTCCGTGCTGCTGGTGATCCCGGCGGCGAAGGTCTTCTCCTTCGTCATGACCAAGGAAAACCTGCAGACCGCGATCTATAACCTGATTATCGGCTTTGCGGGCGACAGCTCCGTCATCATCATCGCCTGCATCATGCTGCTGTTTATCGCGCTTGGCTGCCTGTCCGACCCGAACGTGAACATCATGGTCTTCGTGCCGATGGTTCTGCCGCTGATCGCCAAGGCGGGGCTCGACCCGATTCACGCGGGCATCATCATCATCATCAACGCGATGATCGGCAACATCACCCCGCCGGTGGGCGTCGTGCTGATGACGACCTGCTCGCTGGAAAAGCTCAAAATCGAGGATGTCTGCAAGGAGCTCTGGCCGTGGATTGTCCTGCTCTTTGGCTTCTTGGTCTTCCTGATTGCCTGCCCGCAGGTGGTCATGTTCCTGCCGAACATGATCGGCTGATAGGAGGAAGTTATGGTATACATCGCAATCGATATCGGGTCGACGTATATCAAATCGTCTCTGCTCGATCCGGCCTGCGGCCAAATCAGCGAGCGAAACCGCGCCGAGGTTGCGCCCCGGATCCGGCAGGAAAATTCCCTGCGCTTTGAGGTGGATATGGGCGAGATCCTCTCGGCCGTGCGCGGCATTCTGGACGGCTATGCGGCAGGCGGGCAAAAGATCGCCGGCATTCTGCTCTCGACGCAGATGCACGGCTTCGTGTACACCGATCCGCAGCACCCGGAGGGAAGGTATGTCTCGTGGCAGGACGCGCGCTGTCTGGAGCCCATCGACGAGACGGGAAAGA
>JAUNPI010000079.1:0-9638 GCA_030536875.1 Clostridia bacterium
TTTTTCTGCATCATCCTCCATTTTAGGCTTGACTTTTAATAGTTAGTCTTTTTGATTCGACGAATCAGGGCCATTTCAGCAGACGTAGGAGAAAAACATTTATATAATATAACATAAACTTATCGATTGTGCAAGTTTTATTATAAAAAATATTTGAGGCAAAAGAAATACCATGAGTGCAGTTTTTCCTGCACGCTGTTTTCATGTGTCCTAAAATGATGCAGAAAAAGGCGCTGCCTCTCATGGCTAGCTTTTGCCATTTTGAGACAGCGCCTTTGTTCACTTATGCAGGATGCAAACCCGCCGATGCGCGGCGGTTACTTCTTGCAGCACTCGTAGGAGCCGCACATGCTCTCGTCGCACTTGCCGGAGTGGCAGTCGCAGTTCGGGCAGACGTTGATCGTGTCCAGACGGCAGACGTTCTTGTCGCTGTGATGGCGGCAGGAAGACACGGAGCAATGAATGGTCTGATTCATGATGATGTTCCTCCTCAATCATAATTTGGGCCCGCGTCTATTGTGGGCAAATGCGGGAAGAATATGCGCGCGTTTGAACGGGAAGATCAGGCGAAAACGCGCGTCCAAAGCGCCGCCGTTTGGAAGATCACGGCAGCGCTGTAAGCCGTAAAGCAGATGTTTGGCGGGAGGCGCTTGCTTTATGACCGGCGCCTGCACGTGGCCGCGCAGTGCGCGCAGTCTCCGCCGCAGGAGAAGAGCAGCTTTTCTCTGCGGATTTTCCGTATGGCCATGACGCAGAGGGCGAGCAGCAGCGCGAGCACGAGCCCGGTGGCGAGATTCATTTACACCCCTCCCAGCATGAGGCCGATCAGCCGCACGATCCCCGCGGCGACCCACGCGACGGCGCATTGGCCGACGACCACGCCAAGAGCCCACCTGCTGCCCAGCTCGTGCTTGATGGAGGACACCGCCGCGACGCAGGGCGTATAGAGCAGGCTGAAGACCAGCAGCGAGGCCGCGGAGAGCGGCGAGAGCGCGCCAAGCAGCGCGGAGGTCGAGCCAAAGAGGATGGACAAGGAGGAGACGACGCTCTCCTTGGCCATGAAGCCGGAGATCAGCGCCGTGCAGATGCGCCAATCGCCGAAGCCCAGAGGCGCGAAGACGGGCGCGATCAGCCCGGCGAGGGCGGCGAGCAGGCTGTCCCTCGAGTCGCTGACGGCCGAAAGGCGGACGTCAAACGTCTGAAGGAACCAGATGACGATCGTCGCCACGAAGATGACCGTGAAGGCGCGCTGGAGGAAATCCTTCGCCTTTTCCCAGAGCAGCTGGGCGACGTTCTTGGCCCCGGGCATGCGGTAATTGGGCAGCTCCATCACAAACGGCACGGGCTCGCCGCGAAAGAGCGTTCCGCGCAGGAGGAGCGCCGCGAGGATGCCCGTGACAATGCCCAGCACGTACAGCCCGATCATCACCAGGGCGACATGCTCGGGAAAGAACACGGCGGAGAAAAAGGCGTAGATCGGCAGCTTGGCGGAGCAGCTCATAAACGGCGTGAGCAGGATGGTCATCTTGCGGTCGCGCTCGGAGGGGAGCGTCCTGGTCGCCATGACGCCGGGCACTGTGCAGCCAAAGCCCACGAGCATCGGCACGATGCTGCGGCCGGAGAGGCCGATTCTGCGCAGCGGCTTATCCATGACGAAGGCGACGCGCGCCATGTAGCCGCTGTCCTCGAGCATGGAGAGGAAGAAGAAGAGCGTCACGATGAAGGGCAGGAAGCTGAGCACGCTGCCCACGCCGTTGAACACGCCGTCGATGACCAGCGAACGGACGACGCCGCTGACGCCGGCGCTTGTCAGCAGCGCGTCGCAGGCGCCGGTGAGCGCGCCGATGCCCGCCTCAAGCCAGTCGGAGAGCAATGCGCCCACGACGTTGAAGGTCAGGTAGAACACGAGGCCCATAATCGCGATGAACGCGGGAATCGCGGTGAGCTTGCCGGTGAGCACGCGGTCGATCTTCTGGCTGCGGATGTGCTCGCGGCTCTCGCGCGGGCGGACGACGGCCTCGGAGCAGACCTTGCGGATGAAGCGAAAGCGCATGTCGGCGATGGCGGCGGCCCGGTCGAGCCCGCGCTCCTCTTCCATCTGCACGATGATGTGCTCAACCATCTCCTCCTCGTTGGGGGAGAGATTCAGCTGCGCTTTGATGATGGCGTCGCCCTCGGCGAGCTTGCTGGCGGCGAAGCGCACCGGGATGCCCGCCGCCTTGGCGTGATCCTCGATCAGGTGCATGATGCCGTGAAGGCAGCGGTGGACGGCGCCGCCCGCCTCGTCCGCGTCGCAGAAGTCGTTGCGGCCCGGGCGCTCCTGATACCGCGCGACGTGCAGCGCATGGTCGACCAGCTCGTCGATGCCCTCGTTTTTCGCCGCGGAGATCGGGACGACCGGGATGCCCAGCCGCGCCTCCATCTCGTTGACGCGAATGGAGCCGCCGTTTTCGCGCACCTCGTCCATCATGTTGAGCGCGAGCACCATCGGAACGTCCAGCTCCATGAGCTGCATGGTCAGATAGAGGTTGCGCTCGATGTTCGTCGCGTCCACGATGTTGATGATGCCCCGCGGCCTGTCGCCCAGCAGGAAGCTGCGCGTGACCAGCTCCTCGCTGGTATAGGGGGACATGGAATAGATGCCCGGCAGGTCGGTCACCAGCGTGTTCGCGTGGCCGCGGATCGGGCCGTCCTTGCGGTCGACGGTCACGCCCGGGAAATTGCCCACGTGCTGGCTGGAACCGGTCAGCTGGTTGAAGAGCGTCGTCTTGCCGCAATTCTGGTTGCCCGCAAGGCCGAAGGTCAGCGTCGTTCCCTCCGGAAGCGGGTGTTCATCCGCCTTGACGTGGTATTTGCCGCCCTCGCCGAGGCCCGGATGCGGTTCGGTCGACTGGTTCATCGGGCAGATGGGGGCCGTCGCGTCCGCCGCGTCGCCCGTCTCGTGGCGATGGATACTGCCGACGACGATCTGCTTGGCGTCGTCCACGCGCAGCGTGAGCTCGTAGCCGTGAAGGCGCAGCTCCATCGGGTCGCCCATCGGGGCAAACTTGACGAGCGTGATCTCGGCCCCTGGGATCACGCCCATATCGAGGAAATGCTGGCGAAGCGCGCCCTCGCCGCCTACGCTGAGGATGAGAGCCGACTGACCGATCGAAAGCTCGTTGAGCGTCATATAAATTCCCTTCTTCCTGCCTGAATCAGCTGTCCAAGGATATGCTTGAGATCAAAGCATAAAACACCCCATTATACGATAGTCTATACTAACGGCTGCGGTTTGTAAAGCCCCATATTCGACAAGAAAGCCTCTGTTTTTCAGGCGAAATGCTATAATGCGCTTTTTTGCATGAAAAGGGCGGGGGAAGTTTGACTTCACCTGTTCTGGGATGATATAATCAACAATCATGGCGGCGGCTGATGAGGAGGGGTTCGATATGCGGGAAAGAGGAAGAACATGGGCGGTGATCGCCGGATTGCTGCTGTGCGCGGCGGCGCTGCTGATGTCCGTCGCCTTGCAGAGGGCGGGATACCTCACCTATCTGAACAGCGATATGGCGTCCGAGCTGATCCTGGCCCGGAGGCAGGTGGACACGGGCAGCCTCATTCAGACGGACTGGCTGTATTCCACGGAAATTCACATCCTGCATATGAACCTGTTTTATGCGCTGGCGTTTCTTTTCACGCTCGATTACGCCTTGGCGCGCATCATCGGCAACACGCTGGTGTTTTTGCTGGGCATGGGCGCGTGCGTTTTCCTGTGCCGCAGAATGCGCCTGTCTTGGGGGCTGTCGCTGGCGGTGGCCGCCATGCTTCCCGCGGCGGGCAGCATGCTGTATGCGGCGAATATGACGGTTGCCGGCTATTACATCATTCACCTCCTGTTTGCGTTTGGAACG
Organism: Clostridia bacterium; assembly: GCA_030536875.1. GTDB lineage: Bacteria > Bacillota > Clostridia > Christensenellales > Aristaeellaceae > Ventricola. The sequence goes on from JAUNPI010000079.1 coordinate 3,894, forward strand.
GCCGGCCTTTGGCTGGAAGCGGCGGAAGGCGATCGGCATGGCAGGCTGGCGACGGCGTCCTATGCGGCGGTATGCCTGCTGCAAGGGTTTCTGTCCGTGCGGTATGTGCTGTGCTTTGTCTGCCCGATGATGGCTGCGGCGGCCGTGGAGGTGCTCTTTGCCCCACAGGCCGGGCGAAAGCTGGAAAAGGGCTTGAGACGCTTTGGCGCGGTGACGGCTCTCGGCTTTGTGAGCTGTGTGTTGGGGTATGCGGCTTCTGAGGCTGTGATGCCAAGGCTGCTGACGAGCGGAGCGGGCTCGGCGGCGTCCTTCCAGTTCAATCCGCTCGACGGGCAGGCGATGGCGCAGACGCTTCTTGCGGTGTGGACGGATTTTTTGAAATTGCTTGGCTGGCGAGGCGGCGTGTCTCTGTTTTCCCCGGAAGGAATGGTCAATCTCTGCGTGGCGGGCGTGCTCTTCTTGGGCGTGATGATGATGCGGCGCGTCTATGGCGCTCTGTCCGACGCGCGGCGTGAAGACCGCCTTCAGCGCAGAATGATCGAATATGCGCTTGCGGCCATAGCGGTCAATCTGTTCTGCTTTGTCTTTGTGAAGGGAACCTATCTGAACCGCTATCTGATTCCGGCAGTGATCTTTCTGGCACCGGTCGTGGGCGTGTTGGTTTGGCGGGAGAGCAACGCGTGGCTGCGCGCCGTCTTTCTGGCGCTGCTGTGCGTGCAGGTGGGCGGCTCGAGCGTCATCCTGCTCCGGGAAACGCAGATACAGGAAGCGGAGGCGGAGCAGCAAAGCGCGCCGATGATGGAGACCGCGGCGTTTTTGCTGGATCAGGGCTATACGCACGGCTATGGGACGTTCTGGAATGTGCGCGTCATGCAGGAGAGAACGCAGGGCGGCCTTACCTTTACCGGCGTTGCTCTGGAGCAGGCGGAGGAAGGGGCGGTTTGCCAGACGGTTCCCGAGCTGATCCGCTGGCTGGAACCGTCTGAATATACCGATCTGGATCGATGCCCGGGCAAGACGTTTCTGCTGCTCACCCAAGAGGAGGAGACCCGGCTTGCGGCGTGGCTCAGCTTTGCGGATGCGCCGCGCATCTACCAAAACGAACAATATGCCGTCTATGGCTTTGGCAGCTCGATGGAGCTGAGCAGCCTCATGCTGCTGGGCAAAATGAAGCTGGAGAACGCCGAGACGCGGGACGGCGGGTTTGAGATCGGCGCGGGCGGGCGCATGCGCATTCCGACGTCATGGCGCGAGGCCGGCAGCTACACGCTGACGTTCCGCTGCTCAGGCCAGCCGCAGGGGGCGCGGATACGCGCTTACAGAGGCAGGGACTTTGAGCTGTTTGCAGAGCAGCAACTGCAGGAGGGGGACAATGCGCTCAGCTTTGAGCTCCCAACGGACGACAAATACTTCATGTTGCTGTTTACAGGCGGCGAGCAAGACGGACTGCGGGTGGAAGACGTTCGTTTAACCAAATCTGGGGAGGCTTTGCAATGACGGAAGCGACGGAGGAAAGAGGCGGCGCGCAGGCGGTGAGCGTCGGCCTTCCCGCATGGGAGATGCTTCCCGATATCGGGCTATATATGGATCAGGTGATCACGCTGCTGGAACGCACGTTTTCGACGGCGCTGCCCAAGGGTGAAATCACCAAGTCGATGGTCAACAACTACGTGAAGGTCGGGCTGGTGCCCCGGCCTGTGGGCAAGAAATACGACCGGGAACACCTCGCCGTGCTGCTGATGATCGGCGTGCTCAAGCAGGCGCTGAGCATGGAGAGCATCGCGAGGATGCTTTCGCTTCTGTGCCGGTCCAGCGTCTGCGACGGCTACACGCGCTTTGCGCTGGAGGTGCGCAGGTTTGAAGAGGCGATGGGCAAGGGGCGCATCGAGCTGTATGCGGGGGACGCTTCCCCGCAGGAGCAGGCGCTGCACGCGGGCATCGCCGCGGCGATGTGTACCATCAGCGCCAGCCGCCTGCTGGACGCGGCCGATGCGCCGGGGCCGCAAAGGTGATCCAAACCGGCATGCTGCCGGCGGCATCGCCGACGAAATTCTGTCGATCCCGCTGTTTTTCGGCCCGAGGCCGGCGCGTTTCATCATACAAACGGCCAAACGGCGCCAAAACCGGCCGCCTGACGGGCATGAAATGCGTGCGGTTTCACATATGCTTATGTGACGGGCTGCATCAAAGCGGTCTCTTCGCGATCCGCTGCGATTTCGCGCTTTATTCATGACGATTTTCGCAAAAACCTTGAAATCTGCTTTCGATGTGGTTTATACTACTGAGAGAGACGACCAACGTATAAAGGAGGGCTACCATGTTTTGTCCCCACTGCAATAACAAGATTCCGGATGGTTCCAACATCTGTCCGCTCTGCTATGCCAATCTGGCCGGCGTCAAGCAGCAGACTCACAGGGAAGAACGCCCCGCGGCGGAGGGGGAAAAGCAGGAGCGTTCCTCCGCCAGCAAGCCGCGCGCGTCCGCCAAAAAGCCTGCCGCCTACACCAAGGGCAGCCGCGGCGTGAAAAGAAGCGCGGACAGAACCCCGATGATCATCGCTTTCGGCCTCATCGTGATTTTGATCATCATCATCGCGATGATTGTGCGCTCCATGTTCAGCGCGGGCACGCCGAGCGCCGCGAACACGCCCGTTCCGCAGCAGGAGGCGACGACGGCGCCCAACTTCATCGTCTTCGGCGCTTCGACCAGCACGCCGCAGACTGCCCAGATCGAGACGCCGACCCCGGCGATCGAAATCACGCCGACGCCCGCCCCCCAGCAGACCGCCACCTCCTATACCACCCTGCGCAAGGGCGATCAGGGGCCGGAGGTTGTGGCCCTTCAGATGGCGCTGGCCGAGCTGGGCTACCTGACCGGCGCGCAGGACGGCAACTTCGGCACGGGCACGCAGAACGCTGTCAAAGCGTTCCAGAAGGCCAAGGGGCTGGATGACGACGGCATTGCGGGCAAGCTGACGCTGGAGGCGCTGTACGCCGAGTCGTCTGTGACCCCGATTCCGGAGACTACCGCCGGCCCCGGCGATATTCTCGATCTTCCGGGCTGAGAAACCCACATGGTTACGAAAGAGGCTGTAAGGCGCAAGAACTTTACAGCCCCTTTTCCTGTCATTTTGTGAACGTCATGGTGATAAGAATGAAAAAAAGCATGTTTCTTTTCTTCCTGCTGCTGGCGCTTGTGCCGGCGTTTGCGCTGGCGGCGCCGCAGCTGAGCGGCGTGCTGGCGGACGATGTCCAGCTGATTGCCGGGCAGGACGGATGGTATTTTGACTTCCAGCTGACGGAGGGCGGCACGCTGGCGATGCAGCTGCTCAGCGGCGAGACCGGCGAGCCGGTCGCCGATTTGGGCGCGACGCAGGTGGAGGCCGGACCGGGACGCGTGGCATGGAACGGCCTTATGCCCGACGGCAGCGCCGTCCCGGAAGGGGCGTACATGGTCGCCGTCCAAATGCGCAACTATTGGGGCGAGGAGAGCGAAACCGCGCTGCTGTCCGTGCATGTCTATGGCAGCGAGGAGGGCGCGCGCGCCGGAATGCTCGACCTGAGCACGTTGGTCGCCGAAGACGCGATCCCTTGGGAGGAGCCCACGGCGGAAGGCGCGGAGGGGACGGACGAAAACGGAATTCCCGTGGCGACAAGTTTTTGGGATATGGACCCCGACGCCTATGACCTCACCAATCCCGAGCATCAGAAGGCCATCTGGGATCTGATGATGCAGCCGATCACCGTGCTGGACGTCGGCCAGACGGAGCACGTGTATCCGACCAACCTGCCGGGAATCAGCAAAACGCCCTACGCCGAAAACTGCGCGGGCGAGCTGCACGGGCAGAGTCAGGGCGTCCATGTGCTCGAGGAGGACACGGACGGAGACGGCTATGTGCTCATCGAGGCCTATTCCAACGACGGCACAAAGACCGACAACAGCTTTATGGAATCGCTGGACGCCAAGAAGATACAGGGCTACGTCAAAAAGAGCCTGCTTTTTGACGTGACGCCGTCGAGCAAGTATGCGCTGCTGGTGGACAAGCTGCGCCAGAAGCTCTATGTTTTCGAGGCCGGCGCCATCATCAGCGTGCTCGACGTTTCCACCGGCCTGAACAATGCAAACCAGCCCTACAACGAGACGCCTGCGGGCGAGTTTATCACGGTGAGCCGCGTGGGCGATTTCAAATCCGGCAGCAGAACCATCGGCCGCTACGCCATCCGCATCAATGGGGGAACGCTGCTGCACGAGGTGCTCCACGATGTGGCGGCGGACGGAACGACGAGGATCTATGACAATTACGAGCCCCAGCTGGGCATGAAGGCCAGCCACGGCTGCATTCGCATCCAGAGGCGAAAGAACGCGGAGGGCCTGAACATGGCTTGGCTCTGGGACAACCTCGAGCTCAAGACCAAGGTGTTCATCTGGGACGATCAGGGGCGCAAGGTGTTTGAACCGGAGCTGCCGGACAGCGCAACCCCGCTTTACCGCAACCCGGACGGGGGAAGCAACTATCATCTGGACGCAAACTGTTCCGGCGTCAAGGAGAAATTCCTGCCGCTGACCGGGGATTTCACGTACGGGGATCTGACGCAGGACGCGTTTGCCAAGCTGACGCCGTGTGTGTACTGCGGCGCGCCCGCCAGACCGGAGACGCTTTACGAACGCTATCTCTTCGAGGCGGAACAGATCGGGTTTGAGGTCGGGGAGGACGTCAAGGCGAAGTTCGGGTTGTGAGCGCCCGATGGGAAAAGACGAGCCGAGAGAAGAAGCTGTCAAGACGGACCAGAAAAAAGAATGAAAAAAGATGGGAGTGTCAAGATAAAATAATCTTGATGTTCCCATCTTTTTTTCTGCCTTAGCCTGACAGCCCTGTTGGGAAAATTGATTATTGACTTTGAACACGATGAGCAGAGAGGCTGGAATGAATTTGGTCTGATGCCTCTTTACAACGCCCTGCACACCAACCGCTGGCAGCCATGCAGGCGGCGTTTGAAACGTTCAAAAAGGAAGCCCTGCGGAGGAAAAAACTGGTAAAAAGCAAACAATCCAGCCCGGAGGAATTCCGGGACGGGATTGTGCGCCAGAAAAGTATCATCCTTGACTTGATGGAGGGAGATTGAATGGAACGAGCCGCCCAACTCTGGACCGTTTCCAGAACGGGACTGCAATCATAGTCTGAACATCGTTTTGTTTAAGAAAGTTGTACTCTACGGGGGGAATGTACTTAATGTCCTCAACATCCTCGATAATCACAGAGGAACCATGCGTAAGTGCATCGATCCACCGCCACAGATAGTCGCCTTCTTCCAGATCAGCAAAGCGATTGGGTGTGATGTCATTCGTCCGGCGATTGTACCACCATTGCGTAGAGCAAATTTTCATGGTCAGGTCGGCTTTCATAATGCTAGCCCAGTCGCTGATATAAAACAGGAGTGCTGCAATCAGCATATTCTCCCTTATTTCCATGCACCGCCAACATGTTCCGCAAAACCTTCGCCACTAACAGGCTTACCAAACATGGTACCGGTGACAAGAATCGCGCCTTCATACTTGTTCAGATCGGGGATTTTAGAGAGTATCTCCTGTTCTTTGTAGGGAACCTCTGCAATAAGATCTGTGTCCAGAGCGGGAATACGGATGTGCATTTTTGTTGGGTACTTGTTTCCAGTATTGGGGCTGATCCACTCATCCAGCGTTTCAATGATATAGTCTGTAAATTCCTTCGTGCTTGCGTCCTCCGGC
>JAUNPI010000079.1:9648-12207 GCA_030536875.1 Clostridia bacterium
AGACTTCCATCGGGCAAACTGATATCAGCGAACTTCTCGATGGCTTTCGCATCGAAATTCATGATTTGGCCCATGGTGATGTTGCAGCCATTGGACATCTGCGGGTTCAGCCATGTCCAGCGCAGACCAGACATACCCTTGTTGCCGTCCATTTGTTTGGGCAAACCTCCCCACTGCCGATCCAGCCAACTAATGCCCGTTACTTCATAGGAATCTCCATCAATAGAAACAGTACCGGTAGTTTCCATTCTGGGCAAGGCGAAATCGTACTGCTCTACACCGATAAATTCCAGGAATCCTAAGGTGTTTACCTTGATAATGGGATCATGACGCACGGAAACAAGATCAATCTTGATACCATCCATATTTACGTGGGTATAGATTTTGTCAGGGGTTCCGTGAAAGTCCAGTTCCTTGCTTGTGATGCGGAAATCCTTTTGGGAAATAGTAACGTCCCGCCTTTTATAAAGACGTTCACTGGTCTTGTACTTGCCAGTGGTTTCATTCACCGCATTGACGCTGAATGGCATAATTGCGATAGGGCCGATTTGATTTCGCTGCATATGTACTTGGACAGAGATACGATCCTCACCATGCTTCAAATTACCAACAATGAACCACGATTCGTTGGGATTGCCTTGGAATGCCAGATCAACTTTGGGATCAACAATCCCCTCAGAAGCCTCCAACTCGTAATATTCCATACCACGGTAAGGAATCTTCTTATGAGCTTCCAGTTTTATTGTTCTTCTTTGCATGATACCTTTTCCTTCAATATTCTTTTTTCGGCCATGCACCGATCAGTTCCACCAGTGCGGTGCCAGTTACTTCCTTGCCTTTATAGGTTCCCTTTACAGAGCAGACGCCCTCATATTTGCTCAGCGGTGCAAACACAGAAGCGATGTCCTGTTCTTTCTTGAAGGGGGTAATTTCCAGCTTGGCATCGATTTTGGGAATGTCGATATGCCAATGGGAGGGATATTCCTGCTTTGCCGCGGGATTGTAATTCCTTGGCGTAATAGTCCCCGGTGGTTTCGTCCAGCACCGTCACAACCGTCTGGTATTTGATGCCGCCCATCAGCTTGGAAAACTCCAGCTGCATGATGTGAAACAGGTAGTCCAGTACATGGCCGTCTGCTTCAAACCGGCCAAAGGCAAACCAGGAATTGTTGTTGTAGTCCGTTTTCCGGGCCAGTGCGGTTTCCAGATCAAGCTGGCATTTTACGACGCCCATGCGTTCTTCCTGCCAGTTTTGGGTCATGAGGCCGGGGTTCACAGCGCACCTCCTGCCTCGCCGCCGGGCAGAGGGCGGCGGATGGTCTCTTTGGGGTCGTCCGGACCGTTGTGCATAACCCGGATATCCATGCTCTCGGTCACAGCCCAGCCGACCTGCCTGCCGCTGCGGTCCAGGATGCGGCTCAGCCCTTCAAAGAAGTTGTTGCCCACGCTTTCCTGCGTATCCTGGTCGCTCAAGGGGCACAGGCGGTAATAGTGATCCTTGACGGGCAGCTCGTACTCCCAGCCGAAGCTGTAGGTGATCTTGTTTTGGGGAGTCATGGCATAGCCGGTGGGCACGACCTTGAAGCTGTCGAACGACTGGGTTGTGCCGTCCGGCTTCTGGTAGGTGATCACTTTGTAGCCGTTGCCGAAATGATAGGTGTTGACTCGGTCGCCGTCGTCAAAGCGGAAGGAGGTCCACTCCCAGCTTTTGGTCGTAAAATCGCCCCACTGACGGTCGATCCAGCCGTAGCCAGAAACATTTTCCCGATGAGGTTTGCCGTCCTTGCCGGTGTACTCGATCCAGCCGGTGAAGGGCAGCTCCGGCAGGCTGTAGTAAAAGCTGCGCTCGGTCTCGGTCCCTTCCTGGATAAAGCCCTCCTTTTGCAGATGATCCTGCATCCACATGACCCGGTCGGCTCCGCTGCAGGCCAGCTCGCAGGAAAAAGCGCCGTTTTGGCTGCGCAGCAGGACACGGTCGCCCCGGTACTGGAAAAACACATCTTTTCGGGGCAGCGGCATCATGGAGCGAAGCACCAGGGCGTTCTGCTCCGGGTCGAACGCCGTGCCGTGGCGTGGCAGGGCGGGGAAAGCATCGTTCAGGAACAGGCCGTCGGAGTAATCGCTCAGATGCGCCAGGGTCAAATAAACGTCGCTGTGCGCAGGGGTGGGGACGGGGAACTCGGCACGGTTCTTTTCGGCGGAAAAATTGAACGAACACAGAAAAAGAAAATAGGTGTGGCCGTTTTCCCCGGTCATCGGTGCGGTGAAGTAGTGCCACTCCGTAAATTCCGGTGCGGACGGCTCGTGGGGCATCCACTCCTCCTGCGCTGTGCGGTGGGTTCCGTTCTGGATGTCATAGGGCAAGTAGTTCATAGATATGATCTCCTTTCGTTTTTTGATCTGGGCGGGTGCTCGGCGGGCCGTCTTGCTCGCGGGCTTGACACCTCTGTGCCGAGAGTGTATCATAAAACAAGATACAATACAATCATCTCACAACTTGTAATACAAAAAGACTAACTATTAAAAGTCAAGCCTAAAATGGAGGATGATGCAGAAAAA
>JAUNPI010000080.1 GCA_030536875.1 Clostridia bacterium
ATTCCGATAGCCTGTTCAGTTTAGCGTATTTTGGCATGGCTGTCAATGTCGCCTCGCGCGGCGCGTTTATGCACTCGCATCGCCCAAACATGTATTTTTATACATGATCGCATCGATTCACTCCCATAAATTCCTCTCGTATTTGTGTTTTATCTCCAAATTTTTAAAGTGAGGAGGAATATTCATTCAAAGGACTTGCATTTTTATGAGCGTCGCGCTATAATACCAAATCGTAACAGCAATTTGCCGCCGTCAAAAAATTCCGGCGGATCGATCTGGAGGGACTTGCAATGGCTGCCAAGACGTATAACCGCGTTCTGCTCGCCTATTCCGGCGGGCTGGATACATCCATCATCATCCCGTGGCTCAAGGAGCACTACGGCTGCGCCGTGGTCTGCTGCGCCGCCGACGTAGGTCAGGGCGAGGAGCTCGAGCCGCTGCACGAAAAGGCCAAGAAGACCGGCGCGGAAAAGCTCTACATCGAGGATCTGCGCAAGGAGTTTGTCGAGGATTTCATCTGGCCCACGCTCAAGGCGGGCGCCGTGTATGAGAACAAGTATCTGCTGGGCACGTCCTTTGCCCGCCCGCTGATCGCCAAGCGTCTGGTGGAGATCGCCAAGGCCGAGGGCTGCGACGCCATCTGCCACGGCTGCACCGGCAAGGGCAACGATCAGGTTCGCTTCGAGCTGACCATCAAGGCCTTTGCGCCCGATATGCCCATCATCGCGCCGTGGCGCGAGTGGGACATCAAGACCCGCGAGGAGGAAATCGAGTATGCCGACGCGCGCGGCATCCCGGTCCCGGTCAAGAAGGATCGCCCCTATTCGATGGATCGCAACATCTGGCATCTCTCCCACGAGGGCTGCGATCTGGAGGACCCGGCCAACGAGCCGCCGCGCGATCTGCCGCTGATCTGCGTCCACCCCGAGGACGCGCCGGACACCACCGAATACGTGACCATCGAGTTCGAAAAGGGCGTTCCGGTCGCCGTCAATGGCGAGAAGATGGACGCGGTCGCGCTGCTGGAAACCTGCAACAAGATCGCCGCCCGCAACGGCGTGGGCATCGCGGATATGGTCGAAAACCGGTTGGTGGGCATGAAGTCCCGCGGCGTGTATGAGACGCCGGGCGGAACGCTGCTCTACGCCGCGCACAGGAACCTCGAGGAGATCACCGTCGACCGCGACACCGCGCACTACAAGGATCAGGTCGCGATCAAGTTCGCCGAGCTGGTCTACAACGGCCTGTGGTATACGCCGCTGCGCGAGGGCCTTTCCGCGTTCGTCGACGTCACCCAGCAGTATGTGACCGGCACGGCGAAGCTGAAGCTCTACAAGGGCAATTGTATCGGCGCGGGCGTTTCCTCGCCCTACAGCCTCTACATGGAGGATATCGCCACCTTCGGCGACTCCGGCGAGCTCTATAGCCACAAGGATTCCGCCGGCTTCATCAACCTCTACGGCCTGCCGCTCAAGGTTCAGGCCCTGATGAAAGCCAAAGCCGACCAAGAATAAGCATACAGGGGCTGGGAGGCCAAGCGCCTCGCAGCCCTTCTTTTGAATCAAATAGGAGGGAACCTTATGAAACTCTGGGGCGGACGATTTGAAAAGAAGACCGACGGCCTCGTCGACGACTTCCACTCCTCCATCACCTTCGACCAGCGCCTTTACCGGCAGGATATCGCCGGCTCCATCGCCCACGCGACGATGCTCGGCGAGCAGGGCATCATCCCCAAGGCGGATGCCGACGCCATCGTCGCGGGCCTGGAGGGCATTCGGCAGGACATCGCCGCGGGCAAGGTTCACTTTGAGCTGGACGCCGAGGATATCCACATGAATGTGGAAAAGCTGCTGATCGAGCGCATCGGCGAGGCGGGCAAGCGCCTGCACACCGGGCGCAGCCGCAACGATCAGGTCGCGCTCGACTGCCGCATGTACGTGCGGGACGCGGCGAAGGAGGCTGCCTCCCTCATGGGCGAGCTTTGCCAGACGCTGCTGTCCATCGCCAAGGCGAATGTCTCGACCATCATGCCCGGCTACACGCATCTCCAGCGTGCCCAGCCCATCACCCTCGGGCATCACATGATGGCCTATTTCCAGATGTTTGCCCGCGACATGCAGCGCATGCGCGAAACCTACGCCCATGCGGACGTGATGCCCCTCGGCTCCGGCGCGTTGGCGGGGACAACCTATCCGCTCGACCGCGAGCGCGTGGCGGAGCTGCTCGGCTTCTCCGCCATCTCGCAAAACAGCCTCGACGGCGTATCCGACCGCGACTTCGTCTGCGACTACCTCTACGCCGCCTCGGTCTGCATGATGCATCTCTCCCGCTTCTGCGAGGAGCTGATCCTCTGGAACAGCCACGAGTTCCGCTTTGTGGAGATGGACGACGCCTTCTCCACCGGCTCCTCCATCATGCCCCAGAAGAAAAACCCGGACGTCGCCGAGCTCATCCGCGGCAAGACCGGGCGCGTCTACGGCGACCTGACCGGTCTGCTCGCGACGATGAAGAGCCTCCCTCTCGCCTACAACAAGGACATGCAGGAGGACAAGGAGGCGCTCTTTGACGCGCGCGACACGCTGGTCAAATCCCTCGTCGTCTTCAGCGCCATGCTCGCCTCGTGCTCCTTCAAGCCGGAAAACATGGCGCGCGGCGCGGCGGGCGGCTTCACCAACGCCACCGACGCCGCGGATTACCTCGTCCGCAAGGGTATGCCCTTCCGCGACGCGCACGCCGTCATCGGCCGTCTCGTGCTCTACTGCGTCAAGGCGGACAAGGCGCTGCTCGACCTCACGCTGGACGAGCTCAAATCCTTCTCCGACCTCTTTGAAAGCGACATCTACGACGCCTGCTCCATGCACGCCTGCGTGACGCTGCGCGACGTCCCCGGCGGCCCCGCGCCGGAGCGCGTGCTTGAGTCCATCGAGGCCGGAGAGGCCTTTTTGAAGAGCTTTTCCATCTGACCTGAAACATCAATTGCCGGAGACGTTGTCTCCGGCAATTGATTATCTCTTTTGGATTGATCGCGGATAGACGCTCCAAATCCGCTCAGCCGCGGCTCAGCTCGTCGTAGGGCTTCACCTCGACGCTCCGCTTGTCGAAATCGATGAAGAGCTGATAGGCGCAATTGTCCTCGCTGGTGTCCCAGATCTCCACGAATTTGGGCGTCACCTCGATGAGGATTTCCGTGTCCTCGTGGGAATACCGGTTGTAGCTGCCCCAGAGGAACTTCTTGTAGAGCGCCTCAAACCTGCGCCCCGGCTCGTCGACGACCAACCCCTTGTTCTGCGCCAGCCCCTCGATCTGCACGCCGCTCCAACACAGCGCCACGCGCGGGTTCTCAAAGAGCTGCTGCGTCTTGCGGAAGTTCTTGTCCGTCTTAAAGTACACCTTGCCGTCGTAGAACAGGCAGCTCACGTTGCGCACCATCACATAATCGCTGACCGAGCTGGCGAGCGCCATGATCTTATAGTCGCCCAGCTTGTCAAACATGATCTCTACGGCCTGGTCAAATGTTAGGTCTTTGTCGATGCTGAATTTCACGGAAAACTCCTCCTTACAGATGGTTATTGAATCATCTGATTATTGAATCATCTTCTTGAGCGGGACGCTGATCTTCTTGTAGACGAGCACGGCAATCAGCGAAATGACCGTCATGGAAATCAGGTTAAACGGAATGATGGAGAAGGCGACCATCGTCGGCAGGTCGTGAATATACGGGTTGACGGCGTTGCACATGTCGATGATCGCCGCCCAATCCATGCCGTAAAGCTTGATGTAGAAGGGGAAGATGATGTAGACGTTGGTGATGATCGCCACGACGACGCCCACCACCGTGCCGATCACAAGGCCGACCACCGCGCCGCGCTTCGTCCTGTGTCTGCGGTAATAGAGCACGGCTGGCAGCACATACGCGCAGCTGAGCAAAAATTTCTGGAGCTCGCCGGTCAGCATGGTGCTGGTGCCCTTGAAGACCAGCTTGAGCAGGATCTTCACCGCGATGATCTCCACGGCGCCGACGGGGCCCAGGATAAAGCCGCCGATCAGCTCCGGCAGATACGAGAAGTCAAAGTCGGCAAACGGCGAGAGGACGGGAACCGAGAAGCTGAAATACATCAGCACAAAGGCCACCGCGCCCATCATGGCCGCCATCGTCAGGCGGCGGACAGAGGATCTGTTCATAGGGTTTCCCTCCATGTAAAAAACTCCCGAAGCTAAAACGCGATTAGCCTCGGGAGTTTTTCCTTTACACGAAGGCCGCGCGCGCAAGCCAAACAGCCCGCGCCGCTCCCCAATGCGCCAAGGAAACCTCGTCTTTTCCCATCCGGACTTTACCGTCGGTTCTGGAATTGCACCAGATCGGCCCCGCGCAAGCGCGCGGAGTTCATGGACTATACCATCGGTCGGGATTTTCACCCTGCCCCAAAGACCATTCAATTTTAACTTCTGGCAGTAGCATAGACCATAGCGGAAGTTTTGTCAAGGGGAAAGCGGAAAAAATATCCTCGATGCAAATCGCCCGCCTTTTTGTTCAGCCTCTCCATTGCGGGCCGCCGGCAAAAGGCGTATAATAAATATCCATATGTGCCTTGGCAGAATACGAGAGAAAGGACGCTGTTTCCATGCACTCCGCCAAAAAGCCCGCCCGTTCCCTGCTGATGACAGAAGGGCCCATCGCCCGCCAGCTGATCGCCTTCGCGTTTCCGCTGCTGCTGGGCAACCTGTTCCAGCAGCTCTACAACACGGCGGATTCCCTGATCGTGGGCAACTTCTTGGGCAGCGACGCCCTCGCCGCGGTCAGCTCCTCCAGCAACCTCATTCAGCTGATGATCGGCTTTTTCAACGGCGTTGCGGGCGGCGCAGGCGTGGTCATCGCCCGGTATTATGGCGCGCGGGACATTCCCCGCGTCCAAAAGACGCTGCACACAATGCTCGCCTTCGGCCTCGTCGCGGGGGTTGTGCTCATGGGCGTCGGCGTGGGCCTTACGCCCGTCCTCCTTCGGCTCATGGGCACGCCGGATACCGTTCTGCCCAATTCCATCAGCTACTTTCGAACCTACTTTCTCGGCTCCCCGGCCTTCGTGCTCTACAACATCTGCATGGGCATCCTGCAGGCCGTGGGCGACAGCCGCCACCCGCTGCAATACCTGATCATTTCCTCGCTCATCAACGTGTCGCTCGACCTGCTGTTTGTCGGCGGGCTGCATATGGGCGTCGGCGCGGCCGCGGCGGCAACCGCCATTTCGCAGGTCGTGAGCATGGCGCTGTGCCTGATGCGGCTCATGCACAGCGACCGCGACTATCGCGTCAGCCTGCGAAAGATCCGCTTCGATCTGCCCGCGCTCTCCGAGATCCTGCAAAACGGCGTGCCCGCCGGCCTCTCCAACTGCATCATCGCCGTCGCCAATGTCGTCGTCCAGAGCAACATCAACGCCTTCGGCGCGGCGGCGATGGCGGGCTGCGGCGCGCATTCGCGCATCGAAGGCTTCGCCTTCCTGCCGGTCATCTGCTTCAACATGGCGCTGACCACCTTCGTCAGCCAAAACCTCGGCGCGGGGCGCTACGACCGCGTGAGGAAGGGAACGCACATCGGCGTCGCCAGCGTCATGGTGATCGCCGAAAGCGTCGCGCTGCTGATCTATATCTTCTCTCCCAGGCTCATCGGCCTGTTCGACCAGAACCCGGAGGTCATCGCCTTCGGCGTCATGCATCAGCGCACGACGACGCCCTTCTTCTTCCTCCTCGCCTACTCGCACGCGATGGCCGCCGTGCTCCGCGGCGCGGGCAGGAGCACCGTGCCGATGGCCGTCATGGCGGTCTGCTGGTGCGTCATCCGCGTGCCGTATGTGACCATCGCCGCATCCCTGAGGCCCATCCTGACCTCCGTCTCGTGGGGCTATCCCATCACATGGGCGCTCAGCTCCATCGTCTTCACCGTCTATATCCTGCGCACAGACTGGATGCACGGCTACGAAAAGCGCATCCGTCATGCCTCATAACGAATTACAGGCTTTACAAACCTCCTCTGTTCTGCTATCATGAAGGGCAGGAAAGGAGGTTTTTTCCTTGAAAAACACCCATGTTTTACAAAGGATGACCCGCATAGCGGCGCTCGCGCTGCTGGCGCTCTCAGCGCTGTGCGCATCTCTCCCCGCTTTGGCCGAGGGCATCGAGATTGGGGCGCTCTCTCCCCTCTCCCTCCCTAAGCAGAGCGAGCCGGGCGAGGCGGCGCTCTACTGCGGCCCAACGCAGGGCTTCTACCGCAACGGCGAGGCGACGCTGGACACTTCCGAGCCGTTTGTCTGCTTCGGCCAATACGACTGCTGGGCGATGGTCGCCGCCGGAGATGCCGAGGCCTTCGGCCCCGTCGGCTGGGTCGAATCCGCCGCGCTCGACGGCCTTGACGCCGTCCCCGCTCTCGGCTTCGACGATGCCCTTGCCGTCATGATCGAGGACGACACGTTCTTGACCGACGATCCGCTCGCCGACTCCCCCTCGCAGCTTGCCCCGCTCGCTCGCGGCACGCAGGTCACGCTTCTGGCGCGGTTTGAGGATTGGGGCTATGTGCAGACGGAGCTCGAAGGCACGCCCGTGCGCGCGTTCGTTCCGCTTTCCGCCATGCTCTGACGCCCGTCAGGCCGGGTTCTCCCCGGCCTTTTTCTGTTTGGGAGGTTGCCTATGCTTGTCATAGATTACGTCGAAGACGATCTCGATATGGCCCAAAGCGTCGCCGCTTTTCTGGGGCTGCAGGGCTATACCGTCCGCTGCCGGGCGGACGCCGCGGCCTTCCGCCTCGCGTTTGAGGCCGATCCCCCGGCGCTCGCGCTGATCGATATCGCGCTGCCGGGCGAGGACGGCCTGTCGCTTCTAGCATGGGCCCGCGCGAAGGCCCCACGCCTGCCCATCGTCTGCCTGACCGCAAGGGACGACCCCGCCCAGATCGTGAGCGGCTTCGCCGCGGGCGCGGACGACTACGTCGCCAAGCCCTTTGACCCGGATGTGCTCCTGGCGCGCATCCGCGCCCTCCTGCGCCGCGCGGGCCTGCCCTCCGGCGGCCTGCTCACCTGCGGGGATATCGTGCTTGACGAGGCGGCGATGACCGTCACCCGCGGCGGCGCGGCTATCCCTCTCACGAGAGCGGAATACGGCCTGCTCCTCCTGCTCATGCGCAACAAGGGCTGTATCCTCACGCGCGCCCGCCTGCTCGAGCAGCTCTGGGACAGCGGCGGGCGGTTTGTCAGCGACAACGCGCTGACCGTCGCCATGCGCCGCATGCGCGAAAAGCTCGGTTATCCGCCCTGTCTCAAGACCGTCCGAAGCTTCGGCTATCGTCTGGAGGAATGACCCATGACCGCAAAGCAGCGCCTCCCCCGAATCCTCTTGCCCGTCGGGCTCGCCCTCGTCATCGCCTCGCTCTTCCTGCTCGGAGCCAGCCGGACGTTCGGGCGCATGCAGCTGCGCACGCTTTCCGCGCTCATCGCGCGTGCGGAGGCGCTCTCCCCCGGCAGCGAAACGCTCCTGCTCGCCGCGCTTGCCGACAGCATGGGCGCCGGGGAAAGCGCCGGGCTACTCCTCTCCTACGGCTACACGGCCGCGGATTTCGCCGCGCCGTTTCTCCTCTCGCTCTCTCCGCTGCTGCTCTCGCTGCTCCTGTCGGGCGCGGCGCTGACCGCCTGCTGTCTGTGTACGTTTGGCGGCAGGCAGCGTGCGCGCATGGAGGAGCTCACGCGCTTTCTCGAGAGCGCAAACCTCGGGCAAGCCGTTCCCATTCTCCCGCGCCGGGAGGACGGCTTCTCCACGCTCGAGGACGAGCTCCTCAAAACCGTCACGCATCTGGTGACGGCGCGCGAGGAGGCGCTCGGCGCAAAAGCCTCCGCCGCCGATCACCTGACCGCCATCGCCCATCAGCTCAAAACGCCCATCGCCGCCGCGCAGCTGAACCTGCGCATGCTCGGGGAGAAAGACGGCGAAATCGCGCGGCGCATCGAGCGTCAGCTCGCCCGGCTCGCGCGGCTGGAAGAGGCGCTGCTCACCCTCGCCCGCATCGACGCGGGCGCGCTCGTTCCCCAGCCGTCCCATACGGATGCCGCCTCGCTTTTGCTGCTCGCCGCCGACGTCCTATCGGAGCTGACGGAGCAAAGCGGCATCGCCGTGGAATTGCCGGAAAACGACTTCGTCCCGCTGCATGTGGATCCGGAGCTGACGCTCGAGGCGCTCATCAACCTCATGAAGGACTGCGCGGAGCACGCCGCAAGCCGCGTCGTCTGCCGCTGCGCGTCCAATCCCCTGTATGCGGAAATCACGCTGGAGGACGACGGGCCGGGCTTTTCCCCCGAGGATCTCCCGCGCGCGTTCGATCGCTTTTACCGGGGGGTGCCATGCCGGGCCGGGCGGCGCGGGGCTCGGGCTGGCCATCGTCAAAGCGATCGCAGAGCTTCAGGGCGGCTTTGTCTCCTGTGAAAACAGGCCGCAGGGCGGCGCAAAATTCTCGCTGCGCTTCTATCATCGCGCGCAATGTCACTAAACTGTCACTTCCCCCTGCTATGCTGAAAAAAGCACAAAGGAGTGACAGCACATGGATATTCTCGTCTGCTCGCAGCTCACCCGGGTCTACGGCTCCGGCGACACCGCCGTCCGCGCGCTCTCCGGCGTCGATCTGCACATCGCAAAGGGGGAATTCGCCGCCATCGTCGGCGCTTCCGGTTCGGGCAAATCGACCCTCCTGCACATTCTCGCCTCCATCGATCAGCCCACCTCCGGCCGCGTTTGTGTCGACGGCGTCGATCTCTCCTCGCTCGGCGCGCGGCAGGCCGCGCTCTTCCGGCGGCGCAAGGTCGGGCTGATCTACCAGTTCTACAACCTGATTCCCTCTTTGACGGTCGAAAGGAACATCCTCCTGCCCATGCGCCTGGACCATCGTGCGCCCGACCCCGCGTTTTGGGAGCAGCTCGTCTCCTCCCTCGGCCTTTCGGACAAGCTGAGCGCCCTGCCCGGCCAGCTCTCCGGCGGGCAGCAGCAGCGCGCCGCCATCGCCCGCGCGCTGCTCTATCGTCCGGCGCTCGTGCTCGCCGACGAGCCGACGGGCAACCTCGACCGGCGCAGCTCGCGCGAGGTGATCGATTTGCTCGCCCAGTGCTCCCGCGCCTATGGGCAAACCGTCGTCATGGTCACCCATGACGAGCAGGCGGCGCTTTCCGCCGACCGCGTGATCACCCTCAGCGACGGGCGCGTCGTCGCCGACAGAAGGAGGGGCTGAGCATGCTCGATTCCCTGCGCGCAAACCGCGCCTCCAGCCTGTCCGCCGCCTGTGCGGCGCTCATCGCCTCGCTTTTCCTCTCCTTTATCTGCTGCGCCTTCCACAACCTCTGGCTGGACGATATCGCCCGGATCATCCGCGAGGAAGGCGACTGGCACGCGCGCATCGTCTGCGCGCCGGAGGAAAGCCTTCAAACCGTGTGCGCCTTCGCGCATGTAGCCTCCGCCCAGCCCTACGAGACCGCCTCCGGCGAGCGCGGCCTGAGCATCCGCTTTGACCCGCCCGGCCGCACGTATGAGGAGCTTTCGTTGATCCTCGCGCGGCTCGGCCTTCCGCAGAGCGCCGCCCAAACGAACAGAGCCCTGCTCTCCCGTTATTTGGTATACGCGCCCGGCGACCCGAACCCGCCCCTTCTGCTCCCGCTGTACATCGTCATCTTCTCCCTCGCCGCGCTGTCGATGATGGGCCTCATCCGCTGCGCGCTGAGCGTGTCGCAGGAGGCCCGGCTGCACCAATACGGCATTTTGCAAAGCGTCGGCGCGACGCCGGGGCAGCTGATCGGCTCCGCGCTCGGGGAGGCGCTGCTCCTCTCCCTGCTTCCCGCCCTCGCCGGCACGGCCGCCGGAACGGGCCTTTGCCGTCTGTTCGTTGCCTTCGGCGCCTCCATCTCCGTTCAGCTCGGCGCGACGCCCGCCGCGTTCGTCTTCGATCCCCTCGTGCCGCTGCTCGCCTTCGCCTGCTCGATCGCCGTCGTGCTCCTCTCCATGCTGGGCAGCGCGGTTCGGCTTCTTCGCCTGTCCCCGATCGCGGCGATTCGCGGCAGCCGGGAGCCCGACGCGCGCAAAGCGAAGCCCGTGTCGCCCGCGTTCCGCCCGTTCGGCCCGATCGGCGAGCTCGCCGCCCATGCCCTGCGCCGTCAAAGGCGCGCGCTGCGCCCCTGCCGCATCAGCTTCACCTGTTCGTTTCTTTCCCTCGCGCTGTTCTCCTGCTTCCTCTCTATGTCCCGCCTGAGCGTCGATCTGTCGTACTTTGAGCGTTATCAAAACGCTTGGGATCTGATCGTCAGCCTCCCCGCTCCTCCCGATGCGCAGCTGCTCGGCCGTGTGTCCTCGCTGCCCGGCGTCCGGCGCGCCTCTCTACACGGGCGCGCAAGCTGCCGCGCCCTCGTGATGCCGGAGGAACAGAGCGAAGCGCTTTGGGCCCTCGGCGGCCTCCTCGCGCTGGATTCCGCCCTGCCTGTCCGCGAGGACGGCGCGGCGCCGGCCCATGTCGAGCTCCTCTTTCTCGACGAGGCCAGCTTTTCGGCCTATTGGGCCTCCTGCCCGCAGCGCTTGACCGAGCGCGGCGCCATTTTGGTCAACGCCGTTTGGGACAGCGCACACAGCCGCTTTCACAGCCGCGCTTATGTCCCCTATCTGTCCGATGTGCAGTCGCTCTCGCTCATTCCGGATGGACAAGAAGAGCCGGCTTTCGACCTTCCGCTCGCCGGTTTCGCCGACGAGCCGCCCTTGCTCCGCGAAGCATACGACGAACACAGCGACTATCCGCTCGTGCTCATCCTGCCCGATTCGATGCTTCCCGATTTGTCCGCCGCGGGGATCCGTGTCCCATCCGAAACCACGCTCACGCTGCTTGCGCAAAGCGAGGCGGATATTCCGGCGCTCGAAGAGGCGCTCTCCTCGCTTCTGGGTTCCGGGGCCACGATCGAAAACCGCCTGCGCGAAAAGCAGGCCAACGACAGCATGTACGACGGCATGCAGCTGTTCATGGGCGTCTTCTGCGCGCTGCTCGCGCTCAGCGGCGCGGCGAGCGTGTTCTCCTGCGCGCTCGGCTTCCTGATGCAGCGAAGGCGGGAATTTGCGCGCTATCTCTCCCTCGGGCTGACGCCCGGCGGCATGGCGGGGATTCTCGCTCTGGAAGCGGCGTCCATCGCCCTTAGCCCCGTGCTCATCACGCTGCCGCTCGTGGGCGCGTTCATCGTCTTCGCCGCGCGGCAAAGCGGCGTCGCCCTGTCCCTGTTCGCCAAAGCCGCGCCCGTTCCCCTGCTCCTGCTCTTCGCCCTGGGCATCGCTTTGTGCGTCGCCGCCGCCTATGGCATCGGCGGGCGGCGTCTGCTTTCCTGCGATCTCGCCGGGGCGCTGCGGGACGATACCCAGCTGTAATGCCCTTCCGTCTGCCTGCGGTGTGTACGCGGACAAACTCCTGACTCGCTAAGCGCTCCGCCCCGACGTTCCCATTTTGAAGGCTTTTATTTGAGGGCTTTTTTGAAGCCATTCCGAAATCATTCCGAACCATTCTAAAGCGGCCCCGCGCCGCTTTTTTGTCGCTTTGCCTCGATCAAACGCCCATTTTTTTGCATCTTTCTGCTTTTCAACAGATGGCCCTTGTGATATACTATATCATTGTTGAAAAGTGTGGATTCGCAGCCCAAATGCGATTGAAGGAGGACGTTTCCCTTGTGACGAATCACAGGCACCAAAGCACCATGTTGAATTTGTGAATCAAGAAAAGCCCCAAGGAGGATTTGTTCATGCCAGAAACGCCCGTATCCGAGCTCGCGCGCGAGACGGCGCGCCGCCGGACGTTTGCCATTATCTCCCACCCCGACGCCGGTAAGACCACGCTGACGGAAAAGCTGCTGCTCTATTCCGGCGCCATCCGGACCGCCGGCTCGGTCAAAGCCCGCAAGAGCGACAAGCACGCCACAAGCGACTGGATGGAAATCGAAAAACAGCGCGGCATCTCCGTCACCTCGTCGGCGATGCAGTTC
>JAUNPI010000081.1:0-10931 GCA_030536875.1 Clostridia bacterium
TCTCTTCCGTGCTCTCTTCCGCGCTCTGGTTTCGCTGTTCCCGCGCCGTTTCCTCGCCAAGCGCCTGCGGCGCAGGCCAAAGCGCGGTCAGCAGCGCAAAAAACAGCATAAAAAGCAGCGTCAGCGCAGCACGTCCACCGCCATCTGCGTGAGCGAAATGAAAACAGGCACGGCGATGCCCAGCAGCGCCAAGCGCCCGCAGAGCTCCGCACGCTGAGCGATGGAAGGCGCGTCCATATCTCTGCACGCCTGAACGGCCAGCTGCGTGATTAAAACGATTCCCATCGCCTTGAGCATCGTCTTGTAATACGCTCCTTCGAGCCCCAGCGTCGAGAGGAACAAGCGAATCGTCTCGATGTATTCCCTTATGCTGGGCAGAGCCGCGCTCAGTAGCATTGCCCCAAAGGCAATCGAGAGCAATCCCGCCACAACGGGCGCCGTTTGACGCAGAATCGTCGCCAAGACGGCGGCAAGCAGACAAAATCCGATGAGGCGAATCCATTCCAAGCCGCTTCCTCCCGCACATCAATACAAGCCAAAGATGCTCTTGACGTTGTTGAGCAGTTGGGCCACCAAATCGACCACCAGAAAGAGCACCACCACAAGCCCTGCGACCGAGGCAAGCACGGCGATATCCTCCCTGCCCGCCTTTTGAAGCACCTGATTGACCGCGAAAATCAAAATGCCCACGCCTGCAATCTGGAACAGAAGATCGATGTTCACAAAATCCCCCTCTCAGCGCTCAATCAACGTTTAAATCAAAATGAGAAAAGCCGCCGCTCCGCCCGTCAGCCCAAGCGTTCGGATAAGCTGCGCGCGCTTGCCCGCCTCCGCGCGCAGGATCTCCTCGCGCGCGCGAAGGCGCTCGTCCGCCTCGTCGATCAATCTCAGCTGCTCGGCAAGCCCCGTCCGCCCCAATTCGCCGAGCACACGCTCAAAAGCGGATCGATCCTCCTCGCTGAGCACGCCGTAGCCCGGCAGGCGCGCGCTTTCCCCCGCAAAGAGAAGCATGAGCTGCGGGCTGGCGCATTGTTCCAGCCGCGCCGCGCTCGCATGCAGAATGCGCGTGAGCTCCCTCTCCTGCGGCGTCGCATGCAGCTCGATTCTGCGCAGAAGTTCGGGCAGCGCGGGCTGCTCATAGCGGATGATGTCGTTCATCCGCAGCAGGCATCTGCGCATGGCCTGTATAAAGCGCACGCGCTTTTTCTCCCCGTCGGCAATGAGAAAGCCGAGCGCGCTCAAAAGCGCCATCGCCATCACAGCCACATCCCAATTGGCCATCTACGTCTCCTCCTTCCGGCAAAGCCGGCCCGCTTCGTCATAGATTCCCAGCACGTGGGCTCGCCGTCCCAAGTGAATGTATCGGTCGAACGCCCGCGCTTCAAACAGCTTGCTCAGCGCGGGGCGCGCCGTCACGCCCCGCATCCCCTCTGCGTGCGCCGAAGCCAGCAGACCCACGCCGCAGCGCGCGGCCTCCAGCAGCGCCCCCACATCCTCCTCATGCCCAATCTCGTCCGTCACAATCGCGTCCGGGCTCATCGATCTGAGCAAGATCTGCGTTGCCAAGGCCTTGCTCGCCCCGCTGAGCACGTCCAGCTTATGCCCCTTTCCCTCCGGCAGGCGCGCAAAGAGCTCGCCTCGCTCATCCGCCACGGCGACGTGAACGCCGCAGGCATCGGACAAATACAGCGCCGCGTCCCGCAAAACCGTCGTCTTTCCGCATCCCGGCGCGCCCAGCAGCAGAACGCGCCGCACGCGCCCGCCTTGCTCGATGAAATGCGGTCGGATCGGGGCGCTCGCCCCCGGAACGGCCCGCGCCACCCGAAGGCAAATCGACGTAATGGCGCTCATGCGCACGGCTTGTCCGCTTTCCTCGACAACCTTCCCGCAGACGCCCGCCCGATGGCCTCCGGCAAGCGGAATAAACCCCATCGCCATCTGCTTTTCAAACGCATAGAGCGAATAACCGCTCAGCGCGCCGAGCAGCTCTCCCATCTCTTGCTGATCGAGCGCGAGCGCCCCGTCTCTTGAACGCCCGGCGATCACAAACTCCACCGGTCTTCCCGTCCGAAAGCGCATCTCTTCAAGCCCGGCCGCGTCCTCCTCGCTCAAATCGCGAAGAAGCTTCGCCGCCTGCGGCGTCAAGCAGGAATACAGCGTCTCCCGCCACGGCATGGTCATCATCCTTCCGCTCTCGCAAGGCCGAAAACGAACCCGTTTTCCCTCTCGTCAAAAAACGCAGAGCTTTTCGCTCTGCGTTCATCATATGCCCTTGGGAATCAATTTAGCCCACATTCACCGCTTCCGCGCCCGCCACGGCGGCCGCAATCAGCGCCTCGCCGTCCAGCGCAAGCTCCGCCTTGGCGATCAGCTCCTTGCGCGGGTGGGTCGCCGGGTGTTTGGGGGTGAAGACGGTGCAGCAGTCCTCATACGGGAGAGAAGACGTTTCAAACGTGCCGATGCGCTCCGCACGCTCGATGATTTCGCTCTTATCCATGCCGATACAGGGCCTAAAGACGGGCATGTCCGCCACCTCGTCCGTGCAGCCGAGGGCCTCCATCGTTTGGCTGGCGACCTGTCCGATGGATTCCCCGGTGATCAGCGCCTGCGCCCCCTCCTTTTGAGCCAGAATCTGCGCGATGCGCATCATATACCGGCGCATGATCAGCGTCGTGTAGTTCTCGGGGCATTTCTGATGTATCTGCATCTGAATCTCCGTAAACGGAACGACATACACGCGCATCTTTCCGCAGTATTCGGACAAGAGCCGCGCCAGCTCCAGCACCTTTTCTCTCGCTCTCTCGCTGGTGTACGGGAAGGAATGATAGTGGACGCAGCAGAGCTCCACGCCCCGCTTGGCGATCATGTAGCCCGCCACCGGGCTGTCAATGCCTCCGGAAAGCAGCAGACAGGCCTTCCCATTTGTGCCCATCGGCATGCCGCCGACGGCCATTTCACGGCGCACGCTGAGGTATGCATGGTCGCGGATCTCGATCGTCAGCACGTGATCCGGGTTGTTCACGTCCACCCGCAGGTTCGGCAGCTCGGATAAAATATAGCCGCCCGCCTCGCGCATAATCGCCGGAGAATCGAGCGGATAGCGCTTGTCCGAACGCCTGGCGAGCACCTTAAACGTGCCGGAAAGCGGCCGCATCATTTGAACGGCCTGACGGCAGATCGCCTCAAAATCCCCCTTTTCCATCTCCACCGCGGGGCTGACGGAATGCACCCCAAACACCTTGGTCACCCGGCGGATGCATTCGTCCAGATCGCTGAAATCCGACACATAGATGCGCCCCTCGCTCATCCACACGCGCCCTCCGACGCCGCTGACCGCGAGCTTCACGTGATCGATCAGCTTCCTCATAAAAAACGGACGATTCTGTCCCTTCAAAAACACCTCGCCGTAACGAACGAGCAGAATTTCCCTCATCTTCTTTATCTCCTCCTGTATTGACGCAGCGTCGCGCAGAGCCGAATCAGCTTCCGGGAAAGCTCGTCCATCTCTTCCATCGTGTTAAACAGCCCGAGGCTGACTCGAATGGCGCCGTCGGCGCGCTCGCCGCTCAGCCCCATCGCCTTGAGCGAAGCGCTCACCTTCTGCTTGTGCGAGGCGCACGCAGAGCCCGTGGATACCAAAATGCCCTCGCCTTCCAGCGCGTTGCGCAAAACCTCGCCGCGCACCCCCTCGAAGGACAAGCTCAAAATGTGCGGCGCGCTGTCCTCCTGCGCCGGCAGAGGGCCGTTTACGTGTACATAATCCTCGTCCGCCAGCAGCTCGCACAGGTGTACTTTCATCGCGCGCATGGCCTCAACGTCCTCTCGCCGAGACGCCATCTCCCGGACGGCTGCCCGCAGCCCGACAATGGCGGGCGAATTGTATGTTCCGGAGCGCAGGGCCCTTTCCTGGCCGCCGCCCGTCATCTGCGGGGCAAGCCGCACGCCCTTGCGCACAACCAGCGCGCCCACACCCTTGGGGCCGTGAATTTTGTGTCCGCTGATGGTGTAAAGGTCGACGCCCATGCGCGCCATATGCATGGGCACGCGCATAAATCCCTGCACGCCGTCCACATGAACGCGCACCTCCGGGTTTTTGGCTCGTGCCATCGCCGCAAGGCGCTCTATGGGCTGAATCGCTCCCGTCTCGTTGCTCACCTGCATGCAGCTGACCAGCGCGGTGCGCTCGCTTAGCAGCGCCTCGCAGGCGGCAAGATCGGCAATTCCCCGCCCGTCAACCGGCAGAACGCGCACTTCATGCCCCATCTTTTCCACGCGGCGGACCGTCTCCGCCACGGCAGGGTGCTCCGTGGCAAGGACGGCAAAATTGCTCGGCCTGCGCAGCGTCATCGCGACGCCGATCACGGCCAGATTGTCGCCCTCCGTTCCGCCGGAGGTGAAGATCACCTCCTCCGGCGACGCCCCCACCTGCGCGGCGACGGCACGGCGGCACTCTCCGATCTCCCTTTCCACCGAAAGCGCCGGGCCGTACGCCGCCGAGGCGTTGAAGTACGTCTCGCGCATACAGCGATCCATCGCCTCGATGACGCCGTCAAACGGCCTGGTCGTCGCGCTGTTGTCGAGATAGATCATCTGTTTCTTCCTCTTTTCCAAACGTTTCCCAAACGTTTTCCAAACAAACCGAGCGCAGGGCAAAAAAATCTCCAGTACGGTGGCGCCGCGCTGGAGAGAAAACCCTTAGCCCCGATAGACGCCCGCAGGCACATACGCGCGGATCATCTCGACCATTTCTTCGCTCGGCTCAATGATGATCATGTGCTTCTTGTTCTCCTTCTCATAATAGAAGTAGAACAGATTTCCATCGCGGTTGAGAAACCAATTCTTCTTGCTCACATCGGGCATCGAGAGAAACTTGCGGAAGCTCTCGTGCGCCACATGGCCGCAGGCGGAGACATTCTGCACGTTCATGCTGCCCAGCTCCTTGCGCCGCGCGCTGCGCATCACCTTGGCAAAGTCGAGCGAGCCGTTTGTGAACGTGTATTCGTATTCGACCTTGAGGTTGTCCTTCAGCAGAAACAGCCCGAACGCCGCGCCGCCGCTGAGCAGCAGCATGAGCAGCGTGCTCACGCTGAACGCCGCAAACACCATTTCAAAGGACAAGAGCGCAAACAGGCCGAGCGCCACGATAAACACCCAGCAAATGGCATAGAGAATATTCGGCAGCAGCCTATTGCGGCTGACGACGACATCCTCTTTAAAGCTATCCATCATGAAAAACATCCTCCCCAAATCGATTCTTTTACAATTATACCACCAAAGGCCGCCGGAGGACAAGCTATTCGCGCTGACTTCTTTCTCCTTCTTTTTCTTTCTTTTTCTTTTCCGCCCTTTCCCCGCCGTTTGCGCCCTTCAGGGCGGCGGACCGGGCCATGACGGGGACAAAAAAGAGGGGTTGCCTGCGCTCTGAGCGAATGATATAATGTTGCATACGGTGACTGAATCTATATCGGAGGTTTCCTTAGGCATGAAATGTCCCCATTGCGGCGCTTGGAATCAGGCCTACCTGCCCAAGTGCAATCGCTGCGGCGCTCCGCTTGCAGCCAATACCGAGCAAAAGCCAGCCTCGTGGGAAGAGGCCATGCACAGCAAGAAGCCGTCGCTGAGCGTCGTGCAGTTTGAGCCCGGCGAAGAGAATATCGCATCCCCCGTGCCCGACGAAAGCGCGGCCTACGACCCGGAAAGCCTCGATCGGGCAGAGCTGACCGACGAACTCGAGGAGCTGCAAAAGCGCCGCGAGGAAGGCAGGCAGCGCATCGAGCAGATGAAGGCGCAGGCCGAACGCATGCGCCGCTCCATTCGCGAGGCGGAGATCATCCGCCCCGTTCAGGATTCGTCCGCGGATTACTCGGGCGACAGCGCGGTCATTCGCCGCCGCCAGCAGGCCAAGCAAGTGCGCTACACCGAAGAACGCGACGAGGAGGCCTCGCCCAATCAGGAGCAGACCTATGGCTATTTCGGCGATCCCGTTTACGAGCGCCCGCTCGCCTATGACGACGACGACCGCGAAGCTCCCATCTATTACGATGGCTATACGCCCGATTCCGGCGAACAGGGCTCTCTGACCGACAAGGAATATATGCCCCGGCGCATTGAAACGCGCGCTGCGCGCGAGGAAGCGCTGGAGAGCTTCAATCCGGATCACCGGCGGAAAAACCGCGCTTCGCGCCTCGTCGCCAAGCTGGCGTTGGGCCTTTTGTGCTGCGCTCTGGTCGGCTTGGGCGGCGCGTTTCTCGCCCGCCAATACGTCATGCATCAAGGCATGCAGATTCGCGAGGACAACGAAACCCGCGTCGAGCTGACCGAAACCACGGTCGACGACCACCCCGCCCACACGATCACGATCTACGGCAGGGAAAACGCGACCGTCTACATCAAAGAAACGCAGACCTCCTACGTCATCGCCGACGGCAAGGTCACGTTAACCATCCCCGATTACATGTGGTATGACACGGAGTCCTCCACGTTCGCCACCGCTGTGGAAACGGACACGATGGATGTCACGGTCACCCCCTTTATCCGCTACTCTCAGGAAGGCGACCAATACGCGCTTGATCCCATCGAGTACACCGTCGATGTTCCCCTCTCTCCGGTCTACCTGCTCAGCCCGTCGACCGTTCGCGCCGAGGTCGGCGTTTCCATCTATGAGGTCAGGCTGAACGTGGAACTCGGCTCAACGGTCATCATCGACGGCACCAACGTCTCCACGCTCATCCGGGAAACCGGCAACGTCTCCAAGAACGTGCAGGTTCTGCCCGTGGGCGAAAACACGATCTCCGTCTCCGTCAAGAGCAAATATTGCCGGGAAAACAAGATGGAAATCGTTCTCTATCGCGCTCCGCAGGAGATCCCGCTCGAGCTGGCGGCAACCGTGCTCGTCGAATGGAACTACGAGCCCATCTCCGAGGAGAAATACGCCGCGGCGAGCGACGAGGAGCGCGCCAAGATGCAGATTCCTTCCATCTCCGGCACGACGCTTCCCGGCGCTACCATCACCGTCGAGTTCCCCCACCGCAATCTTGAGCAGGACTTTGAAACCGGCAAATTCAGCTTTATCCCCTTGTTCTCCACGCTGGGCAACAACGACGTCGTCATCCGCGCCTCCTACGAGGGCAAAGCGGATTCCGTCATCACGCACACCGTCTATTACATGCCCAACGCGGACGTTTACACCAGAAAAGCTTGGGATCTCAATGCCCAGTACACCGATTTGCTCAACTACATCAGCATGCGCAAAGGCACGATTTACACGGGAACGGGCACCATCACGCGCATCATCAGCACCGCGCCCCAAATGGCGATTATGGATATCGGCACAAACGGCTTTGAAAAGCTGGTCATGCTCGAAAACAGCTCCAAAACCACTTGGCAGGTCGGCACCACATACCGCATCTACGGAGAGGCCTACGGCCTTTACGATACGATGCCGCGCCTGACGGTTCGCTACACCTACCTGACCGATGAATAACCGAGCAAAAAGCAAGCGGCGCTCCCTGTCTTAAGGAGAAAGCGCCGCCCACTTTTTGTCTATTATTCCTCCGGCTCAAACCATTCCAGCAGCACGCTCAGCGCCGCCTTCATGCCCGCCTCAATGGAGGCGAGTTCCACCCATTCCTCGCGCGTGTGTTCGCCCTCTCCTCTGTATACGCCGAAGCACGCGGAGGGGATGCCCATCGAGAGCGGAATATTGCAGTCCGTCGATCCGGAGCTGACCGCGGGCATCCGTCCGACATACCGCCCCAGCGCGGCACAGCATGCGTTCTGCAGTTCGGCCTGCGCCGCAGGGTCGACGTTCCCGGCGCAAGGGCGCTCGCCGATCAGCTCCACCGCAACCTCGGCGTCCTCCGGCACGCACGCCTTCAGAATCGCGCGCATCTGCCCTTCCATTGCGGCAAGGCAAGCTGCGTCGTCCGAGCGATATTCATAGAGCATCCTCGCCTGTTGGGCAATGGCGTTGACCGATGTGCCGCCCGAAATCAGGCCGACATTGTAGGTCGTCGCGCTTGTTCCCCGGCGGGGAATATCCTGCGCATAGAAAGCGTCGATCAGCTTGGCGAGCACCGCGATGGCGTTGCGGCTGCCAAAGTCCGCAAAGCTGTGCCCGCCCTTGGTGTTCGCCGTGATCCTGTAGCGCGCAGAACCGACTGCGCGCACGCAGACGGACGCCATATCTCCGTCTAGGCTTAAAAAGGCCTTGACGCGCGGCCCAAACGCCTTCATAATAGCCTTGCAGCCCTTGAGATTGCCCAGTCCCTCCTCGCAAGCATTGGCGACAAACAGCACGCCGCAGCGAGGCTTTGCCTCCTTCAGGAGGCTGGCGAGCATCATGAGCGCGGCCAGATTGGTCGTATCGTCGCCCACACCGGGGCAATACAGCCGCCCGTTTTCCTCTCGCATGGGCATGGGCTCCATGTCCGGAAACACCGTATCGGTGTGCGCCATGACCACGACCATATCCTCGTGTTCCTCAAGCCCTATCGGGCAAAGGACGTTCTTCGCCTCGTCCACCTCGGCTTTCATGCCGCGGCGTTCAAACCACGCCTGAATCAATGCGGCGCGTCGTTCCTCGTGATGGCTCGGCGCGGGGATCGCGCAGAGCTGGCGGATGAGCTCAGCCGTCTCTTCCTGCATCGCGCCGATCTGCGCCTCAAGGCGCTCGCTCAGTATTCTCATTCTTTTAGCTCCTTTCCCGGTGTTTCACTCGGTTTGCTTTCGTCTGTTTCTGGAGGTTTAAAGATGGATCCGCTCCGCGCGCTTCAAGAAAACATGCGCTTTCTCTGTGAGGATTCCCGCATGCTCAGCGGCATTTGCGTCGCCTATGGCACAAAAGACGCTCATGAAACGGCCCGCTTCGGCGCGTCCTCTGAGCTCTTGCTCGGCCCCGGCGGCTTCATCCCCGATCGAAGGCGGCTTGCGGAGAAGAGCCTCTTTGATCTCGCGTCGCTGACCAAGCTTTTCACCGCCGTGCTGACGATGATGCTCGTTGAGCGCGGCAGGCTGCGCCTTGACGAATGCGTAGGGCGGATCGACCCGCGCTTTGCCCATCTGCGCGCCGTCAGCGTGTTTGATGTGCTCAGCTTCCGCGTAAGCCTCGAAACGTCGGGGCGGATCGATGACGCGCCCACGCGCGAGGAAGCGCTTCGCCGTCTGTTCGGCGTTCGTCCCGCTCCGACGCCGGCCATCCGCGTCTATTCGGATATCAACGCGATGGTCGTCAAGTATGTCGTCGAAGCCAAGAGCGGCATGGCCTTTTCCGACGCCGTGTACGAATGGATTCTGCGCCCTTCCGGCATGGAAAACACCTATGCCGCCGTGCCTGAATCCGAGCGCCCGCGCTGCGTCTGTTACAACTATGAGCATCGCATCATGCGCTCCCGCTGGATTCTGCGCGCGGATACGCCTCGCGGCGTGCCGCACGACCCCAAAGCCCTGCGGCTCTCGATGGGCGGGCGCGACCTCTGCGGCCACGCAGGGCTGTTTTCCACCTGCGGGGACATGGTGCGCTTTGCCTCCGCGCTGCTCTCGGGTGAATTGATCCGTCCGGACACGCTGAGGGAAATCGGCCGCAACCGGACGGGCATGCCCCACGGCGACGGCACCTATCGCCAATATCTCGGCTTTCTCTGCTTTTCCAAGCATCCGTGCCAGCGTCTGAGCGAGGTCCCCGAATGGATGGGCGAAAGCAGCGTCGGCCTGAGCGGTTTTACGGGCAATCACCTGTCCATCGACCCGGAGCAGGGGCGCTTCGTGCTCTTTCTCGGCAACCGTTGCCACGGCAAAGTCTCCCACATTCTGCCGCCGCAGGGCAAGACGCTGGTCGACTATGGCCTTCTCGAAGACGGATCGGGGCTCGTCCTCTGGCCGGACGGCCGGCGCGTTCCCTCTTCGGCGCGCTATGTCTATTGGAAGGACGCGCGATTGCATGCCCCGATCGCCGGGCGCATGCGCGAGCTCGGCTGGCTGTAAGCGTTTTTATTACTCAAAACGCAGGCCGGTAAAGTCAAACGTCGCGAAGTAATCCTTGGGCATCTCCGCGCGGCGGATCAGCTGAACGCTTCCGTCTTGGCGCAGGAGCAGCTCTGCGCTCCTCAGCTTTCCATTGTAATTATAGCCCATCGAAAAGCCGTGCGCGCCCGTATCGTGTATATAGAGGAGATCGCCCCTGTCGATCGCGGGCAGCTGCCTGTCGATGGCGAATTTGTCGTTGTTTTCGCATAGACCGCCCACCACGTCGTAGACGCACTCCGCCGGCGCGTGCTCCTTGCCCAGCACGGTGATATGGTGATAGGCCCGGTACATCGCCGGACGCATCAGGTTGCACGCGCAGGCGTCCACGCCGATATACTCCTTATACGTGTGTTTTTCATGAATGGCGCGCGTGATCAGCGCGCCGTTTTCGGCGAGCATATAGCGCCCGAGCTCCGTAAAGATGCGCACATCGCCCATTCCCGCGGGAACAAGCACCTCCTCATACGCTTTGCGCACGCCTTCGCCGATGGCGTCGATGTCGTTTTCCGGGTCGCTGGGCTTGTAGGCGACGCCCACGCCCCCCGAGAGATTGATAAAGCCGATCTTCGCGCCCGTCTCGTGCTGCAGCTGCACGGCAGTCTCAAACAAAATGCGCGCCAGTGTCGGATAATATGCGTTCGTCAGCGTGTTGGAAGCCAGAAACGCGTGGAGCCCAAAGACCTTTGCCCCTTTGCCCATGAGCACGCGATATGCCTGCGCAAGCTGCTCGCGCGTCATGCCATACTTGGCGTCCCTCGGCCGATCCATGATTTCGTTGCCGATCGAAAAGTATCCGCCCGGGTTGTAGCGGCAGCAGACGGTCTCCGGCACCCCGCAAGCCTTCTCCATCGTCTCGATGAGCGTATAGTCGTCGAGATTGATGATCGCTCCCTGAGCGTGCGCGCGCG
>JAUNPI010000081.1:10941-11969 GCA_030536875.1 Clostridia bacterium
TCCCTCCGGCGTTTCGTTGGAAGAAAACATGATCTCATGGCCGGAAAACCCCGAGGCGCGGCTGAGCATGAGCTCCGTCTCCGAGGAGCAATCCACCCCGCAGCCCTCTTCGCGCAAAATCTTTAAAATAAACGGATTGGGCGTCGCCTTGACCGCGAAGTATTCCTTAAAGCCCGGATTCCACGCAAACGCTCGGTTCAAAGCGCGCGCCGTGCGCCTGATTCCCGCCTCGTCGTAAATATGAAACGGCGTCGGGTATTCCCTTGCGATCGCCTCCGCCTGCTCGCATGTCAGAAATGGTCTTTTTTCGCGCATATGTTTCACCTCTCCCGCCCTCCTCGGGCGGTTTATTTGTACCCTCCACAATATACATGCGCGCCGCGTTCGTGTCAAGATGCAACCATCTTCCTCCATACAAAAAGCGGGCGTCGCCCGCCTCAGTATTGACACAAATGTCGAATTGCTCATGACAGTCTTGTTTTTCCCAATGATGATGGGAATCTTTTTTCCCCTTTCGGGGGGGGAGAAACGCCTTTTGTCGGCAGCATAAAGCGGGCGTCGCCGCCTTATAGGATTTTATAAGTCTGTCTCTTCCCCCCGCTTGGCCTGAAAAAACGCGTCCAGCATCTTCGCGCATTCCGCTTGGAGAAGGCCGCCCATGCACGGCGCGATCAGGCCGAAGGCCGGATCCTCCGTGAGCGCATACACGCTCCCGGCGCAGCCGCATCTGGGGTCATACGCCCCGTAATAGATCGCGCCGATCTGCGCCATCACCGCGGCTCCCGCGCACATCGGGCAGGGCTCCAGCGTGACATAGAGCGTGCAGTCGCGAAGCCTGCGCCGCCCGAGCGCGGCGGCCGCCCGGCGCAGCGCGAGCACTTCGGCGTGCGCCGTCGGGTCGCCCGTCTTTTCTCTTTCGTTGTGCGCCGCGGCGATGATGACATCCCCGCGCGCCACAACGGCCCCGACGGGCACCTCTCCACCCTCCAGCGCCATTCGTGCCTCTTCAAGCGCCGCGCGCATCATGC
>JAUNPI010000082.1 GCA_030536875.1 Clostridia bacterium
CCCGCCTCGGCGCTCGCGCTGCGCTGCGCGCTGGAGGCGAGCGAGCGCTTCTCCCCGCGCTCGGCGCTGGCGCTTTCCAGCGTGGCGGCGCTCTGCGGGGCTGCTTCGGGGCTGCTTGCGCGCGGGGGACTGCGCCAGCTCGTCCCCGGGCGGCGCGCGGCGGCCTCCTCCGCCGCCTTTATGGGCGGCACGCTCGGCAGGTGTGCCTTGCTGATCTACGCGTCGCATTTCACGGGGAGCCTCGAGCTTTCGCGCATGCAGGCCGCGCCCCTGCTCGCGCTTTCCTCCGCCGCGCTCTATGCCCTCCGGCATCAGCCCTTCAAGCGCCCCGAAGGGCGGAGCAGCCTCTTCCTCCTCGCCCTGCTCTGCGGCCTGTGCGACGGCTTTGTCGGCGCGGGCGGCATGGCGCTGCTTGCGCTCTTCTCCCCGGGCGGCGTTCGGCGCAGAAGCGGCGCGCCCTCCTCGCTCTCGCTGCTGATCTCGCTGTGCGCGCAGGCGGGCGCGCTGCTGCTGACGCTCTTCGCCGGCGCGGCGCAGGTCTTTCCGCCAAGGATGCTCCTGTTTCTCGCGCTGGGCGCGGCAGCCGGAGGCTTCTTGGCGCAAAAAGAGCGCGGGGCAAGCCCTAAGGGCCTGCGCGCCGCGCTGATCACGTATGGGGTTGTCGCCCTGCTCTCCGTGCTCGAGCAGGCGTTTTACGCTGCGCCTCAGAGCTGGGCCGCGCCGTAAATCACGGCAAAACGATCTTGGGGTCCTTCTCCCGCGCGCGATAGATCACAAAGCGATTCCCGATGCATTGCACGGGCTCGGCCTTCGCGCCCGCGCAGAGCTCGTCGACGGCCTCGCGCGCCGTGAGCGGGCAATTTTGAAGCACAGTGCCCTTGATCAGCTCGCGCGCCTCAAGCGCGTCGGAAAGCTGCTTCACCATATTGTCGTTTACGCCGTCCTTGCCCACGTGCAGAATCGGCTCCATCGTGTTGGCCAAACCGCGCAGATACGCGCGCTGTTTACTCGTCATGATCTCTTTCCTCTCCAAGTCTTTCTAGTTCCAAGTCTTTCTAAGCGCTCCGCCGCAGAGCGCCGTTTCCGTTTTCCAATCTCCAAGAATGTTCATGGGACACCCGCAAACCCTCTGGCCCTTGGGCCCGTTATTCCACAAAGTCGAATTCCATCTCGCCGATGACGACGGTGTCGCCCTCAGACGCGCCCGCAGCGCGAAGCGCATCGATGACGCCGCGGCCGCGCAGCGTGCGATGGAAATAGCCCAGCGATTCCTCGTCGTCAAAGTTGACCGAGCCGATGAGCTGCTCCATCGCCGGGCCGGAGACGACGTAAACGCCGCCCTCCCGGACAACCTCGAACGGCTTTTGCGGCGCATTTTCCGCCTCGGGCTCCTCTTCAAAGACGGTGATCTCCGGCAGGGTCGGCAGCAGGCGGACGATCGCGCCCATCAGCTCGTCAAACCCCTTCCCCGTCGCGGCGCTGACGGGATAGACCTCGATATCCGTTCCGCGCAGGTGCGCCCTGAGCCGCTCTACGTTTTCCTCCGCCCCGGGCAGATCCATCTTGTTCGCAGCGACAATCTGCGGCCTCTCGGCGAGGTCGCCATAGGCGACCAGCTCGTCGCAGATCCGCTCGAAGTCCTCCACCGGGTCCCGCCCCTCGCTGCCCGCGGCGTCCAGCACGTGGACGAGCAGGCGCGTGCGCTCGACGTGGCGCAAAAACTGGATGCCCAGCCCGACGCCGTCGCTCGCCCCTTCGACGATGCCCGGGATATCCGCCATCACGAAGTCCATGCCATACTTGCGGCAGATGCCCAAATTGGGCGCAAGCGTGGTGAAGTGATAATTGGCGATCTTCGGGCGCGCCGCCGTGACGACGGAAAGGATCGTGCTCTTGCCCACGTTCGGGTAGCCGACAAGGCCCACGTCCGCGATGGACTTGAGCTCCAGCTCAAACTCGACGATCTCGCACTTCTGCCCCGGCTTGGCGAAGTTTGGCGCCTGCCGGGTCGGCGTGGCGAAGTGCGCGTTGCCCCAGCCGCCGCGCCCGCCCTTGAGCAGCACATGCGTCTTTCCCGGCTCATGCATGTCCGCCACGAGCCTTCCGTCGTCCGCACGCCTTACGACGGTGCCCACGGGCACCTTGATGACAAGGTCTTTGCCGCTCTTGCCCCTGCAAAGAGCCGCCGCCCCGTTTTCGCCGTTTTCCGCCGTGTATTTGCGCTTGTAGCGAAAATCCATCAGCGTATGCATGTTGACATCCGCCAGCAGGACGATATCGCCGCCGTTTCCGCCGTCGCCGCCGTCCGGCCCGCCGTTTTGGACGAATTTCTCCCTGTGAAACGCAACCGCTCCGTTGCCGCCGTTGCCGGCTTTCGCGGTGATCTTGACCTGATCGACAAACATTGTTTTTCCCTCATCCGCTCTCATGAATTCAAACTATGCGTGAGATTATAACCTTATTTATCCTGCCCGTCAAGGGGCGCGCTCAAACAAATTTCAGCAAGAGGGGAAAAAAATTGATTTACTCGCTTGCTTTTTCGGTGCAGCTGTGGTATCATACGTAACTGGCACATCCTTGTTCTGCATGAGATATTGCAGAGCCAGAGTCCAAAAGGAGGTGAAAGGATCATGAATAAGTACGAACTGATCTACATCATCGATACCGCCGTCGAGGAGGCTGCCCGCAAGGACCTCATCGAGAAGTTCAACGGTATCATCGTCGCCAATGGCGGCGAGGTTGTCAAGGTCGAGGAGTGGGGCAAGCGCCGTCTCGCCTACGCGATCGACTACAAGACCGAAGGCTATTACGTGTATGTGGCGTTCAACGGCGCTTCCGAGCTGCCCAAGGAGCTCTCCCGTAATCTCGGCATCAACGAGAGCGTGATTCGCTCTCAGGTCGTCAAGCTTCTCACGAAGAAGAGCAGCGTCAAGCCGCGTCCGGTTCGCGTCGCGCCGGTGGCTGAGGAAGCCCCCGCCGTCGAGGCCGCACAGACGACCGAAGCGTAAGCTTCGCACCCTATGAATGGACAGGTTTAAGATCGATACAAGGGGAATACAGAGTTTATGAATAAGGTTTTTTTGATCGGCAATCTGACCCGCGACCCGGAGATGCGCTCTACCCAGTCTGGCATCCCAGTCTGCAACTTCAGTATCGCGGTCAACCGCCGCTTCAGGAACGCGCAGACCGGTCAGCAGGAGACCGATTTCTTCAACATCGTCGCATGGCGTCAGCTCGCCGAGCTCTGCAGCCGCTATCTGACCAAGGGCAGGAAGGTCGCCGTCCTCGGTTCAATCCAGACGCGCACCTACGAGGCGCAGGATGGTTCCAAGCGCTCTGCGTTCGACATCGTCGCCGATGAGGTCGAGTTCCTCTCCGCCCAGCAAAACAGCGGTGCCCCCGCAGGCGAATACCACGCGCCGTCCGCAGCTTCCGCCGCTGCCGCCCCGCGTCAGCAGGTGCCGGCCTATGCGCCGGCGGATTCCGGGTTCACGCAGATGGACGACGACGACCTTCCGTTCTGAGTTTAACCGAGATTCAAAAAAATGCCGGGTGTTTCTTTCCCGGCTATGAAAGGAGAGCATTCCATGTCTGAGGATCGTGGAGCACGCCGTCCGCGCGGCCGCAAGCCGCGCCGCAAGGTCTGTGCGTTCTGTGTCGATAAGATCGAGTACATCGACTACAAGGAGTTCCGTGACGTGAATTCCCGTATGCGCCGCAATATCAACGAGCGCGGCAAGATCATGCCCCGCCGTATGAGCGGCAACTGCGCCAAGCATCAGCGTCAGCTGTCCGAGGCCATCAAGCGCGCTCGTGCCATCGCGCTGCTGCCCTACACGGCTGAGTAAGCGAAGTCCCGAACGCCCTCCTTCCGGAGGGCGTTTTTTTGCCCCGCCGGAAGCCGGCGAAATCCGCGTGCGGCGAGAGCCGAGAATCATCCGGGCCTTCAAGCGCTTCGGCAGCGCGCACGGCTCGCTATGCGCTTTTCCTCGCCGAAAGGATCATGCCGAACAGGCCGCCCGCCGCCACGCCCATGCCCAAATCGGCGAGATACGCGGTCAGCTGCGGGCTTCTCCCCATCATCAGCGCGTAACAGACGATGCCCAGCGCCATGTAGAGCAGCCCCACGCATGCGCCTCTGAGCGCGCCGCCATTTTGCCCCGCGCTCATCGCCGAGGTCACGCCCGCGAGGATCGAGACAAACTTGACCACCTGATTGATCGCCGTGATCGCCCGGTCGCTCGCGTCCCACCAGTTGAGAATCAGCGCAAACGCCGCCACCCCGAGCACCGTGATGCTCGCGGCGACGAGCACGCCGCGCAGCACGGCGCCCAGCACGCTCTTCCCCTTTCCCCTGCGCATGTTCCGGCGCATCGATCGCTTAAACGAATCGAGCCCGCGCTCCCTGCGCGGCGCAAACGGCTCTGCCTGTCTGTCCATCTTCCATTCCTCCTTATTCCAAAAGCCCCGCGTTGTCATGGTCAACCCTATGACAGCGCGGGGCCGGTTATTCATTTCGGAGAAAAATCAGATGAGCTGCTCGGCATCGTTGCTCACGGAGAGCGTGTCGATGTTCTTAATCGCCCAGCGCGCAAAGACCATCTGCGTCTTGGCTTCGCCGACCTCGACGGTCAGCACGTCGTCCTTGATGCGCACGATGGTGCCGTAGATACCGCCGATGGTGCAGATGCGGTCGCCGACCTTGAGGTTCTTGAGCATCTGCTGGGCCTCTTTGTCCTTCTTGCGCTGCGGGCGGATCAGCACAAACCAGAAGACGACAAAGATCAGGATCAGCGGCACGAACTGCACGGCGTAATAGATGATCATCGCGCCGGTAGACATCTCCTCCGCGGCAACCTCGCCCGCGGCGGAGACGGCAGGATCCGCCGTAGCTTCAGCCAGCAGGTTCATCAGGGTATACTTCATGGGACAGACACATCCTTTCGTCATTTCGCTTTACAGCAACTTAGCTATTATACCTTGTTTTCAGAGAAACTTCAAGCATTGCGGGAAATTTCCTCCACTGACCGCAGCAATTCGCCGCCATCTCCGCGCGCCTATCAGAAATTCCGGCTCATATCGTAACGGCTAAAGAAATCGCGGCGGAACTCCTCGAACCGATCCTCCTCGATGGCCCTGCGGATGCGCTCCATGAGCCGAAGCAGATAGCGCAGGTTGTGGATGGTCGCCAGCCGGCCCCCGGTGATCTCGCCCGCCTTGATCAAATGGCGGATGTAGGCGCGCGAGAAATTGCGGCAGGCGTAGCAGTCGCAGCCCTCCTCCAGTGGGCCGAAGTCATGCGCATACTGTGCGTTGCGGATGACCAGCCTTCCGCTGTCGGTGAAACACGTGCCGTTGCGGGCCACACGCGTGGCGAGCACGCAGTCAAACATATCGACGCCGCGGTAAACGCCCTCCACGAGGCAGTCCGGGCTGCCCACGCCCATCAAATAGCGCGGCTTATGCTCGGGCATATGGGGCATGATGGCCTCGATCATGTCATACATGATGGGCTTGGGCTCGCCGACGGACAGTCCGCCGATGCCGTAGCCCGGGAAATCCATCTCCGCGAGCGTCTTCGCGCTCTGGATGCGCAAATCCTCGTAAAACGCGCCCTGAACGATGCCAAAAACCGCCTGATCCTCTCGGGTGTGGTATGCCTTGCAGCGCTGCGCCCAGCGATGGGTGCGGTGCATGGCCTCCTCCGCGGTGCGGTGATCGCAGGGATAGGGCGAACAGACGTCAAACGCCATCGCGATATCGCTGCCCAGAGCCTCCTGAATCGCCATGCTCGTCTCGGGGCCGATGAACATCTTGCTGCCGTCCAAATGGCTCCTGAAATGAACGCCCTCTTCCTTGATCTTGCGCAGGCTCGCAAGGGAGAAGACCTGAAATCCGCCGGAATCGGTGAGGATCGGGCGATCCCAGCTCATGAACCTGTGCAGCCCGCCCGCCTCGCGGATGAGCTCCTCGCCGGGGCGCAAATGGAGATGATACGTGTTGGAGAGGATGATCTGCGCGCCGACCTCCTTGAGCTCGCGCGGGGTCGTGGCCTTGACGGTCGCCTGCGTGCCCACGGGCATGAAGATCGGGGTTTGAATGTCGCCGTGCGGCGTATGGACGACGCCGCGTCTGGCGTGGGTTTTGGCGTCCTTCTTGACGAGATCGAATGTGACTGCGGGTGGCATATGTTTCTTTCCTTTCCGCGCGCAGCGCTGTACACGCGCAGGCGCAAGAGCATGGGAGCACGTCCGCTCCGAAGCAACATTATATCATGCGCGGGCGGGAAGGACAACCCTTGCGCCGCGTTTTTCAATCGGAAACCGGCGTCCCCTCCTTCGCCCTTCCTTTTCGGCGGGACATACAAAAAGCGCCGGGAAAAACCCGGCGCCGAATGCGCTCAATCGTAGAATGCTCGGGGCAGAAAATTCCCACGGCACACACGATACAATGCTTATTGCTGCTGCCTTCCGGCCCTGACAAGGTTCACACCCTCGCATTGCATGAGTTCCATCCGTCATCACATTCTACATGCCTATTGTACCTCAATCGGCGCGAAATTGCAACCCCTTTGTAAAAATCTTGTTCATCGCAACAAAAGGGTCATGCCGGCCAGAGCGCCCTTCTCCCCATTGCGCAGGCTCAGCGTGCCGCCGTGGCGCGCGGCAACCTGCGCGCAGAGGAACAACCCGAAACCCGCGTGACCGTCCGGCGTTCTGCCGCTTTCCCCGGTGTAAAACACCTGTCCCGCGCGGCGCAGCGCCTCTTTGGAAAAGCCCGGCCCGGTGTCGCTCACCGTGATGGCGAGCATGCCCTCCTCTTCCTTCGCCTCAAGCCGCACTCTCCCTCCCTCCGGCGTCATGCGCGCCGCATTGTCAATCAGGTTGAGCACGGCGCGCCGGATCATCCCCTTTTCCACACAGCCCTCCATGCCTTCGGCGACATCCCTTTCAAAAGCGACGCGCCGCGCGGAGCAAAGCGCCTCCGCTTCCCCCGCTATATCGAGGAAGAGCCCGCTCAAATCCGTCTGCTCGCGCGCCGGAACGTCCGCCTCCATCTGCTCGGACAGCTCGCGAAGCTGCGCCATATAGTCCTGCATCTGTTCCGCGCCGCGGGCGATGGCCTGCACGCTCTCACGCTGCCCGGCCGTCAGCTCATCCTCCTCCAGCAGCTGCGCATGGCCCGAGACGATGGTCAGCGGCGTCTTGAGGTCGTGGGCAAGCGCGGCAAACGCGCGTCTGCGCTGCTGTTCCATGCCCCATTCATGTTCAAGCGACGCGGCGAGCGAACGCCGGAGCTCCTCCATCGCGCCAAGCGTCCCGGCCAGTTCCCTCACCCGCACACGGGCGTTCAGCGGCTGGTCGAGCCGCCTGTCCGCGATCATGCGCGTCGCCTCCGTCAGACATGCGGCATCCGCGCGCAGGATGCGCACATACCGCCCGGTGTTCACCGCCGCGACCAGCAGGGCGGAAAGCAGCAGCGCAAGCAGGACGCTCAGCTGAAAATCGGGCAGCCCTCTCTGCGCCCACACGCTCGCATAGGGCATGGCGTACGTGTATTGCAGCGCGAGCAGGCTGCCATCCGAAAGCCGCGCCCAGCGATGATAGCGCGCATAAAAGAGCCCATAGCGCATGCTGTATCCCGCTCGGTCCGCCCGCGCGGCATCCAGCTGGCGCGCATCCATCGTTCCCGGGTCGAGCGCCTCGCCGCTTTCCTCAAACCGCGCCCACGCGACATAGTGCGGCAGCTCCTCGGGGTCAAATATGCCCGTCTCCTGTGCGCGGCGCACGGCTTCATCCGCCGCTTGTGCGCCGGCCGAGGCCCAAAGCACCACGCCGTTGCCCGTGAGCAAAAGCACGACGGAGAGCACGGCCAGCGCTGCGCCGGCAAGCGCCGCGCCTGTGGTGACCAGATAGCGCCAAAAAAGCCCGGTCAAGCCCACGCTTCGCCCTCTCGTTCCCCGTTTCACGCTTCATCTTCCTTCCACTTATATCCCATGCCCCACACCGTTTCGATCGGCGCGGCCCCAGCCTCGCGCAGCTTCGCGCGGATGTTTTTGATGTGCTCCGCAATCGCCGCGCTGTCCGCCGTGCCGTTAAAGCCAAAGACGGCTTCATAGAGCTGCTCGCGCGAAAAAACCTGCCCCGGCCTCATCGCCAAATGCTCGCAGATGGCGTACTCCCCGCGCGTGAGCTTGATAGCCTGCTCGCGGCAGAAAACCCGCCTCTCTTCGAGGTCGAAGACGACATCCCCGCGCGCCATTCGCCTGTGCGGCGTGCGGCGCTCCCTGCGCAGATGCGCATTCACGCGCGCCCGCAGCTCCGCAATGCGAAACGGCTTGGTCAAATAATCGTCTCCGCCCACGCCCAAGCCGGTGAGGACATCCGCCTCCTCGGTCTTCGCCGTCAAAAACAGAATCGGGCAATCCACCAGCTCGCGGATGCGCCGGCAGAGGGCGAACCCGTCCTCCCCCGGCATCATCACATCCAAAATCACGCAGTCCGCCCAGCGCATGTGCGCCTGCGTCAGCGCCGCGCCGGAGGTTAGGGTCTTCACCTCGTGTCCATCGCGCTCCAGCGCCGTGCGCAGCAGGGCGCACAACTGCGCCTCGTCGTCTATGGCCAAGATGTGGGCCATTGGCGTTTACCTCCCAACCGTCAAGTGATAGACAAGGCATGAGAGCGCATAGAGCGCAGCGACATGCCCCGGGTAGAAGGCGTAGAACAGCCCCTTCATCCCCCTGCCTCGCCGCCCATTATAGCACAGCATGAGCGGCGCGGCAAACGCATCCATCCATTCGATATACACCGTAAACATCTGCGAAAGCGCAAACCCCGGCATCGCCGACGCCATCGTGTAGACGACGCCGAAATGATAAAACACCGCCCACGCCGCCATCGAAAGCGCCTGTGCCACGCAATGCCCGCGCAGCGGATACATGAGCAGCCCCATCACGAGGACAGGCATGCTCGTATCCCCGATCATTCCCCACGTCGGCAGCACGGAATAGAGGGCAAACCCCCACGCGCTGCCCAGCCGGGCCGGCAGCACACGCGCAATCATCGGGCATACAAAGGGCCATGCCAGCGGCAGCAGCACGGCGAGCAGGCCGCGCACCCACCTGCGCGCTTTAATCCAGTCCATCCCCTGCCAGACGATCAGCAGCAGCGCAAATAGCGTCATGATGCCGTTTTGGGGGTAAAAGCCGTCGCCGCGCACGCCGATGCCGCCGTACTTCATCAAAAACTGCACGCCGCCCATCGCCGCCGCGATCGCATAGATGCGCAGGAAATAGCGCCGGCGATTTCGCGTGTGGGCAAAGCCCTCCGCCAGACAGAACATGAACAGCGGGGCCGCAAGCCTGCCCGCTATCCCGAACCAGACGGGAACGACGCCGGTAAAGTCGAAGAAATACGCGATGTGATCCAGCAGCATGCTCACAAGCGCGATGAGCTTGAGCGCCGTGCCGGACAGGCCGCCAAAGCCCTTGCCCGCCGGGATAGCCGAAATGGTTTTCTGATTCATGGTTGCTTCCTCCTTTTGATCATGTCCCTATCCTAACAGACAAGTTTAAGGATTTGATCAGGATTTTGCAATTTCCTCCGGGCGGGCAAAAAAAGGCTCCGCCCGCCACCCAAGCGAGCAGAGCCCATAGATTTTGCGGTTTAAGCCTATCCTTGGCAAGGATTACTTCGCGGCCGCGTGCTCTCCGGCGATCTTGCCGAAGACGACGGACTGAGAATAGCCGCCGGACTGCCAGGTGACCTCGCCTGCGGCGTAGAGACCCGGAACGACCTCGCCTTCCGCCGTCAGAACCTGCGCGTTCTCGTTGGCGACAACGCCGCCCTTGGTCATGTGGTTGGCCGCCTCGACACGGACGCCGTAATACGGGCCCTCCGCGTCCAGCGCGCGCTTGGGCACACTGCCCAGCACGGCGTTCTCCGCGCCCGCCTGCGCGTCGGCGTTGTACTGCTCAACGCTCGCCTTAAAGCCGTCGGCGTCGATTCCAAGCGCCTGTGCCAGCTCCTCAAGCGTCTCGCCCTGAGCGTAATAGCCCAGCCCGACGTGCTTGCGGATGCGATAGAAGGAATCATAGCCCGTCTTGTCGGTGATGTAGAACGCGGCGCCGTCGGTCTGGGACTGGATCATGCTCGCGCGGTCAAGGCCGGAGA
The DNA here is from genome assembly GCA_030536875.1 of Clostridia bacterium. GTDB lineage: Bacteria > Bacillota > Clostridia > Christensenellales > Aristaeellaceae > Ventricola. Next base: position 10,173 of record JAUNPI010000082.1, read on the forward strand.
GGTTGGCAAGCAGCTCGCCTTCCTTGTTGACCAGCAGGTTCATATCCGCGCCGCCGGTCAGATCGCGGCGGGGCACGATGATGTTGGCGAACACGCTCATCTTGCCCATGTTCTCCATCTTGAAGCCATACTTCTCAAAGACCTTCACAAAGTCGCCCGTCGCGCCCATCTGGTTGGACGTGTTCATCACCTCGTAGCCCGGCGCATACTCGGCCAGCAGCTCCTTGTTGCAGCAAAAGCCGCCCGTGGCGACGATGGTGGAAGCGGCGTTGATGGTGTAGGTCTCGTTGTCGTTGTTGGCGACCACGACGCCCTTGCACACGCCGTCCTCCATCACCAGGTCGGTGCCCTTGGTGCCGGTGCGCACGTCGACGCCCAGCTCATAGGCGGTCTTCTCCAGCCCAGCCTGAATGACCTCGCCGGAATACTGATCCGCCTCGGCCAAGTGGTTGGTGCCGCCGTAGTTGTAGTTGAGCTCCACGCCCATCGCGCGCAGCCAAGCGTCCAGCGTGTTCTCCTCGTTGGCCCACACCTCGATGCGCTCGGCAGTCTCGCCGACGTTCGCCTTGGTCTCGATGAAGTGTTCGACCTGATTGACCGTCCACTCCTCGTTGCCGGCGTTCTTCTGCGCTTCGGTGTTGATGATGTCAAAGAAGTTCATGTCGAACTTGCCGTTGCCGCTCAGAATATCGAGCTTCTCGACGAGGATGACATGGACATCCGGGTTCGTCTGCTTCGCGCCGATCGCCGCGGCGAGGCCCGCAGGGCCGCCGCCGACGATGACGATGTCACAGCTCTCGGCCTCGCGCTCGGTCGCGGGCTTCTCCTCGCCGGCGGTCGCCATCGTGATGTCGGGCGCATCCATACCGGCCTGCTTCATCGCATCGGCGACGGCCGTCTTCACCGCGTAAGACGAGAACGTCGCAGCGCTGACGCTGTCCACTGCCGGGGAATTGGCCTCAAGGATTCTCTCCCTGATCACCGGGAACGCGCGGTCGATGACCACGTTGGTCTCGTGGTTCTCCCCCAGCGCGATGTCGGTGATGACGCCGTCGTCCACGGTCACGGCCACCTCGAGCTTCCCGCCATAGCCGTTGCCGCTGGCCGTGTAGACGGCAGGCTCCGCCACGGCCGCACCGCTGAGCAGCATCGTCGCCGCAACCAGCAGGCTCGCTCCCTTGAGCATGGTTTTCATGGTTCTTCCTCCTTCGGATAACGTAAAATGGCCGGCGCATCCCCTCGCGCGGGCAAAAAGCCTTGTCCCGCCGCAGGTCCAGCGCCTGTCGCCCCATCATCATAGCATAGTATGCACATATAATCAACATTTTTTAACAATGATACCGGCCGTGATTTCGCGTTCTGCGGCAAAAGGGGCGATAAACCGCGAAAAAGCGCCCGGATGTGAAAAAGTTGGCGCAAAGGTGTTCCTTTTTCTCCCCAGCTTATGGTATAATGAAGCGGTTGCTTATGGACAACATGAAAACCAATCATCAGATAAGGGGGACGCACAATATGCAGTATTCCAGAGAAGTGGAAGAGATGGTTTGCGTCGCTAAGGGATGCAACCACGGCCCGGCTCCGATTCCGGAAGAGGGCAAGTGGGTGCAGGCCCGCGAGATCACCGACATCTCTGGCCTCACACACGGCATCGGCTGGTGCGCGCCGCAGCAGGGCGCCTGCAAGCTGACGCTCAACGTCAAAAACGGCGTCATTCAGGAGGC
>JAUNPI010000083.1 GCA_030536875.1 Clostridia bacterium
CGCTAAGCCGCTTAACGAGTCGAGGAGGCGAAAACATATGGCGATCCTTAACGGTGTTGTCACCGTGCTGCTTGTGATCACCGCGCTGATTCTCATCGCAACCGTTTTGCTTCAGCCGGGCGAATCCAATGGCCTTGGCGCCATTGCCGGAGGAGCCGAGACGTTCTTTGGCAAGAACAAGGCCAAGACGATGGAAGGCAAGCTCGCTCTTGCGACGAAGATTTCCGCAGGTGTTTTCATCATTTGCGCGCTCGTCGTTGCGATGATCGGCTAATCAGGATGAAGGAAGAGGCTGAAGCAGACGCTTTGGCCTCTTTTCCTTTGTCCGCCGAAAGAGAGCGCGCGGTGCTTTTTTGGCCTCGAGTTGGGCATGGTAGTAAGACGGGAGATGAGATGATGAAGAAAAGCAGGCGAAACATACGCAGAGCGGAAAAATCGCCGAAGGTCCATACCCTGCAGCCCCAAACGCGCAAGCCGCGCCCGGGCACGGGCGAGATGGTTCAGCTGACCGTGCGGGGCGTTGAAAGAGGGCAGCTGCGCATGGCTGCGGACGACGGCGCGATCTATCTTTGCGGCAGGCAGGACTCGCGCGGCGTTTTGGACGGCGATCGGGTAGAGGCCGAGCGCGTGGGGCGGGAACATGTGCGCGTGATGCGTGTGATAGAACACGCGCATGCGGTTATCGTCGGCGTGCTGCGCATACGCCCGTCGGGCACGGTGATTGAACCGCTGGAGCGCCATTTGCCCTCCGAGATTGCCGCGTCTTGCCAGACAGGCGTTTCGGCAAAGGATGGGGATATCGTTCGCGCCGAGGTGGAGCGCTGGCAGGATCAAGGAGGCATGCTGGTTCGCGTGAGCGATGTGATCGGCAGCTTCACGCAGGCGACCGCCGCGCTGGACGGGCTGATCGTCAGCAGCCACTTGCGCGCGGCGTTTGATGCGCGTGTGCTGGCTGAGGCGGAGGCCTTGCCGGATGCGAGGCTGGAAGATGACTCGCAGCGCGAGGATTTGCGCGGCCTGCTCACCTTTACCATCGACGGGCGCGACGCGAAGGATTTCGACGACGCGGTCAGCCTTGAGCCGCTGAGCGGAGGAGGGCTTCGCCTCGGCGTTCATATCGCCGATGTGGGACACTATGTGCGCGAGGGAACGGCGCTTGACCGAGAGGCCTTCCTGCGCGGCACGAGCGTGTATTTCCCCGGGCGCGTTCTGCCGATGCTCCCGGAGCGGCTCTCCAACGGCGTCTGCTCTCTGCGCCCGGACGAGGATAAATTCACGCTCAGCGCGATGATGGACATGACCCGGGAGGGAGAGGTCGTCTCCGCCCGCGTGGCGAGGACGATCACGCGCTCCAAGGCGCGGCTGGTCTATGACGATGTCAACAGCCTCTTTGACGGAGACGAAGAGCAGAGCCGGAGCATGGCGGAAAAACATGCGTTGATTCCTGGGACGCTTCAGGCGATGCGCGACCTTTCCCACGCGATTCGCGCGCGGCGTGAGGCGAAGGGCGCGATCGACTTTGCGGCAAACGAGCCGGAGTTCGTCTTGGATGAGACGGGGGAGCCGGCGGAGATCATGCGCCGGGAGCGGGGAGACGCGGAGCGGATGATCGAGGATTTTATGCTGACGGCCAACGAGGCGGTCGCCCGGTTTGCGCGGGAGAGGCGCATACCGCTGCTGTATCGTGTTCACGAGAAGCCGGATCCGGAGAAGCTCGCCGTCTTCAAGGCGTTTCTGGACGGCATCGGTGTGGACAGCCGCGGCCTCACGGGCGAGGCGAGGCCTGCCGACATCCGCGCGATCCTCGAGTCGACGCGCGAGCGCCCGGAATACACCGTCATCTCGGCGTTGGCACTGCGCAGCATGCAGAAGGCGCGCTACGATGCGCAGCCTCTGGGCCATTACGGCCTTGCGATGCCGGACTATTGCCATTTTACATCGCCGATCCGCCGGTATCCCGACCTGGTGGTCAGCAGGGCGCTGACGGCGGGGCTCACTGGCGGGCAGCCCGCGCTTGCGGGCGACAGGCTCGCCGATGCGGCGATCCGAAGCAGCGACTGCGAACGCGCGGCGATTGAAGCGGAGCGCGCGGCGGATCGAATCATGACCGCGCGGCTGATGGCTTCCCATGTGGGGGAGGAGTTTGACGGCGTGGTCAGCGGGATGAGTGAATACGGGCTGTATGTGCTGCTCCAAAATGGCGCGGAGGGCTTTTTGCACGTGCGCTCTTTGAACGACTGGTTTGAGTTTGACGCGCGGCGCATGACCCTGCGCGGCGAACGCACGGGCGCGCGATTCTCGCTGGGGCAGGCGCTTCATGTGCGCGTGGAGAACGTGGAATTGACCAGCAGCTCGGTTGAGCTTGGGCTGGTGGAGGAGCTTTCGCAGGTTGGGCGTTCCGAGCGCAAGCGCGAGCGGGAGAGGATGCGCGGCTTCAGGCGCTGAGCGCGAAAATCGACACAGGATAAGGAGGCCGGTATGAAAGCGACAGTCATCGGCTGCGGGCGATGGGGCTCGTTTATCGCGTGGTATCTGGATTTGATCGGGCACGAGGTGACGCTCTACGGGCGCAAGGGCTCGGCGCGCATGCGCGCATTGGAGCAGACGCGCACCAACGGTTTGATCACGCTTGGCGAGGGCGTCGCCCTGATGGAGGATCTGGGGCGGGCGCTTGAGGGCGAGCTGATCGCGATTTCCGTCGGCGCGCAGGTCTTTTCGGCGCTGATGGAGGAGATTGCGGCGCTGGCCCCTCGGAGCAAGACGTTTGTGCTGTGTATGAAGGGCATCGAGGTCGGCACGGACAGGAGGCTTTCCCAGATTGCGGAGGAGGCCGTAGGCCAACACAACGGCGTCGCTGTATGGCTGGGGCCGGGCCATGTGCAGGAGTTTACAAAGGGCGTGCCCAACTGCATGGTCATCGACTCGGCGAGCGAGGAGATCAAAGCGCGGCTTGTCGAGCAGCTTTCCGGCGATCTCATCCGCTTTTACTATGGCACGGACTTGATTGGCAACGAGATTGGCGCGGCAGCCAAAAACGTGATCGGCATTGCGGCCGGCATGCTGGACGGCATGGGCCTTTCCTCGCTCAAGGGGGCGCTCATGAGCAGGGGAACGAGGGAAATCGCCCGGCTCATCGCGGCGATGGGCGGAAGCGAGATCTCCGCCTATGGGCTATGCCATCTGGGGGATTATGAGGCGACGGTCTTCTCTCCCCACAGCCATAACCGGCGCTTTGGCGAGGTGTTTGTCCGCGGGGAGGCGTATAACGAGCTGGCGGAGGGATATGCTACGGTCAAGGCGCTGTGCGAGCTGGCGGACAAGCGGGGCGTTGAGCTGCCGATATGCCGGGCGGTGTACGCCGTGCTCTATGAGGGCGCGCCGCCCGAAGAGGCTCTCAGCCGTCTGTTTACCCGCAGCCTCAAGCGCGAGTTCTGACGCAGGAACGCACAGAGGCGCGCCGCAGAAATATAAAAACAGCTAAAATGATGGGAGCGTGCGCATTTTTTGCTTGCGTCTTTTTGTCGATGCTGATATACTTACGATCAGAGGCTTTTTGGGGCTCAGATCATAAAGAGGAGCAGGATCAATATGGCTTACAAATCGAGGGTGTCGGATGCGGTTGTCCGCAGACTCCCGATGTATTATCGTCATCTGAGAGAGCTGGAGAAGGCGGGCATCATCCGCATTTCTTCACAGGAGCTGGGAGAGCGCATGAACCTTACGGCCTCTCAGATTCGTCAAGATATCAATTGCTTTGGCGGCTTTGGCCAGCAGGGGTACGGTTACCATGTCTCCAATCTGAAAGAGAGGATCGGCGAGATACTGGGGCTTCATCATGAGTACCATGTCATCATCGTCGGCGCGGGCAATATCGGCAGGGCGGTGGCAAACTATTCCGGCTTTGACCGGGAAGGATTCCACATTCAGGCGGTCTTCGACATATCGCCGGCGCTGGTGGGCATCGACGTGCACGGCACCATCGTGCAGCCGATGGACAAGCTGGACGGCTGGATGAAGACGCACGCAGTCGACATCGCCGTGCTTTCCGTTCCGGCGTCGAGCGCGCAGGAAATCGCCAACCAGCTGGTGGCGGGCGGCGTGCGAGCGATCTGGAATTTTGCGCCGGTGGATCTGAACCTGCCCGAGGGCGTGGCGGTGAACAACGTGCATCTGTCCGACAGCCTGCACATTTTATCCTATCGTATGAATGAAAAAGAGCTGTTTGCAAAGCTCAACGCGGACCGACAGTCTTAAAAAATAGGTGAGAAATATGGCTTTTGACCGCCAAGGCAGAGGGCGCAGGGACGCCCGACCTAGGCGCACGAAAGAGGAAAGAAGCCTGTTTCCCGTTTGGACGCTGATCGTTTTGGCGCTCTGCGCGGCGCTGTGGGGTTACGGCGCAAAACTGTATGGGGATCGGATGGCGGCATACGAGGCTTATGCCGCCATTCGTCAAACTGTGGGACAGACGACGTTTTTCCCCGGAGTGACGGTTGACGACGTCGATCTTGGCGGCATGACCATGCAGGAGGCTCAGGCGATCTTTTCCGGCAGGCAGCAGCAGGCGGCGGAGACGTTTTCGCTCGTGGTTTCCTCGGGCGACAAGCGATGGCTGATCACTTCGCAGGAGGTGCCGGTCACCTTTAATGCCGAGACCATGCTGGAGCGCGCGTATGCCGTGGGAAGGACGGGCACGTTCGAGGAGCGTTGGAACGAGATCGAGCGCGTTCGCGAGCAGGGCGCGAGCTTCACGACGGGTTTCACATACGACCGCACGGCGGTGCGCCGTCTGGTTGAGATCATAGGCGACAGCCTCGATGTCGAGGCGAAGGACGCCACGCTCGACGCGTTTGACATCGCGGGCAGGACGTTCACGTTTACGGAGGCTTCCTCTGGGTATAGAATCGACCGCGACGCGCTGGAGGCGGACATTCTGGCGGCGCTCGACGCGCATGCCTATGACCGCGTGATCACGCCTTCGGGGGAGACGGTGGAGCCGAGCGTCACCCGCGCGCAGCTGGAGGGCCTGTTTGGGCGCATTTCCTCCTTCAGCACGACGACGACGCGCGACAACGACCGCAACACGAACATCGCGATCTCCGCCGGAGCGCTCAACGGGCGCGTGGTCAAGCCCGGGGAGACGCTGTCGTTCAACGACTGCACGGGGCAGCGAACGGGCGAAAAGGGATACCGCGAGGCGGGCGCGATCGCGGGCGGCGTGCTCGTGGATGACACGGGCGGCGGCGTCTGCCAGACATCTTCCACGCTTTTCAACGCCGTCGTCCGCGCGGATCTCAAGATTGTAAAGCGCTATGCGCACAGCTGGCCCTCCTCCTACGTCAACAAGGGCGAGGACGCGACGGTCAACTGGCCCTCGCTCGACTTTGTGTTCGAGAACAACGGGAAGTTCCCGGTGTTTGTGGTCGCGTGGTATGAGGATCAGGTTGTGACGGTGGAAATCTATGGGCAGCTGCTGGAAAACGGCATGACCATCGACCTTGAATCCGAGGTGACGCAGACGCTCACGCCGTCGGACGAGGTTCTCTACACGCTCGACGAGTCGCTGCCTGAGGGCACGCGCAAGGCCGGGCGGAAAAAGCGCACGGGCTACGTCGTGGATACCTACAAGGTCTATAAGGACAGCGCAGGCGCCGAGGTGAAGCGCGAAAAACTCTGGACGACGACCTATCGCGCCATGCAGGACGAGATCCTGTATCACTAAGCGGAAGAGAGCGGACCGGGAGGAAGCGCGTTCAAACAAGGATCGAGGAACAGCATGAAACATGAAAACAGCATGAAAACAGAAGGAAGAAATGAGCGATGAAGAAAGGCGACGCAAGGCGCGACGAGGTGCTCGCCGCGGCGGAACGGCTGTTTAGCACAAAGGGCTATGAGAAGACCTCCGTGCAGGATATCCTGGATGAGATCCACTTTTCCAAGGGAGGCTTCTATCACCATTTCGACAGCAAGCTCGCCGTGCTGGAGGCGATCTGCGAAAGGCGGGCGCAGGAAAGCTGCGAGACGGCCCGGCAGGCCGTGGAGGCTTACGGCACGGCGGTGGATAAGCTGAACGCGCTGCTGCACACGACGCCCCTGTGGAGCGGGGAGGATCAGGGCTTCGTCTCGCTGCTCATCCGCGTGGCTTACCGCGAGGACGGCGCGCTCATGCGGGAAAAGATGAAGGAGAGCCAGCTGGCGGGCAGGAGACCCATGCTTGAGCGGATTCTGTCCGAGGGCGTTCGATCCAAGGAATTCTTTGTGACCGATCTTCCCTTTGGCGCGGAGCTGATTTTGCGGCTGTACATGCAGTTTACCGACGAGGTGGCCTTTCTCCTCTCCGGGGAGGAGAGCGAGGAAAGGCTGATCGACGCGCTTGTCCGCAAGCTGAACGTGTACCGGAGCGCCATTGAGCGCGTGCTCATCGCGCCGTTTGGCTCCATCGTGCTCTTTGAGGCGAAGGAGCTGCAGCTGCTGGCCGGAACCGTTTTGCGGGACCGCGTGCGCCAGCGCGCGGACGCGCTGCTCGCGGGCGAAACCCTTTGACGCAAACCGCCGCCGCAAGGGGAAGATCCCTCGCGGCGGCGGTTATGGGCTACGCGTCTTTAGGAGAGCGCGCCTCCTGCTCGGCGGGAGCGCGTCCGGCCTGCTTTTGATCCCACAGGCCGTATTGCGCGGTGTTTTGCAGCGCGGAGAGCATGTACTCCTTCAGCTGGGGATAGGCTTTGGACAGCGTGCGCAGCAGCTCTTTCATCTCCTCGCGCTTGGAATTGCCGTCCGCCGGGCAGGGATTATGCACGACGGGGAGACCGAGGGATTTCACGACGTGAATGACGTGCTTTTCCGGCAAATAGACCATCGGGCGGATGACGGCGATTTGGCGGCGGGAAAGATAGGTGTTGGGGTGGAAGGTATGCAGCCGCCCCTCAAAGATCAGGGACATGAGGAGCGTTTCAATGGCGTCCTCCCGGTGATGGCCGAGGGCAACCTTGTTGCAGCCTGCGGCGATGGCCGCATCGTTGAGCGCGCCGCGGCGCATCTTCGCGCAGAGCGCGCAGGGGTTGCTCTCTTTGCGAATATCGAAGATGACCTTCGCGATTTCGGTCTCGATGACGGTATAGGGGACGTCGATCGTCTCGCACAGCGCGCGGATGGGGGAAACGTCGAACGGCTCGAGGCCCATTTTGAGCGTGATGGCCTGCAGGGAAAAGTCCTTGCCGGAGAACTTGCGGTAGAGCGAGAGGGCGTAGAGCAGAAGCAGGCTGTCCTTGCCCCCGGAGACGCCGACGGCGACGCGGTCGCCCGGCGCAATCAGATCAAAATCGGCATCCGCCTTGCGGATGCATCCCAAAACGGTCTTCATGGCGATCCTCCTAAGCGTTCTCGGGCTAGTATACAGAATGCGGGGAAAAAAGTCAACCGGGATTTGGCTTGCCAAGGCCGCGCGGGCCCCATGCATAAAGATTCATCAAGAATTGGCGCGTATCGGCGGCTTTCCCTTGACGCATATAGGAGAAACTGGTAGAATATCCTCTATGCGGGACGGATATGGCCCCGCGTTTTATGAGTACGAAATGGGTAAAGGAGCAAGGACATGAAGATCATCTGGGAGATTCTCCGCGGCGTTGTGATCGGGCTGGCGAATATCATTCCCGGCGTGAGCGGAGGAACGATGATGGTTTCGATGGGCATTTACGACACCATCATCGGATGCATCAATTCGCTGTTTAAGGATTTCAAGCGCTGCGTGCTCATCCTATGGCCCTACGCGCTGGGCATGGTGCTGGGCATTCTGGGGCTGGCCAAGCTGATCACCTATCTGCTGGGCACGTTCCCGCTGCAGACCAATCTCACCTTCATCGGCCTCATCTTTGGCGGCCTGCCGGTGATACTCGCCAAGACGAAGGGCGAAAAGAAGGGCGCAGCCGGGGCGATTGCGTTTGTTGCGGCGTTTGCGCTTGTCGTCGGCCTTCAGGTGCTTGGAGAGGGAGACGGGCGGGATGCCCAGCTGACCTTCAGCGTGGGGCAGGTCGCGATCCTCTTTGTGATGGGCGTCATCGCGTCGGCGACGATGGTCATTCCGGGCGTCAGCGGCTCGATGATGCTGATGCTGCTGGGGTATTACAACCCGATCGTCGGGACAGTCAGCCGCATGGTCGACGCGCTGCTGCATGTGGATATGGCGGAGATCCTCGCCTGCTGCGGCGTATTGGTGCCCTTCGGCATCGGCGTCGTGGTGGGAATCTTTGCCATCGCCAAGCTGATTGAGGTGCTGCTCAAGCGCTACAAGGGGCCGACCTACTGCGCCATCCTCGGCCTTGTGGCCGCTTCCCCCGTCGCGATTCTCATGGCGATGGATTACGCGGGCGTGACGGCTCTGTCTTGGGTTGTCGGCATCGTGCTGCTGGCCGCCGGCTTTGCGGCGGCCCATAAACTCGGCGGAGAATGAGGGCGCGGCCTTGGGGATCGCACCGGTTTATGCTTGACAAATGCGCCGGAATCTGATATCCTTTATATGCTTTTAAGCCTTATCCAGAGCGGTGGAGGGAATGGGCCCGATGAAACCCGGCAACCGGACTTGATCCGGTGCTAAATCCCACGACAGCGATGTCGGCAGATGAGGTGTGGTAAAGAAAACGTTGCCGCTCTGATTTTGCACGGTCAGGGCGGCTTTCTTTATGGAAGCCGAGGCCGCATTGAGACAAGGAGGATCATGTTGAGAAAGCTGTTTACATCCGAATCCGTGACAGAGGGACATCCCGACAAAATCTGCGATCAGATCAGCGACGCCGTGTTGGACGCCATCCTTGAGCAGGATCCGTATGCCCGCGTGGCGTGCGAAACCTGCACGACGACGGGCATGATCATGGTCATGGGCGAAGTGACGACCACGGCGCGGTATGCCGTCGACGACATCGTGCGCAAGGTGGTCTGCCAGATCGGTTACGACCGCGCCAAGTATGGGTTTGACGGCAACACCTGCGCCGTGATCACCGCGCTGCACGGGCAGAGCCCGGATATCGCACAGGGGGTCGACGCGGCGCTGGAGGGGCGCGCACAGGGCGAGCGCGACATCGGCGCGGGCGATCAGGGGATGATGTTCGGCTTTGCCTGTGACGAGACGCCGGAGTACATGCCCATGCCCATCGCGCTGGCGCACAGGATCACGCGCCGGCTTTCGCAGGCGCGCCGCAGCGGCGAACTGCCGTGGCTGCGCCCGGACGGCAAGAGCCAGGTCACGGTCGAATATGACGGCGACACACCCGTGCGCGTTCATACCGTCGTCGTCTCCACGCAGCATGCGCCGGAGATCGACCATAAGACGCTGAGCGAGGAGATCATCAAGAAGGTTGTCAAGGCTTCGATTCCGGCGGAATTGCTGGACGAAGACACCCGCTTCCTCATCAACCCGACGGGCAAGTTCGTCGTCGGCGGGCCGATGGGGGATTCCGGGCTCACGGGCCGCAAGATCATCGTGGATACGTATGGCGGCTACGCGCGCCACGGCGGCGGCGCATTCTCCGGCAAGGACCCGACCAAGGTTGACCGCAGCGCGGCCTACGCCGCGCGCTACGCCGCCAAGAACCTCGTGGCGGCGGGGCTCGCCAAACGTGTGGAGATCGAGCTGGCCTATGCCATCGGCGTGGCGCAGCCTGTTTCGCTTCTGGTGGACACGCAGGGAACGGGCAAGCTGAGCGACGAGCGGCTTGCGCAGCTGGTCAGACGCTGCTTCGATTTGCGCCCGGCCGGCATCATCGAGATGCTCGATCTGCGCCGGCCGATCTACCGCCAGACGGCCGCGTTCGGCCACTTCGGCCGCACGGACGTCGACCTGCCGTGGGAGCGCACGGACAAGATCCGGCTGCTCCTTGAGGAAGCGGCGAAGCTGTGAGGGAGCGACGCATATAGGGCGGAAACCGCAAAGGGCTCTTCACCCGGGACAGGAGGCCGAAGCTTGCGGCGCACTATTTCAGAAGACGCTGGGCGGACAAATGACCGGCATATCGGGAGGAATACAGATGGCGATTGACAGGGTAAAGGCGTTTTTTGCCGCGCGCGGGATGGGCGGACGCGTGCTTGAGTTTGACATTTCGAGCGCGACGGTGGCGCTTGCCGCCAAGGCGCTGAACTGCGAGGAATGCCGGATAGCAAAGACGCTCTCCTTCCATGTGGGCGGGGACGTGGTGCTCGTCGTCGCGGCGGGCGACGCCAAGATCGACAACGCGAAGTTTAAGGCTCAGTTTGGCACAAAGGCGAAAATGCTTGCGCGCGAGGAGGCGGAACCGCTGATCGGCCATGACATTGGCGGTGTCTGTCCGTTTGCCGTCAACGAAGGGGTGAAGACCTACCTCGATGACTCCCTGAAGCACTTTGAGACCGTTTTCCCCGCGTGCGGCAGTTCGAACAGCGCCATCGAGCTGTCCCTGCCCGAGCTGGAGGACTGCTCGGAGGCGTTGGACTGGGTCGACGTGTGCAAAGTGTATTAAGCGGACAGGCCGAACCCGCGCGCCAAGACGAAAGCAAAAAAGAAAATCAAAAAAAGCGCCCGCAAGGCGAGGGAAAAATCCCCTCTGTCTTGCGGGCGCTGTGTCTTGCCGCGCTGCGGTGCCGGTCACTGCTGTGCGAATTTCTGGCGGACCTGCGCGATCTGCTGCGTGTCGGCCTGCTGGGCGGGATACCAGCCCTTGGCGGCCATGATCTTGTAGATGCTGTCCTGCATGTCAAGGCTGTTGCCCAACGCTCCGTCGAATACCTGATGGACGTTTTCCGTGCTCGACTCGATCGTGCCGTGCATGTACAGATCGCAGACGCCCTTGGTCGTCAGCAGGATGTTCTCCATGATCTCCTGATCGTTCATAGTCTCCCTCCTTATACCAACTGATAGAACTGGTTGAAGAGCTGTTGATGGGTGGTGCGAAGCTGCTGAACGCAGCTGCGCAGCTCCGGGTCGGTCAGGTTGACCATAGCCTGCTGACACTGGTTCATCAGAAACTGCTCGTGGCCGAGCGCATCCTCGATGTAAAGAAGTTCCTTGGGACTCATGTTATCACCTCCGAGGGAAGGATTCCCAAGGGCGCACGAAGATATGCGCCTCTGCGTTATCCGGCTACCGAAGATCCTGAAGATCGGCGGAGGAAAGATCGTTCTCCAGATTGTCCCTGGCGAGATCGTTGTCGATCACGGGATAGACGTCCTCGGGGACGGGACGCTCGCGTTTTGCGTTTTTTGCCTGCGGCAACGCGTTTTTTTCTCTTTTCACGGATGATCACCTCGCGGCTAGTTTAACCGAGAGGCGCTTTCGAAAAACGCGCTGCGTCAAAAAACGATGGTGATCGAGGCGAAAAACAGAAACGCGGCTTCCTCGCCGGGCGTACAGATAGAGTGGGGACGCGCGTAAGTCCGGAGGGAATGCGCATCCCGAGATGAGCGCTCAACCGCGTGAACTGAAAGGGGAGGCATCGCTTGATGAAGATCAATTGGCCGGCGCGGCTCAGGAACAAACCGTTCCTTGCGGCGTTCGCGGCGCTGGTAATCACGTTTGTCTATGACACGCTCACGCTGCTTGGCATTGCGCCGAGCGTGAGCGAGAGCATGGTCATGGGGGTTCTGAACGCCGCTTTGACGCTGATGGTCGGAGCGGGCTTGCTGATCGATCCCGCCGCCCATGAAGCGGGCGAGGGAAAACGCGCCGAGACCGGCGAAGCACAGATAGAGCAGAAAGAACAGGAAGAACAGAAAGAAC
>JAUNPI010000084.1 GCA_030536875.1 Clostridia bacterium
AGATACAGGTATCCCTCGCCCTCGGTCGGGCAGATCACGCAGGGGCTCACATTGGAGTTGAAGCGCATGACGATCTGCTCGTCGGAAAGCGCCTTGAGCACGTCGGTCAGATATCTGACGTTGAAGGCGATGGTCAAATCCCTGCCCTCCGTCAAGACGCCGATCTTCTCCTCCACGTCGCCGGTCTCGGAGTTGGAGGTCACCTCCAGCGTTTCCCCGTCGATCTTGAAGCAGACCAGATTGCTCTTGCCCTCGCGGGCGATGAGGCTTGCGCGGTCGATGGCGCTGGCGAGCTCCGCCCTGCCGATGGTCACGCGGGTCTGCCACTCCTCCGGCAGGATTTGGCGGTAGCGAATGAATTCGCCCTCCAGCAGGCGCGCGACGATGCGCGTGCCGCCGATGTTCATGCGCACGTGGCTGCGGCTGAAGACGAGATTGACCTCCTCCTCCGTATCCGCGAGTATTTTGGCTATATCGCCCAGCACCTTGCCGCCCACGACGGCGCTGACATCCTGATCCGGGCCGGAAATCGCCTCCCGGCGCATGGCCAGCCGGAAGCCGTCCAGCGCGACGACGCGCATCTCCCTCTTGCCGATCTCCATGAGGCAGCCCGTCAGAATCGGGCGGCTCTCGTCGACGGCGATGGCAAAGAGCGTTCTGCCGATCATATCGCGCAGAAGGCCCTGCTGCATGGAAAAGCTCTCGCCCGTCACCTGCGGCAGCTCGGGGTATTCGACCGGGTCAAGGCCGGTAATCGTCGTCCTTGAGGTCTGGCAGCGGATGGTCGTCTGGAGCCTGTCGCCGATTTTGACCTCGACGATTCCCTCCGGCAGCTTTCGCACGACCTCGCAAAGAAGCTTGCCGGGCAGGACCACGCGGCCTTCCTCTTCAAACGTCGCGGGAATGACGGTTTCAATGCCCAGCGCTAAGTCCGTGCAGGTCAGGCGAAGGCCCTCGTCGCAGGACTCCAGCAGGATGCCCTCCAAAATGGGCTTGGGAGAGCGGATGGCCAGCGCGCGGCTGACGATGGACAGGCTGGCGTTTAAGTCGTTGGTGTGGCAAGAAAAACGCATATGCATCAACCTCCGTTGGGTAGTAGCAGGATATGGGTTAGCCGTAGGAGCCGTAGTGCGGTGGAAAGTGGGGATAAGTGCCAAAAAGCCAAAACCGAAAGGTTTTTGGGCTGTGGAAAACGCGCCCAAAACCGGGAAAGATATCCTCAGGTTTTCCACAGAGCTGTGAATAACTCAGCCGCCCTCCGGCAGTTTTTTTTCCACAAACGCAAAAAGGCAAACTGTTTCACATTCAATATTCGCTTTTTCCATGAAAATTCCTTTATTTGATGGAGGAAAACTCGCAAAGAATCGCCGCCGTGCGCCTTGGCGCACGGCGGCACAAAGCGGTTGAGAAATCGCCGCGAGTATGGTAAAATGATGCCGCTAGAAGACGCATGACAGAGGGATGGTTTCATCATGGACAGAACGCAGATGGATACGGGAAGAAAGGCGCGCAAGCTGCCCGAACGGGTGGCCGATCAGCTCAGGGAGATGATCATTCAGGAATCGATGAAGACCGGGGCCAAACTTCCTGCCGAGGCGGAGCTCATGGCTCGCTTCGGCGTCAGCCGCTCCACGGTGCGCGAGGCGGTCAAAATTCTGCAGACCGAGCATATCGTCGATATCCGTCAAGGGCAGGGCACGTTTCTGTGCGCGATGCCGGGGCTGGCTCAGGATCCGCTGGGCCTGCGCTTTGCCGATCAGGAGGAGCTGATCGCCCAGCTGCTGGAGACGCGGCTGCTCATCGAGCCCGGCGTTGCCGCGCTTGCCGCCAAGCGGCGTCAGCCCCATCATCTTCAAGCGATGAAGGCGCTGCTCGACAAGATGGACAACGCCTATCTGCACGGCGAGGATTATACGCCCTATGACTTTGAGTTTCACTCCATGATCGCCGAGTGTACGGGCAACGACGTGATGAAGCGCCTGCTGCCCACGATTCATGAATCCATTCAGGCGGGCTACCACCACACCCAGAGCGTCGAGGGCAGCTACCAGCGCGCAAGTCAATGTCATATGGAGATGTATCGAGGGATTGCCGAGTGCGACAGCGAGCGCGCGCGTCAGGCGGCGCAGCGCCACATGCTCCAGACGATGCACGATTCCGGGGTGGAGGTTCCCGCCGTGCTGCTCAAATAAATCCGCTTGGACGAAAGGCGAGGGCCTTACAATGGAAATTATTGCGCGCATACAGAGCGATTTCCCGGAAAAATTCGGAATTCCGCGCCAGAGCTGCCTTGTGCCGCAGACCCGGGCGCGGATTCTCTTTGAGGAGCCGTATCGGAACCCCGACGCGCTGCGCGGCATCGAGGGGTATTCCCACCTTTGGCTGCTGTGGTCGTTTTCCGAGGCGAAGCGCGAGCGCTTTGCCCCGACCGTGCGCCCGCCGAGGCTGGGCGGCAATACGCGCGTCGGCGTGTTTGCCACGCGCTCGCCGTATCGGCCCAACGGGATCGGCCTGTCCAGCGTGACGCTGCTGGACGTGCGGCTGCACACGCCGGACGGCCCTGTGCTGACCGTCGGCGGTGCGGATCTCATGGACGGCACGCCGATTCTGGATATCAAGCCCTACCTTCCCCATGTCGATTGTCACCCGGAGGCGACTGGCGGATTTGCCGCCGGCCATGCGGGATATGCGCTCCATGTCGTCTTTCCCGAGGCGCTTGAGGCGAAAATCCCGCCCGATAAGCGGGAAGCTCTCCGCGGCGTGCTTGCGGGCGACCCCCGCCCATCCTACCAAGACGATCCCGCGCGCGTATACGGCGTGGCCTTCAGCCGCTACAATGTGAGGTTTACCGTGAAGGAAGGGAAGCTGACCGTGCGCGAGGTGGAGGAGAGGGTAAGGTAGAGCGGAGAATACCGGATCAGGAGAGAGAGACGGGAAAGAAGAGATTGACGCGCAAAAAGGACGCCGAAGGCGTCCCTTTTGCATATCAATTGGCGTGTCAATTGGCGTCCCCTTTCGGCCTGCGCTTGCGCGAGCCCTTAAACGAGGGGATCGTTCGAAAGCTGGAGCGCATCTTGTACATCTGCATCATGCACAGGAGGATCAGCGCGATGGTGACCAGCGTGAGAATATCGGTTCTGGCAAAGCCCGAGAGCGCGCAGACCAGCGTGATGACGGCGCTGATCGCGGTGATCGCGAGCAGGCCGAAGGTGTTGATCTTCCGGCGCTCGACGAAAGCTTTCAGTTTTTCCCGATTGAATTTTCGAGCCATATGATGAAACCTCCCGGTTTGCAGAGCGCCCCGGCCGGGGCGGCAGTCCGCATGCGTATTCAGTATACTTCGTGAAATTGATGAAAATTCCTGTTAAGACGGCGGTAAAATTTGATGGACGGGCGAAAAAACGCCGTCCGCCGCCTTCACGTTTTGTAAATCGAACAAAAACGATAGCCCACAGATATTTTTTTGATTCTGTGGGTACTTTTTTGCGTTTTCGCGAAATTATATAAGGGGGACGTGTCGTTGCGTGTCCTCAGACAATAGTCATTTCCCGCAAAGTATGGTACAATATGAAACCTGCGCTCGGCGGAGACGAACGGAGCGCCGCGGGGTATGCGAAGGGAGAACGAAGGATGAGAACCTTTGGCGAGGTTTTTTCAGAGATGATCAAACGCCGCGGACTGTCGGTCTCGGCGGCGGCGTCCGAGCTGGGCTTTTCCAGCAAGACGGCGCTCTTTCGCATTCTGAACGGGCAGAGCAAGTCCGCGAGCAACCGCAGGTGCATGGAAGCGGCCTGCGCTTCCGAGCTGTTCGCGCTGACGGACGAGGAGACCGCCATGCTCAAGCGGGCTCTGCGCGTCGGCGAAATGGGCAAACAGGCTTTTGCCATGAACGAGCTGATGCGCAACCTGCTTCATCCGCATCTGCTGAGCGGGCCTCTTCCCGCCGTGCCGCTCACGGGCGGGGAATGCGGCGATTTGAGCGCGCTTTTTGCCGAGCGCATGGGTTTTTCCGGCATACGCATCGGCATTCTCGGCCGGTGTCCGCAGAGCGTGCTTGCGCTGCTGCACCGTTTTTCCGAACAGGCGGACGTGTCGGGCATTTGCCATATTTTCGCCGTCGACGACCAGAGCACGGAACACATGCGCGTGCTCAGCGAGGCGTCGTTTGTGCTCTTTTCCCCGGTGTATTCGGCCTATGTCATCAATGAAACCGGCGTTCAGGAGAAAAACTGGCTGTTTCACAGCGGCATCATCCTCATCAGCGGCGTGGAAGAGGGCGACCGGCGGAAGACGCACCTGCTCACGCCTGTTCAAGGGGGATATCACCTCATCGTCAGCGACCGCGGGGAGCCGGACGCCCTGTTTGAGCGCCTCGTTTTCGATGCCCGCGAGCGCATTCGGCCGCTCAAACAGGCGCCCAAGAACACGGACGGCCTCGCCTTTCCCGATAATTACATTCAGTTCACCGACAGCTATGAGCAAATCGAGCGCGGCCGCGAGATTTACATGATGAAGCCCGATATGCCGTTTAACTGCATCCCTCCGGAGTTGCTGCTCCCCATCGTCAAGGAGGCGTTCTGGGCGATGGAGCCCTCGGCGCAGATGGCGCAGGCGATCGGGCGGCTCTATGACATCCAGAAGGCGAGATTTGACAATCTCTTTGGCAAGAAGAAGGTCACGCACATGGTGCTCAATCAGGATGCCATGCGCCGCTTTGCCACGACCGGCATCCGCGAGGATCACTTTTTCATGATCAGGCCGTATACCCCGCGGGAACGCGTTTGGATTCTTGAAAATCTGCGCGACCAGATGAGCGAGAACCCGTATTTTCATGTCTGGTTTGGCCGAAGCCCCGATTTGGTGAGCGACAAGGAGGTCACCGCATACGAGGGCTACGGCGTGGCGATCATCAAATCCGACACCTCGTGGCATTTGGAGGCGGATCATCGAGAGATCATGCTGGAAAGCCGCGCGCTCGTCTCCAGCTTTAAGGATTATATGCTCAACGAGATTCTGCCCGAAGAGGTGTTTTCGCGCGAGCAGAGCTTGCGGATCTTAAGTGAGCTCATCGAGCTTGCCGGAAAGGAATGAGACGGGTTTTGAGCTGTTTTTCCGTGCGGCGCAAAGAAAAGGCAAAAGAAAATAGAAAAAGGGGCGATGGAGAAGCCCCGAATGCGCCTCATGGCGGATCAATCAAAAACAGAAGGGGCGGCGCAGGGCCG
Source organism: Clostridia bacterium (assembly GCA_030536875.1). Lineage (GTDB taxonomy): Bacteria > Bacillota > Clostridia > Christensenellales > Aristaeellaceae > Ventricola. Next base: position 5,223 of record JAUNPI010000084.1, read on the forward strand.
CCCCCTCTGTCGGATGAAAGCGCGCAAACGAAGGATTTGAACGATTTCAGAAAGCGTCGGGTCGCGCGCAAGCCAAAGCTTATTCCCCGGCCACGTTCAGGCTCTTGACCCGAACAGACGGGCAGCCGACCGGCGAGCCCTCGAAGGTCAGATCGCTCCCGACGCTCACGATGTCGCCGAGCAGCTTGTAGAAGTTGCCCGCGACGGTAAACTGCTCGACGGCGCGGACGATCTTGCCGTCCTTGACCTCAAAGCCGCGCGAGAGCAGCGAGAAATCGCCGCTGATGGGATTGGCACCCGCGTGCAGGCCCGAAACCTCGGTCAGATACAGGCCGTCGCCCATGTTGGAGAGCATCTCTTCGCAGGTGAGCGAGCCCGGGACAAGGAACAGGTTCGTCGGCGCGACCCTGCCGCTGCCGCGGGAGTTGCCCGTCGTCTCCACGCCCGCCTTTTTCGCCGTGCTGCGGTTGTGCAGAAGCGTCTTGAGCGTTCCCTTCTCGATGATGTTCTTTTTGCGGGTTGCCGCGCCCTCGCAGTCAAACGGCGTGCTGCCCAGCCCCCACGCCAGGAGCGGGTCGTCCGTCAGCGTGACGCATGGGCTGGCGATGGTTTCGCCCTCGCGCCCCGCGAGCAGGGAGAGGCCTTTCTGCGCGTTGTCCGCCGAAAAGACGCCGGAGAACGTGGTGAGCAGATCCGCCATCGCGCTGTTTTTGATGACGACGGTCACTTCTCCGCTCTTCATGCGGCCCGCGTTCAGCTTGGAGAGCACGTCCTGCTCGCAGCCCTCGGCGATGGCCTTGGCGGCGACATCCGAAAGGTCGTGCCCCCAGAGGAGCTTGTATCCCGTCGCCGTGTGCTCGCCCTCGCGCCCCAGCGCGCTGGCATAGGCGTAGATCATGTTGCTGGTGTGGGCGAGGTCGAGCCCCAGCGTGTTGCGGATGCCCATCGTCTCTTTGCTGGTGGCCACGAGGGAATCGTCCGGCTTCAGGCGCTCGTCGCCGGAGGCGTGCATGAGCCGGTCGATCTCCATCGCCAGGGCGATCTTCTCCTCCGCCGTCACGGCGCTGAGCGCCGCGCTGTAATTGCAGACCGTGTCGTAATGATCGTCCGGCGGGAGAATCTCGTCCTGATCGTCGTCTTCGATCAGCTCGGCGCTTTCCGCAACGCCGCGGATGAGCAGCTCCACGCTCTCCTCGTCCAAGGCCTGCGTGCTCGCCGTGCCGATGCGCCCGCCGAACACGCCGCGCAGCGTGAGAGCGGTGCGGCTGCTGACCTGATAATCCTCGATCTTGCCCTCGCGCACGCGCACGCTGAAGGATTCCTTGCCGGTATAGCTGGCCTCCGCCGGGGCGATGCCCGCGGCCTTTGCGGCGTCGAACAGCCGGGAGATAAACGCATTCATTTCCATCATGATTTCCTCACTTTCCGCCGACGGTCAGCTTGCTGACGCGGATGGTCGGCTGGCCGACGTTTGTGGGCACGCTGCCGCTCAGAGAGCCGCACATGCCCTGCCCCATCGTCATCTCCCTGCCGACGCGGTCGATGCGCATGAGGATCTCGCTGCCCCTGCCGATCAGGGATGCGCCGCGCACGGGCGAGACGATCTTGCCGTCGCGCACGAGATAGCCCTCGCTGACGGCGAAGTTGAATTCGCCCGTCGCCGGGCTCACGCTGCCCCCGCCCATCTTGGCGGCGTAGAGGCCGTCGCCCATCGTGCGCAGCATCTCCTCCTCGTCGTCTTGGCCGGGCGCGATGAAGGTGTTGCGCATGCGGCTGGTCGGCGCATAGGCGTAGCTTTCGCGCCTGCCGCTGCCGGTCGGGGCCATGCCCATCTTGAGGCCGTTCAGCCTGTCGACCATGTAGTTTTTGAGAATGCCGTTCTCGATGAGCGTAAGGCGCGTGGTCGGCGTGCCCTCGTCGTCGATGTTTTCGCTGCCCCATTCGTTGGGCATCGTGCCGTCGTCGACGGCGGTTACGCAGGGCGCGGCGATTTGCTGCCCCAGCTTGCCGCAGAATTCGCTCATCCCGGGGGCGACGCTCGTCGCCTCCAGCGAGTGGCCGCAGGCCTCGTGGAAGATGACGCCGCCGAAACCGCCCGCGATGACCACGGGCATTTCGCCCGCGCTGCAATACGGCGCGGTCAGCATCGTCGCGGCGCTCTTGGCGGCCTTGCGGCCCACCTCGGCGGGGTCGACGCGCTCGCGGAAGAGCTCAAAGCCCATCATCGCGCCGGGGTTTTCGGAACCCGTCTGGTTTTCCGCGCCGTCGCTGGCGATGGCGGAGCACAGAAGGCGGGTGTACACGCGCGTGTCGCCGGTGTAAAGCCCTTCGCTGTTGGCGATGATCACATGCTGCTCGCGCGAGAGGAAACCGGCGCTGACCTGCGAGATGGACGGGGAGACAGCGCGCGCCGCGCTGTCCGCCGCGCGCAAAAGCTCCGCGCGCTCCTTGGCCGGCACGCCCAGCACGGGCTCGAGAATCGGGTGGATGTTTGCCGTCTGCCGGCTTTGAAGAACCACGTCGCGCCCGCTGCCCTTCGTCTCCGAAACCGCCGCGGCGGCCTGATCCGCCGCGTGCAGAAGGCCCTCGAGCGTCACGTCGCTGGTGTAGACATAGATGGAGCGCAGATTGTCGTAGACGCGGATGCCCGCGCCGCGCGGGCGCGAGAGCGCCGCGTGCTCGATCTTCCGAGAGCGCATGGACATGGAAAAGTTCCGGTTGTCTTCGTAGAATATTTCCGCAAACGTGCCGCCGCGCGCAAGCGCCCGGCTGAGCACCTGGGAACAGATGGACATTGAAAGCATGTTGTTCCTCCTCTATTGCGCCCGGCGCAGGCGGGCGCGTTTATACGCTTCCAGTATACCCCAAGAAGTGGAAAAAGTAAACTGACCGAATTGTTCTTGCCGATTTTCAAAAACCCCTTGCGAGAGCATGGGCAATGCGTGTAGAATAGAGAGTGGATACGGATGCTGCACAGGAGGACCTTTGCATGACCTTCGTAAGGAGGGATGGCTATGCCCGGCAGGCTTGATCAGATCGAGGGGCTGCTGCGCCCGGCGCTCGGCGGCGAGCTGCTCGCGCGCTGTCCGGAGCTTATTTATGCCGTGAACGCGCAGCTGGTGCGTTTTCTGCGCACGCAGGATACGCCTGCCGCTCTCTGGAGGAAGATCGATTCCGAGCTGTTCAACGCCGTCTACATCGGCACGGGGCGCTCGATGGTCGTGACGCTCGATTCCGGTGCGCGCGTGCGCGTCACGTCCGACGGGATTCACGAGCTGGCCGACCGGCTGCTTTCCCTCGCCTATGCATCCAAGAGCCCCAACTCGCTTTTGCAGGACGCGCTCTTCGATTTGGCGAGAGAGGGGTCTTTCGCCGCCATGCGCACGCTGCTTGAGCGTTACCCGATCGACGGGTTTGACCGCGAGTGGCTCACGCAGGTGCTCTCGGAAAACGATCAGTTATCATAACGCTGAAGGCCTCTGCGCTTTGCCGCCGGCCCGCCGGCCCGGCCGGCTCTCGTTCGGGCGCTTTTTTCAGAATCAACATTCAGAATGAAGATTCGGCATCCACATTCGGAATGAAAAGGGCGAGCTCAGGGGCCCGGAGGATAGATGAGGAACAACATGGCTAAAATCATCGCAATTACCAACCAGAAGGGCGGCGTCGGCAAGACGACGACCAGCGTCAATCTCTCCGCGTGCGTCGCCGACGAGGGGAAGCGCGTGCTTGTTGTGGACGCCGACCCGCAGGGCAACACATCCAGCGGTTTGGGCGTGCGCATCAAGGAGAAGACGCCCACCGTCTATGAGGTGATGGGCGGACAGGCGGCGCTGGAGGCCGCGATGGTCAAAACCGATGTCCCCTCGCTCTTCGTGCTCCCGGCGGATATCCGTCTGGCCGGCGCGGAAATCGAGCTGGCGGGCATGGACAGGCGCGAGCACGTGCTCGCCTCGGCGCTCGCCCCGGCGAAGGATCAATTCGATTACATCTTTATCGACTGCCCGCCCTCGCTCGGGCTGATCACGCTCAACGCCCTCTGCGCGGCAAACGGCGTGCTCATCCCCATTCAATGCGAATATTACGCGCTGGAGGGCGTCAGCGCGCTGATGGGCACCATTCAAAAGGTGCAGAGGATCAACAGGCATTTGAGCATCGAGGGCGTCGTGCTGACGATGCTCGACGCGCGCACGAACCTGGGCGTTCAGGTCGCGCAGGAGGTGCGCAAGGTCTTCAAGGGGAAGGTCTACAACACCGTCATTCCACGCAACGTGCGTCTGGGCGAGGCGCCCAGCCACGGGCTGCCGATTCATTTGTACGATCCGCGTTCGCTTGGCGCGCAGAGCTATGGCGCGCTGGCGAAGGAGTTTCTGGCCCGCGCCTAAAGCGCCGGCTGATCGTTCCGTTAAGGAGAGGAAAAAGCATGGCTAAGAAGATGGGCTTGGGCAGGGGGCTCAGCGCGATTTTGCCGGATGTGGAGGATGTCGTCGAATCGGTGGAAACCGTCGGGCAGGCGCCCGTCGCGCCGGTTCCCGAAGGGGCCGTGGTGGAGCTGCCCGTCGGGGAGATCGACCCCAACCGCAACCAGCCGCGCAAAAAGTTTGACGACGACGCGCTGCTCGCGCTTGCCGAGTCGATCAAGCATAACGGCGTGATCTCCCCGATCCTCGTGGCGCGCAGCGGCGCGCGCTACACCATCATCGCCGGGGAGCGCCGCTGGCGCGCGGCGCGCATCGCGGAGATGGAGACGATCCCCGCCATCGTGCGCGAGTGGGACGACGTGAGGCGGCAGGAGGCCGCGCTGGTGGAGAACATCCAGCGCGAGGATCTCAACGCCATCGAGGAGGCGCAGGGCATTTATGCCCTGATGAATGAGTGCGCGCTGACGCAGGAGGCCGTCGCCGAGCGCCTCGGGCGCAGCCGCCCCGCCATCGCCAACCTGCTGCGCCTGCTCGGGCTGCCCAAGCGCATACAGGCCGCCGTCATCGACGGATCGCTCTCCGCGGGGCATGCGCGCGTGCTCGCCGGCATCGACAACCGCGAGCAGCAGGCGAATCTGTTTGCCAAGACGCTGCAATTCGGCTGGTCCGTCCGCCAGCTGGAGGCCGCCGCCAAGAACGCGCCCGAAAAGAAGAAAAAGAAAAAGCCCGATCCGCTCCCCGTCGAATACGAGGAGCTGACCGAGCGCCTGCGCTCCGCCACAGGGCTCAAGGTGAGCCTGCTTGGCACCGAAAAGAAGGGCAAGATCGTCCTTGAATACGCCAGTCAGGAAGAGCTTCAAAGGCTGTGGGACTTGATGGGAAACGCTTAAAGCTGATGAGATTTTGGGGCTGTCAGGATAAGAACCTAGATATTTCTCGTAAAATCATTCTTTTGCAAAAAAGCCCTCTCCTATGGAGAGGGTGGCCGCCGAAGGCGGACGGGTGAGGTCCCCCGCGCACGGGGCGGAAACACATCCATCGCCAGCGGGCGAGACCTCATCCGTCACGGCTAAAGCCGTGCCACCTTCCCCAAAGGGGAAGGCTTTTTTTCTCTTAGAATGTTGAAATTATCCTGACAGCCCCTTTTTGCATTCTTTGATTTGTCCGGGCAGATTCTTCGTGAGCGTTATTCCTGTTTTCCTGAGTACGCCATATCCGAGCGAACCTCATACCTCAGATCAATTCCTGCAGCCTGAGGAATTCGTGCGCACTCCTTCAGCATTTCAACGCGTTTTTTCAACGCCTTGGCGATTGCGTTTCTCCGCACTTCGTCAACAAACGGCGATTCATGGGTCATTGTCAAAAATTCTTCTTCGATTCCGTCGAGTCTATGCCAATCGATCCATTTAAAGCTGCCGGCGAGCTTGATCTGCTCTTCGTGGGTTGTCTTGAACGGCTTGCATTTCATGTGCGCAGCCGAAGCGTGAATCAGCGGCGTTGGCGTATCGAACCATAGGGATGTGCCGCTGTCATAGATGGGCGCGGGTCCAATCCATTCCAGCGTGTCCGCATTTCGGATGAATCCGAAATTGTTCTGATGGCGATCTTCATTGACCAGCAGATAGTCGACGGCCAGCATTCGGTCGATCGCATCACGCACGCCGGGAATTCCCAGCGCATCGCAGCAGTTCAGTAAGTGCTGATAGACGGAAAGGTGATTCTCCTTTTTCTGCGTTTGCATGACGTACCACGCGCTGACCAGTTCCGTCTGCGGCGTAATAAAGTCCTCGCATATGCTGAACGGATAGCCGTCCTGATGGATCAGCGCATAGTCCACATGAGGAACGCCGAGCCGCCGCATGAGAATGCTGGCAAAGGCCTCGTTATAGGGCTCCTGATGCGTTGTGCCGCTGCCGCCCTTCAGCAGACAGCGCTTCCCATTCAGGAGCGTCCACTTCTTTTTCAGCCAGCCATCCGACGTGTTGTCGGGAGACATCAGGTTGATCGGATCGCCGCTGGAACCCTTGCCAAAGAGAATGTTGC
>JAUNPI010000001.1:0-44923 GCA_030536875.1 Clostridia bacterium
GAAGAATAAGATAAAAAAGAACGAGGACAAGAGAAAGGCTGTGAGGCCGGTCCGGCTCACAGCCACATTCTCTTGTCCTCGCTCATTTCCACGAGCGTCTTGGCATACGTGCGGGAAAGATACTGGGTGGAGAACACATACAGCTGCTTCTTCCCGCTGACATAGGTCTCGATGTCTGCGTACTCCGGCTGCTTGGCCATGCGCTCCAGCGTCCTGCGGATCTGGATGGCCGTGTAGTGATACGGATAGCGGCTGAACGTATCGATGGACGTGGCGCGCGGGTAGATCTTGGATTCATAGCGCACGATTTCGGCGATGGTGTGCGGCAGATCGTTCTCCTGCGCCAGCGCGACGTTCTTGACGTAGTTGTGCGCCAGCGTGGGATAGGTGTAGTAATACAGATCCTTCGCCCCCTGATAGACGCAAATATCCCCATATTCCTCCTGCGCCATCAGCTCGCGCATCATGTCCGCGGCCTCGTCGCGCGGCATCTCCTGCCAGGCGCACAGGTCGCTCAGCGTGAGATACTGCTCCTCTTTGGCCTGTTCGCGCACGGCCTCGGCGCAGCGCGCCCAGCGCCGGCGCTTCTGCTGCTCCGGGCGCAGGGGATATGGCCTGCTCAGCCTCGGACGCCGCATGTTTTTCCTGTTTTTCCTTGTCCATCCAAGGATCACCTCCGTATACTCAACAAGTCAGGGGGAGGCGCGCTTCCCGAGGAAACGCCCTCCCCCATATGAGCAAGATTTTGCCCCTTACGCGGGCAGCAGGCCGGCGGCCTCGAGCTTGTCGGCGAGGTCGGCCAGGTTGAATTTCTCCAGCGTGGCGCGGGTCGGGATGCCGGTGGCCTTGTCCCAGCCCCACTCCTCGTAGTACAGATCCAGCGCGGTCTCCCAATCCTCGCGGTCGAGCTTCGTGGTGCCCTCGGTGAAGGCGGCCATGTCGGGATCGCGGTCAAAGACCCAGTCGCTGACGCCGTCGTGATCGGCGCGCAGGTTTTTGGAGTTCATCTCCAAGGCGGTCATGCCGCGCTGCAGCTGCATGATGCGCTCGCCGACGAAGTCGACGCTCTCCTCGGTCCACTCTTGGCCGGTCACGGCCGTGAGCAGCTTGGCCTCCAGGGCGGTGTCGCCCTTGTAGCCGCGCTCCTTCATCGGGGAGAAGGTCATCGGCCAGACCCAGTTGCACAGCGCGAGGCTGTCATGCACGTTGTTGCGCACGATGGACCACTTGGCGAACTTGGCCTTCGCCGCGTTCATCGGGGTGTAGCTGGCGCTCTTGTCGGCGCAGCCCTCGCCGAACTTCTCTTCCAGGACGCCCTTGACGATGTCATAGGGCAGGCCGTTGCCCAGACAGTTCTGGTGGGTATGGCACATGGAATCGCGGTTGAAGACGATGTTGATCAGGCCGCCGACCTGGCCGAAGGACTCGCTGGAATGATGGCGGATGTAGCCCTTCTTGAAGTTGAAGTAGATGCCGGTCGCCTCGTTCCAGAAGGAATCCGGGAAATTCCACTCCTTGGCCGTCCACAGGGAACCCATGCCCAGCACGCGGCCGAATTCGCCCTTCTTGGTGGCGATGCGGCTGACCATCTCGTTGGCCCACTGCGGGTCGCCCGCCTCCATCAGATCCCACGGGATCTCGGCGTATTCCTCGGCGGAGAGCTTCTGCTTGAAGATGTCGTTCTTCATGCAGTAGGAGAAGGTGTAGTCCAGATCGCCGTAGCCGCACCAGACGCCGTAGTCGTCCATCAGCCACTGGCAGTGGGAGCCGAGCGTCAGCGCGCCGTCGCCCGGGTCCACGAAGTCGTTCACGTGGCCGTTGTAGAAGTCGCCCGCGCGCATGAGCGTCATGCAGGTCGCCGTGTTGTATTCGGTGCCGTAGGGCTTGAGCGCTTCAAAGTGCAGGTCCGGGAAGCAGCGGATCGGGCAGGAATGGCAGCCGCCGGTCTTGACGGTGTGCTTGAAGGCGATGTCGTCGTTGCCCATGAAGAAGTTGATGGTGTGGTTGCGCATGCCGATGGCGTTGATGTCGCCCGGCTTCTGCTCGCCGGTATCCAGCGGGCCGCCGATGGCCTCGCCCCACATCTTGCCGGGGCCGCCCTGCCAGCGCGTTGCGCCCACGTATTCGTTCCAGCTCTGCTGGTTGGAGGGCTGCACGTGGTTGTTGTTGACGCCGATGAGCTCGCGCAGCTGGTACTGCTGCAGCTCCAAGGTCTTCGCCGGGTCGGCGACCGCGATGGACCGGGTGCCGTGGATGACGATGGCCTTGAGCTTCTTGCTGCCGAAGACGGCGCCGGAGCCCGCGCCGGCTGCATGGCACATGGAATTGACGATGATCGAGTCGTTGACCAGGTTCTCGCCCGCCGGGCCGATGGCGCAGACGCAGTATTCCGCGCCGGCCTTCTGGTTGAGCAGCTCGGTGGTCTTGCGGGTGCCAAGCCCCCAGACGTCGGAAGCGTCTTCGAAGGAAATCTCGTCGTTGTGGATCTTGACCCACGTCGGCGCATCGGCCTTGCCCTCGACGATGATGGCGTCATAGCCGGAGAATTTGATCTGCGGGGCCATGTTGCCGCCCATGTGCGCATCCACAATGGTGGGCACCTCGGTGAAAGCGGACATCAGCGACACGCTGGTGCGGCCGGAGCAGGGGACGCCGGTGCCGCACAGCGCGCCGGCCGCGATGACGATCTTGGAAGCGTCGTCCTGCGGGTGGGTGCCCGTGGGAACCTCGTCGAAGAGGATGCGGTTGGCCAGGCCTTGGCCGCCCAGGTATTCCTCGCAATACTTGTTATCTTCAATGGTTGCGGTCTTCGCCGTCATGTTCAGGCGGAGAATCTTGCCGGTCCATGCATACATAGGGTTGTACCTCCTTTATTCCAATCCTGCCGGGATCACGAGATCGCCGATGCGATGTCTTCCCACTTGACGATCTTGAGGGCGCCGCACGGGCAGTTGGCCGCGCAGTAGCCGCAGGAGACGCACTTGGTGGACTTGTTCGTCTCCGGGTCGACGGTCGGCATGCCATACGGGCAGGCGCTTGCGCAGGCGCCGCAGCCCACGCACTTGTCCTTGTCGATCACCCGGACGCCGTCGGACTCGCGCACGGAGATCGCGCCCATCGGGCAGGCCTTCAGGCAGGCCGGATCCTCGCACTGATGGCAGGTATCGGGCGTGAAATCGAAGGAGCCGAACACGCCGCCGGTCTGGCCGTCGTTTCCGTGGTAATAGTTGCGCAGCACCTTCACGCGGCTGATGTAGGGCATCACCTTGCCGTCGTTGATCAGCGAGCAGTTCATCTCGCAGCGCTGGCAGCCGGTGCAGCGCGCGCCGTTGGCCACCAGAACGCCGTCGGCTGTCGCCAGCACGCTGACCGCGCCGGACTCCGCCTGGGCCTTGGTGACGCCGAAGAGGCTGAGCAGGCTGCTGGAAGCCGCCAAGCCGGCCATGCCCTTGCCGGTTACCTTCAGAAACTGACGGCGGGTCACTTCTTTGTCGAAAAGTTTCTTCGCAGACATGATTCTTTCCTCCCTGTTTCCAATTGCCGTTTCTCCGCTTGCGCAGAGCGATGCATAAAAAAACAGAGCTCCTCTTTCCGAAGATACCCCTAACAGCGCTCTTCCCTTCCCAAACAAAGGAAGAAAACGCAGGGTCTATCTCGGAAAGAGCAACTCCTTCGCAAACGGCAGGTACGGCAGTTGCCCGCCGTGCCCAATGGCTCATGCGGCCCGGAGGGTCTCATGAGCGCGGAGCCTCTGTCTTTCTATTTGTCTGTATCTTAACACAAAAGACGCCGTCCGTCAAGGGGACAATACAAGATGGCAATGAATGCATATGCATGTGTCCGGCGCACAAAGCGAAGATAGATTTAACGCGGCGCTTAGCTTTGTGTGCTTTTGCATTTTACATGGGGACGGTATACTCGTGCCGTACCCGAAAAAAGGGCGACAAAAAGACAACAAAGTGAGGGAAAAAAGATGAAGAAACTGCTCTTGATCGCTTTGGCGCTGATGCTTGCGCTGAGCGGGGCCGCCGCGGCGGAGGAAGCCGCCTCTCCCAAGTACGTGTTCATGTTTATCGGAGACGGCATGGGCAACCCGCAGGTGGCCGCCACGCAGTACTACCTCGGTTCCATCCAAAATCCGGATTCCGATTTTCCGATCCCGGCGGAATTGAGCTTTACCAGCTTCCCGTATCTGGGCATGGTGACGACGTACGACGCCTCTTCCTTCTGCCCGGATTCCGCCTCCACGGCCACGAGCATGGCTTCCGGCGAGAAGACGCTCTCCGGCGTGATCAACTACGACGTGAATCTGGAATCCTCCTTTAAGCTCATCACGGAATATGCCAAGGAGGCGGGCAAGAAGGTCGGCGTGATCACCAGCGTCTCCCTCGACCATGCGACGCCTGCGGCCTACTACGCCAAGGTTCCCTCCCGCAAGCAGTATTACGACATCGCGGTGCAGGGCCTGACGGGGACGACGCTGGATTACCTGGCCGGCGGCTCCTTCCTGACCCCGGACGGAGACGGCGCGCAGGAAAACCTCTTTGCCATCGCCGAGCAGAACGGCTGGACGCTGGCCAACACGAACGAGGCCATCCGGGGGCTGAATGCGCAGAGCGGCCGCGTGCTGGCCATCGACCCGAATATCGCGGATTCCGAGGCGCTCAACTATGAAATCGACCGCGAGCGCAAGGAGGCTGAGGGCGAGGATATCCTCTCGCTGGCGGATTACGTGAAGGCCGGCATCAGCGTGCTGGATGGCGAGGACGGCTTCTTCATGATGTGCGAGGGCGGCAAGATCGACTGGTCCGGCCACGCCAACGACGCGGCGACGTCCATCCATGAGACGCTTGCCTTCGCCGACGCGGTGCAGGCTGCGGTCGACTTCGCGGCCGAGCATCCGGACGAAACGCTGATCGTCGTCACCGCGGACCACGAGACGGGCGGCATGACCATCGGCTTTGCGACCACCGCATACGACACGCATTTCACCTACCTGACCAACCAGAAAATCTCGTTCACCAACTTCGACGAGGTGATCGGCGAGCTACGCGAGCGGAACGCGTCTTTTGAAGAGGCGATGGCCGAGGTGGAGACCTTCTACGGCCTGACCACAGAGCCGGATCAGGCGCTGTCCCTGACGGAGGCGGACGTTGCGGCGCTGCGCGCGGCCTTCGAGCTGAGCATGCTCCCGGCGGATCAGCGCGGCATAGGCGAGGAAGAGGCGCTGCTCTACGGCGGCTACGAGCCCTTCTCGATGGCGGTCAGCCACATCATGAACAACAAGGCGGGCCTGTCCTACACCTCCTATGCGCACACCGGATTGCAGATCCCGGTTTACGCGATGGGCGTGGGCGCGCAGACCTTCTCCGGCCTCTATGACAACACGGATATTTTTAACCGCACGATGCAGGCGATGGGCCTGAATCGGTAAGCCACCCACGGGAACGGGCCGCTCCGGCATCCGGAGCGGCCCGTTTCATCAAGTCCATAACCAATCCATATTCAATTCGATACGAGGGAAGGACGTTCATGAAAAGACGATTGGGGCTAAAGCGATCAAACGCCGTGATGTGCGTGGTGATGATCCTGTTTTGCGCGGCGCTGTGCCTGCTGCCGGAGCGCTACGAGAACGCGTCGACACAGATTCCACGCGGACGCGTGCGCATCGAGGAGGTCGACAACGCCGGGCTCTACCCGGTTGGCATCGTCTATTCCGGCGTGCAGAACTGCCGCGTGACGGTGCTCTCCGGCGAGCATCAGGGGGAAAAGGCATGGGCGAGCAACTACCTCAATTCGGCGCTTGACAAGGATAAGCTCTACGCGGTCGGGGATATCGCCCACGCGATGGTGCAGGAGAGCGGCGGGCGTCTGACGGTAACGCTCATCGATCATGACCGCACGAGGACGGAGACGGCAATCGCGCTGGCGCTGGCGGCGCTGCTGATCCTATACGGCGGAATCATCGGCTGCGGCGCGCTGATTTCGCTGGCTGCGAGCGCCATGATCGTCTGGAAGCTGCTGCTCCCGCTCCTGCTGGAGGGCGTCAACCCCATCCTGGCGGCGTTTGCCACGGTCGCCGTGCTGACGGTGATGATCGACCTGCTGGTCGCGGGCTGGACGCGCAAGACGCTCATCGCCGTGCTTGGCTCGCTGGCCGGAACGGCCGTCACCGGCGTGCTGTCGGTCGCGCTCACCGACGCGCTGAAGCTCGACGGAGGGGACATCGCCTATGTCGTTCCGCTGCTCTCGCAATCGTTCATGCAGATCGACATCAAGTCGCTCTACTGCGGCATGATCTTCATCGCCAATTCCGGCGCGCTCATGGATTTGAGCATGGATATCGCGGCCAGCTGCCAGGAAATTGTCCGCCATCGGCCGGATGTGCCCCGCCGCGAGCTGCTCGCTAGCGGCATGCGCCTGGGCCGCAGCGTGCTGGGAACGATGACCACGACCCTCATGCTGGCGTATTCGGGCAATTATCTGTCGATGCTGATGTACTTTATGGGACAGGGAACGCCGCTCATCGACATCGTCAACCTCAAGTATGTCGCCAGCCCGCTGCTCAACACGCTGGTGGGCAGCTTCGGCCTGGTGGCCGCCGCGCCGCTGACGGCGCTTATCGCGTCGGCTCTGTATGCTCGGGCGGGGACGAAGGGGACGGCGCAAGGGTGAGGGAGAGCCGGACGGTTTGGCCGTCCGCCGCGATCGTTTCAAACCCCAGCCCCCGGTGCAGCGCGAGGGACGCGGCGTTGCCCGCCTCCACGCAAGCCACGGCGCGGGTAAAGCCCAGGCTTCGCATATGCGCGAAGAGAAGCTTGAGCGCCTCGCGGGCCACGCCTTGGCGGCGCCTTTCGGGCGCGACGGCGATGCCGTAGGAAAAGGACGAGCCGCGCACGCTGTGGACGGTGATGCCGCCCGCGTGCATACCGTCGAGCAGAATGAAAAAGCGCAGGTCGTCTGCGCTTTTTCCAATGAATGTTAGGGTGACGCCGCTCATCGCTTCGGGAGGGCCGCCTCGGGGGCGAAGCCGCTGGCGATGCACAGCTCGGCGCGCTGGGCGCTTTTGCCGCCCTTGGCGATTTCGGCCGCCAGGAAATCGGGGTGGGCGAGCAGGAAATCGCGCATGAAGGCGTCGGGATCGGCGATAAAGGCGAGCACGAGGCCCAGCTGCTTGTCCGTGATGCGGCCCATTTGATGCGCGGTTTCAAAGAGGTCGGGCTTGACGGTGACCAGCGTGGTCAGCGGGCAGCCCGCCTCGGCGAGGATCTTGGAGCCGCCCTGATCGCGGTCGACCACGGCGAGGGAATAGGCGATCTTCGCGCCCAAGGTTTCCACGGCGGGAATCCACGCGCGCACGTAGGAGGAGGCGACGGTGATCAGGTCGGCGATGTGGATGGAGCACTTGCCGGAGAGGCCGGCCGCCGTGCTCTCCATGCTCACGCCGCGCTCGTCGGTGTAGACGCTGGTGAGATCCTTGAAGATGGACAGGTGGCCCAGACCGAGCTTGCGAGATACGGGCATGGAGAAGAAGAAGTCGCGGCGCTCGCCGCCGGAGACGAAGTCCGCGCCCTTTTCCCGCGCCGCATCGGCGAGCAGGTCGATCAGCTGCGCGTAGATGGGGCAGGAGGCGAGCTGCGCCTCGATGCGGGCGTATACCCTGTCGTAAAAGGCGAGCTTGTCGCCCTTTGCGGCCTCTTCGATCACGGCGAGCAGATCGTTTGCCGCCGCCTCGCTGCCGAATAGGAACTGCGTGTTGATGTAGAACGGGCCGAGCTTGCCGGACGTATACCAGAACGGCTGAGCCTCGGGGCAGACGCGGACCGCGTCCGTCTCAAAGAGCCAGGAGACGATGGGGTTTTGCATGGCTTTTTTCCTCCGCAGATGGATTTCAGTTTATTATACGGTATTTTTGAAAAAAAGGAAAGGGGGGTTTTCGCGCTTTCCCGCGATGCCGGGCGGGGTTGACCCTCGCTTTTTACCGTGATATAATGAACCCGTACACAGGGGGCCTCTTTGACCATGCCTTTGGGTATGGCGCCTTTCCCAAGGGGAAAGGACGATGCGGGCCCGAGGGGCGAGAGCGTCTCGAGAAAGGAAACGGATGAAAACCCTTTGGAAGTGGATCGACGCGCTGGCACGCGCGGTCATTCGCCTGATCGGCAAGGCGTCGCCCAAGCTTGGCGCGCTGTGCGAGCGCCTTTGGAACAACGCCGAGCTGGTCAGTTATCTCTTTGTCGGCGTGGCGACGACCGTCGTCAATTACGCGGTCTACTACGCCGCCACGCGCGTGTTCGGCATGACGGCCATGCCCGGAACGTGGACGGCATGGGTCGCTGCGGTCGCCTTTGGCTATGTCGCCAACAAGGTGTTCGTCTTCCACACGCACTACGGCAGCGCCCTGGCGCTGCTTCGCGAGGCGGGCAGCTTTTTTGCCATGCGCCTCGTTTCGCTGGGCATGGAGACCGTGCTCATGTACGTGCTGGTGGAGAAGCTGCGCTTGAACGATTTGGTGATGAAGCTTCTGGTCAACATCCTGGTGATCATCGCCAACTACGCCTTCTCCAAGCTCTTCATCTTCAAAAAGGACAAGTGAAAGACAAGCGAGGAAAAAACACATGAAACAAAAAGCTTTGACCTGTTTTGCGCTGCTGTTGGCGCTGACGCTGGCGCTTGGCTGCGCGGCGGCGGAAATCTCCGTGGGCAAGAAGGATCTCGCCCAAAACGGCGAGCTGACCCAGGACGTCACCAATATCCTCTTTCTGCTTCAGGATGGCGAGACCACGCAGACGCTGCTGGTCGCCTCCATCAACGGCAAGACGGGCCGCTCGGTGATGACGAGCCTGGACTGCGAGCTGGTCGTGCCCGTTCAGGATGCGCAGGAGACGGCGCTCGGCGCGGTTTACGCGCTGGGGGATGAGAAGAGCCGCGGCTATCTGGCGGTCCGCACGGTCAACCAGCTGCTCGGCCTCAACATCGGCACCTATATCGCGCTGGACGTCGCGCGCCTGCCCGAGCTGGTCGAGGCCGTGGGCGCGCTGGAGATGGAGCTAAGCGAGCAGGATGCCGCGGCGCTGGGGCTCTCCGCCGGGGAAAACGAGCTTGACGGGGAGCAGGCGCTCGCCTATGTGCGCCTGGACGGGCAGGGCGGCACGCGCGGCTACGACGCGCTCATGCAGCTGCTGCGTCAGGGCATGCACAGCGGCAACGTGATGGGCCTGGTGGGCTTGGGCACGAAGCTGCTCTCCTCGCTGGATACGAACCTGAACCCGCTCTCCGCGATGACGCTGGTCGGCGCGGTGCAGTCCGGCGAGGACCGCCGCGAGCTGTCCCTGCCGGAAGAGGAACAGATTCTCTCGAGCGATCCGCTCACGGCGGATGCCGGGGCGATGAGCGCGCGTTTCAGTGAGGAAGTCTATGAGTGAGGGGAGCGCTATGGCGGGGCGCACGGCGGACGTGAGGGCGCTCGCGCAGCAGGCGCGGGAGGCGAGCTTTGCGCTGGCGGCCTCCTCCGCGCAGGCGCGAAGCGGCGCGCTGCTGGCCGCCGCAAAGGAGCTGGAGGCGCGCAGGGAGGCCATCTTCGCGGCGAACGCGCTGGATCTGGAGGCGGCGAGGGAAGAGGGGCTTTCCGCCCCGGCGCTCAAACGCCTTCGCTTTGACGAGGGCAAGCTTGCGGACGTCTGCCGGGGCTTGCGCGCCTTGGCCGCGATGGAGGATCCCATCGGGCGCGTGCAGCTGCGCACGGAGCTGGCGGACGGGCTTGTGCTCACGCGCGTCAGCTGCCCCATCGGCGTGGTCGGCGTGATCTTTGAGTCGCGGCCCGACGCGCTGGTTCAGATCGCGGGCCTGTGCCTGAAAAGCGGGAACGCCGTGCTGCTCAAGGGCGGGCGCGAGGCGGCGCATTCCAACGCCGCGCTGTTTGACGCGCTGGCCGCCGCCGGAGAGGCTGCCGGCCTGCCGCGCGGCTGGGCTGGGCTGCTCACCACGCGGGAGGACGTGGGCGAGATGCTCGCCCTCGACCGGGAGATCGACCTGATCATCCCGCGCGGCTCCAACGCCTTCGTTCGCTATATCATGGATCACAGCCGCATCCCCGTGCTCGGGCACAGCGACGGCGTCTGCCACCTGTATCTCGACCGGGGCTGCGACACGGCGATGGCCGCGCGCGTCGTGGTCGACGCGAAGACGCAGTATCCTGCCGCCTGCAACGCGGTGGAGACGCTGCTCGTCCACAGGGACGAGGCCGGCCGCGCGCTCATGGTCGTGGGCAAGGCGCTTGCGGAGGCGGGCGTGCGCATGCTCGGCGACGAGCGCGCGCAGGCGGCGCTTGGCTGCGAGGCCGCGACGCAGGAGGACTGGGAGACGGAATATCTCGACCATGTGATCAGCATCCGCGTCGTCGATTCGCTGGAGGAGGCCATCGCACACATCAACCGCTACGGTTCCCACCACACCGACGGCATCATCACCGAGGACGCGGAGGCGGCGAGAACATTCCTCGCGCTGGTCGACTCGGCGGGCGTCTATCACAACTGCTCCACGCGCTTTGCGGACGGCTATCGCTACGGCTTTGGCGCGGAGGTCGGCATCGCCACGGGCAAGCTGCACGCGCGCGGGCCGATGGGCGTCGAAGGGCTGTGCTCCTATAAATACCTGTTGGAGGGGCACGGCGACATCGTCGAGGACTTTGCCAAGGAGCGGCGCGCGTTTACGCACAGAAGGCTTGTTTAGCGCTTTGGGGAGGAATGAAACATGCGTTGCGGGTGCCCGCAGTGCGGAACCTACATGATCCAGTCGGAGAGCCTCGATCTCGGATGCGTCTGCCCGAACTGTCTTTACCGCTGCCGCGCGTGTATGGGGACCAATACCGTCGTGAGCCGGGAGAATTTGGGGAAGCTGGTCTTCATCGACCACACGGCGGAGCACGAGGAGCAGGAGGAGAGCGGAGGCGAACGCCGAGAACCGCTTGCACCGGAGGACTTCATCGACTGACGGGGAAAATCGACTGACAGAGAGAAAGGAAGAAGAGGACATGATCGCATTGGGAAGCGACCACGCGGGTCTTCCGCTCAAGCGGGAGATCATGGCGCTGCTTGACGAGATGGGCCTTGCCTATCGGGACTTTGGAACCTATACGACCGACAGCTGCGATTACGCCGTCTTCGCCCAGCGCGCGGCGAACGCCGTGGCAAGCGGCGAGTGCGAGCGCGGCATCCTGTGCTGCGGCACGGGCATCGGCATCTCCATCGCGGCGAACAAGGTGCGCGGCATTCGCTGCGCGGCCTGCTCGGACTGCTACAGCGCCAAAATGACGCGCAGGCACAACGACGCCAATATGCTGGCGATGGGCGCGCGCGTCGTGGGCGCAGACCTCGGGCGAATGATCGCCGAGATCTTTTTGACCACGGCGTTTGAGGGCGGACGCCATCAGCGCCGCATCGACCAAATCGCGGCGATCGAGCGCGGAGAGGCGCTGGACTGAGCCGGATGAGCTCTTGATTTCCCCCAGCCTTTCAAGCTGGGGGTTCTTTTTTGTCAATCGTGTCTGACTTTCTTTGACTAATTTTCACAAAAATCAAAGAAGGTCAGGACTGACCAATATGTGAACATAATGAAAAAACAAAAGAATATATGAATTTTATTTGCAAAATAAAAGAATAATGAGATAAGAACGATTTAGCACTCGACGCTTGACAGTGCTAAAAAGCTGCGGTATAATATCCTCGTAAACGGAACGGGGACGCATAAATCCCAGCCGAACCGTTTATCCTACACGTATCTACCGTGGCCCGCCATACGGGCCCGACCATCAAAAGGAGGAAAAGAGTATGCTGCTTTCCAATGTGTTTTCCGATATGTTTGACGATATGTTCCCGACGATGAACGCCCGCGTTCAGGCCCCGAGGATGATGACCTGCGACGTGAAGGAGTACGGCGACCACTACGAGCTGGACATGGAGCTCGCCGGCTTCCGCAAGGAGGACATCAAGGCCGAGCTCAAAGACGGCTACCTGACCATCAAGGCCGAGCGCAGCAATGTCAAAGATGAGAGCGACGAGGGCCGCGTGATCCGCAGCGAGCGCTTCACCGGCACCTGCCAGCGCACCTTCTACGTCGGCGAGCATGTCCGCCGCGAAGATGTGAGCGCGGCGTTTGAGGACGGCGTGCTCAGGCTCTCGATTCCCAAGCAGGTCGAGCAGCCCAAGGTCGAGGAAAACCACTACATCGCCATTCAGTGACCGGCTGTGATAACGCGTCCCGGGAGCGACAAGCTCTCGGGGCGTTTTTTGGCGCGTTCTCGGCGCTGCGCGCTTTTAAAAACGTTCCAAGGCCAAACCGATCAATCGATCCGCCTGATCCGCCATGAACAGCGGAATGTTGAGCAGATCGTCATCCAGCTTCAAATTATCCAGAGAGAAACGGACACGGAGCTTGACCTGATTCGGGAACAGCTCCTTGAACTTCTTGAGGCTCTTGCTGGCTGTGTTGACCTCGGATTTGACCTCGACAGGGAAAAGATCGTTTTCCCGCTGAATAAGAAAATCCACCTCATAAGGAGGGTTGCTCTGGCTCCAATACCGTGGAACGACTTCAAATTGCGTAATCAAGGCTTGCAGCACAAAGTTCTCGGTCAGCGCGCCTTTGAACTCGGTGAACAAACGATTGCCTTCTCCGAAGGCCGTTGGAGCCAGCTGTGCCATGCGGCGGAGCAGCCCCACGTCCACTAGATAGATTTTAAATGCAGACAGGTCGTCATAGGCGGCTATCGGCAGGCCGGGCGCAGTGCTGCGGTAGATCTTATGCACCAGCCTTGCATCCACCAGCCACTGCAAGGCATCCTCATATTCCCGGGCGCGCGCCCCCTCTTTAACCGCTTTGTAGAGAAATTTCTTATTCTCCCTTGCCAGCTGGGATGGGATGGACTTCCAGATCATGGAAATCTTTGGGAACTCGCTGATGTTGGGGTGTTTGGCAAAGTCGCGCTCATAAGCGCCGATCATCCCAGACAGGGCTTCCTGCATAGCCGAAACGTCCCGTGCCTGCGTCCACATGAGCACGGATTCGGGCATACCGCCGGTGACATAATACATCTTGAGTTTTTCGTAGAGCGGATTGAAAAAGGCATCGGGAAGCGGCTCAAGGGTATCCACGCTTTCCAGATACTGGGCGAGATTTTGATCATCATTGGCAAGTAGGAATTCTGAGAAGGTCATGGGATCCATCTGCATAAAGTTGACCTTGCCCACAGGGAAGGAGGATGGCTTCGCCAAGGCGATCCCCAGCAAAGAACCGGCACAGGCAATGTGATACTGCGGAGCGTTCTCACAGAAATACTTCATGGCGTTGATGACCTTGGGGCAATCCTGTATCTCGTCAAAGATGATGAGCGTCTTTTCCGGCACAATCTTTTGGCCGCTGGCCAGCATCAGATTCTGCAAGATGCGATCGACATCCTTGGTGGTCTCGAAAAATTGCTTATATTCCTCGTTTTCATCAAAGTTAAAGTAAGCCGTATGATCATAATAACGTCTGCCGAATTCTTGAAGGATCCAAGTCTTACCCACCTGACGCACACCCTTTAAGATCAGCGGTTTGCGATAGGGCGAATTCTTCCACGCCAACAGCTTATTCAAAATCAATCGTTCCATAGAGACCCTCCCTCACACTTTCCTTGGCGCTACCGTACTTCATCATCGCCTTTTCATTATAAACCAAACGCATGAAAAAACAACCCAAATCACAAAATTATTCGTGTTTTGCGGTATCAAAATCACACTTTTATGACGATTTGCGTGCGTACCGCCGACATGACGGATTGGATTGTATGGGAAAGGCGGAATCCGGTTCGTCTACTTAGCCGTGCTCACTGCATTTTGCCGGCCCGCCCAGCGGACGCACGCACGCGGACGGCATGCAATCGCATGATTTTCCTTGCCCATTTTTTGCCAATGCCGTATAATAGATCCGTATCGCACAGAGGACGGAGGGGACGATATGGAAAAGCTGATTGTGCTCGGGACGGGCTATGCGCTGGCGACCCGATGCTATAATACCTGTTTTGCGCTCGAGGGCGGGGAGGGCACGCTGCTGATCGACGCGGGCGGCGGAAACGGCATTCTGCGGCAGATGGAGGACGCGCATCTGGGGTTTGAAACCGTCCACGATTTCTTCATCACGCACGCGCATCCCGATCACCTCAACGGCGCGATTTGGGTGCTGCGCAAGATCATGACGATGATGAAGGCCGGAAAATACGAGGGCGAGCTGCACATATACTGCCATGAGAGCGTGCATCGCGCGCTTGAGATGATCGCGGAGATCATGCTGCAAAAGAAATTCCTCGTCTATATCGGCGACCGCGTGCTTTTTCACGACATCGAGGACGGCACGAGCGCGCGCCTTGCCGGATACGACGTCACGTTTTTCGACATTCACTCGACCAAGCTCTTGCAGTTCGGCTTCACCACGAGGCTTCACGGCGGCGCGAAGCTGACCTGTCTGGGCGACGAGCCGTTCAACCCCGCCTGCCGGGCGGTTGTGGAGGGCAGCGACTGGCTGCTGTGCGAGGCGTTTTGCCTGCTGGAGCACGCGGATGTGTTTAAGCCCTATGAGAAGCACCACAGCACGGTCGCCGACGCCGCCAAGCTTGCCGGCGAGCTGGGCGTGAGCCATCTCGTCCTCTGGCACACGGAGGACAGGCACTATGCCCAGCGCAAGGCGCTTTACACGGCGGAGGCGAGACAATTCTACGCGGGCGACCTGTATGTGCCGGACGATCTGGATGTGATTAAGCTGTGATCGAGCGGAGAGAGGGGCGCGGCCCGCGCCCTGCTCGCCTTGACGATTGAAGCCTTATAAGAGATTTGCATGAGAGAGGAAAGACCATGAACATCAGCGCTACGCTTGCCCGTGAGTTTGCCGTCCGCGAGGCGGTTATCGAAGCCATCGTTGCCATGATCGACGAGGGGTGTACCATCCCGTTTATCGCGCGCTACCGCAAGGAGCGCACGGACGCGATGGACGACCAGAAGCTGCGCGAGGTCAGCGAGCGGCTTGAATACCTGCGCTCGCTGGACAAGCGGCGCGCACAGATCGAGAGCGCGATCGCCGAACAGGGCAAGCTGGACGAGGCGATCAAGAGCGCGCTTGCCTCCGCCGCGACGCTCGCCGAGCTGGAGGATATCTACCGCCCCTATAAGCCCAAGCGCCGCACGCGGGCGATGATCGCGCGGGAAAAGGGCGTGGAGCCCTTGGCGCAGGCCGTGTTCGCCCAGCGGCGCGGGGACGATCCGCTGAGGCTCGCCGAGGGGTTTGTGAGCGAGGAGAAGGGCGTTGCCGACGCGCAGGCGGCGCTCGCGCTGGCGCGGGACATCATCGCCGAGCAGATCAGCGACGACGCGGGCATCCGGGCGAGCCTGCGCGCCTTGGCGCGGCGCACGGGCATGCTGCGCAGCGTCGCGGCCAAGGAGGGCGAGAGCGTCTACGCGCCCTACGCCGATTACCGCGAGGGCATCCTGCGCGCGCCGGCGCACCGCATCCTTGCCATCAACCGGGGCGAGAGGGAGGAATGGCTGCGCGTGAGCGTGGAGATCGACGAGGAGCAGGCGAACCAGACGATCTGCCGCGCGGTCATCAGGCTCGGAAGCGCGTGCTGCGAAACCGTCCGAGAGGCGGCGCGGGACGCGTGGAGCCGCCTCATCGAGCCGTCGCTGGAGCGCGAAATCCGCGCGGAGCTGACCGACAAGGCGAACGAGAGCGCCATCCGCGTCTTCGGAAGCAACCTGCATCAGCTGCTCATGCAGCCGCCGATTCGCGGGCGGGTGACGCTGGGCGTCGACCCGGGGTTCCGCACGGGCTGCAAGCTCGCCGTCGTCGACGAGAGCGGCAGGGTGCTGGAAACCGGCGTGGGGCACTTTACCCTGCCGGGGCAGGAGCAGCAGAAGGCCCGCGCGAAGGCGCAGATTCTCTCCATGATCCGCCGCCACGGCGTGACCGCCATCGCCATCGGCAACGGAACGGCCTCGCGCGAGAGCGAACAGTTCATCGCCGCGCTGCTGCCGGAGGCGCCGGGCGTGCAGTACACGATCGTCAGCGAGGCGGGGGCGAGCGTCTATTCGGCCTCCAAGCTCGCGGCGAAGGAGTTTCCGGACTTCGACGTCTCGCTGCGCAGCGCCGTTTCCATCGCAAGGCGCATGCAGGATCCGCTCGCCGAGCTGGTGAAGATCGACCCCAAGGCCATCGGCGTGGGGCAGTATCAGCACGATCTCAAGCAGGCGGAGCTGGAAAACGCGCTCTCCGGCGTGGTGGAAAGCTGCGTCTCCAGCGTCGGCGTCGACGTGGAGACCGCCTCCGCCCAGCTGCTCACGCACGTGGCGGGCATCGGCGAGACGCTGGCGGGGAACATCGTGGCCTATCGCGACGAGAACGGCATCGCCTCGCGCGCGCAGCTAAAGAAGGTGCCCAAGCTCGGGCCAAAGGCGTTCCAGCAGTGCGCAGGATTTTTGCGCGTGCACGGCGACAACCCGCTGGACGCGACAGCCGTTCATCCGGAGAGCTACGGCGCGGCAAAGGCGCTGCTGGAACGCTTGGGATACGAGATGAAGGACCTCAAGCGCGGCGGCATCGCGGGCATCGCCGCGCGCGCCCGGCAGGAAGGGCTCGAAGGGCTGGCCGAGGAGCTGGGCATCGGCGTCATGACGCTCGAAGACATCGCCTCCGAGCTGGAAAAGCCCGGACGCGACCCGCGCGAGGCGCTGCCGCCGCCCGTGCTGCGCACGGACGTGCTGGACATTGCCGACCTAAAGCCCGGCATGGAGCTGACCGGCACCGTGCGCAACGTCATCGACTTCGGCGCGTTTGTCGACATCGGCGTGCATCAGGACGGGCTGGTCCATATCTCGCGGATGGCGAACCGCTTTATTCGCCACCCGAGCGAGGTGGTGAGCGTCGGCGACGTGGTCACGGTGTGGGTCGTCTCTGTGGACGAGAAGAAAAAGCGCATTGCGCTGAGCATGGTGAAGGGAAGCGATTGACATGCGCGGACGGGCGCTTCTGTCGCTCTTCATCCTGCTGGCGCTGATCCCGCGCGCGGCGGCGGGGGAAGAGGCCCTTTGGTCGCGCGTCTACGGCGGGCACGGGCGGGACGCGATCACCGACCTTGCCGCGGCGGACGGTATGCTGCTGGCGACGGGCTTTACGACCTCCACGGACGGCGATCTGAGCGCGCGCACGCGCGAGGGCAAGGCCGGCTGGCTGCTCGGCTTGGACGGGGAGGGGAAAATCGTCTTCAGCTGCTGCACGGCGCACGAGGGACGCGCGGAGATGAGCGCCCCCTTTGCGCATGAGGACGGAACGTTCTCCTGCGTGCTCTCGGGCGAGGGCAAGGGAAACGAGTGGCTCCGCGTCGGCGGCAAGGGGAAGATCGACGCGCGCATTGAGGTATCCCGGGCGTCCCAATTCTGCGCGCACACCGTCTCGGCGGCCATCAAGCGGCTACAGCCCTTCGAGCGGGAGGGCGACGCGGCGCTGCTGGCGCTCATCGACCACGGGGACGGGACGCTCTGTGCCGCATGGATGGACGAGGCGGGGAACGTCACCCCGGGCGATGTGTTTGCCTCCGGGGAGATGGGCTGCCTGGCCGTGGGCGAGACGGGCGAGGCCGCATGGGTCGCCGTGCAGGACGGGCGCGTGACGATCACCCGGCTGTTTGGCAGCGGCGCGCCGCGCACGGCCGTGATTCGGGAGGACGGCGCGGAGGCCGTCTGCGACGCGCTCATGGGGAGCGACGGCAGCGTCACCCTGTGCGGCGCGGAGGAGGGCGGCGGCTTCCTGATGCGCGTGAGCGCGGAGGACGAGACGCTCTTTTCGCTTGCGCTTCCGGCTCAGGCGACGGCGTGCTGCTCCACGGAGACGGGCTTTGCCATCGACGTGGACGGGAGCAGGATTGCCTTCGTGGACGAGGACGGCCAATGGCTGGAGACGATCGAGCATGCGCTGGAGCCCTTGATCGCCCTGGCGGGCATGCCGGGCGGCGTGGCCGTGCTATCCGGCGTCCCCAGAGAGGATGAGCCCACCGTGGCGATGTTTACCCAGAGCGTGCTGTCCGCCGAGCAGAGCGGGCGAGAGGAAGGGGAGGAGAGCCGGGCGGCGTCGGATGCGCCCGCGCCGACCGAATCCCCCGCGCCATCCCCGACGCCGGTGCAGACGTCCGAGGAGCGGACGCTCAGCGCGCGCGGCGGCATGCTGCGCTGCAAGAGCGACGGGCGAGGCGTGACCGTGCGCATGATCGGCGCGGACGGGCGAGAGCGCTTCAGCACGCGCATCCCGATCACCACGGCGGCGGATACGCTCCTCTGGCGCACGGCGCTGCTGCTGGACGGCGGCGGCGTGCTGCTGGGCGGGCATTACGCAACCCTGCGGGAGGGAACCACGGTGACCGAGGGCGTGACGGCGCTGCTGAGCGCCGACGGCGTTCTGCGCGACATTCGCATGGTCGAGGGGGCGCGGGACGTGCTGGAGGCCGCGCAGGGCGCGGACGGGCGCGTTTTGCTGCGCGTGATCGGGATGGACGGCGTCGAGACGTCCGTTTCGCTCGCCCTGTGAGAGGACAGGGAGCCGCGGCTTGCGGCCGGCAGGCGGATATGGTATAATCGGAGCCGGAGACCGCATACACGGTCAGATGGGAGTAGATGATCATGGAAAAAGACGTCGTCATCGTCGGCGCGGGCCCCGCGGGCATCTTTACCGCGCTTGAAATGCTTCGTAAGGGCAGCAAAAAGCGCATTGCCATCGTGGAAAAAGGGCAGCCGATCGAGAAGCGGCGCTGCCCGAAGGCTGTGACCCAGAAATGCGTGAACTGCCGCCCGTATTGCCACATCACCACGGGCTTTTCCGGCGCGGGCGCGTTTTCGGACGGCAAGCTGTCGCTCTCCTGCGAGGTCGGCGGCGACTTCCCGTCGCTGATCGGCGCGGATAAGGCGCAGGCGCTCATCGACTATACCGATTCGATCTACCTCGACTTCGGCGCGGACAGCTATGTCGAGGGCATCGGCAACACGCAGGAGGTGCGCGAGATCCGCAAGCGCGCCATTCGCGCGGGGCTCAAGCTTGTCGACTGCCCGATTCGCCACCTGGGCACCGAGAAGGCGCAGACGCTCTACCTCGCCATTCAAAACGAGCTGGTCGCCCGCGGCGTCGAGCTGATCTTCGGCTGGGAATGCGAGGAGCTGATCATGGACGGGGAGACCTGCTTGGGCGTTTCCCTCCGCCGGGGCGATCAGACGCAGGAGATCCGCGCGTCGCATACCGTTGTGGCCACGGGCCGGCGCGGTGCGGACTGGCTTGAGAAGCTCTGTGCCGAGCACGGCATCGCCCATCAGCCCGGCACGGTCGACATCGGCGTGCGCGTCGAGTGCCGCAACGAGGTGATGGAAGAGGTCAACCGCGTCCTCTACGAGAGCAAGCTGATCGGCTACCCGAAGCCGTTCAAAAACAAGGTGCGCACGTTCTGCCAGAATCCCGGCGGCTTTGTCAGCCAAGAAAATTACGACAAGGATTTGGCCGTCGTCAACGGGCATTCCTATAAGGATATCAAGAGCGACAACACGAATGTCTCCGTGCTGTGCAGCCACAATTTCTCCGTGCCCTTCAATCAGCCGATCGCCTATGCGCAGAAGGTCGGCGAGCTGACGAACATGCTGGCCAACGGGCATATCCTCGTGCAGCGCTTCGGCGACATCCTCGACGGCAAGCGCACGTGGGAAAAGGAGCTGGCGCAGTCGAACCTGCGCCCGACGCTGCCCGACGCCGTCGCGGGCGACATCACCGCGGCCATGCCCTACCGCGCGATGATCAACATCATCAACTTCATTCAGGCGGTCGACATCGTCGTGCCGGGCTTTGCGGCGACGGAGACGCTGCTCTACTCCCCGGAGCTCAAGTTCTATTCCAACCGCGTCAAGATGAGCGAGGAGTTGGATACCAACGTGCGCGGCCTGCATTGCCTCGGCGATTCCTCCGGCTGGACGCGCGGACTCATGATGGCCTCCGCGATGGGCGTGCTGATGGGGCGCAAGCTGGCGTGAAGAGGGCGATTCGGTTGCCTAAGCGCTCGCCCGCTTGTCGTGCGAGATACAGATATTCTTCCAAATCAAAAAGAAACGGCGGCTCTGTTTTTTTTCAAAGCCGTCGTTTCTTTTTTAATATGCCTCGCTGATGCGCAGGTCATCGCGCAGGTCATACAGGTTGGAAAGATGGAATTTTACATTCTGCATCAAGTCGTAGCTTCCGTTGCTGACGCACCACATCAGTGCTGCGCCTGTGGTCAGTGCGGATACCGAATGCGCGATGGATTCGGCCGTGGAATGATTGCGGATTTCTCCATTTTTTTGCCCCTGCTTAATGAGCGGAATCAAAAGTCTTTCGACGGAATCCTTTGTATTCGTGTTTTCCGGAGAAAATGCGCCGGATTGAAGGTTCAAAAAGCAAATCCTGCCGTACAGGGAAGGGCCGAGCTCCATGCACTTGCTGATAATGGTCTCGTGAATCAGCCAGAGTTTTTCCATGTTGCGCGTCTCTGACAACAACTGCGCCAGTACATCTTCACGGATGAGCTCTGTGTATTCCATGTAGGAACAAGCGAGGTTTTCCTTGGTGCCAAATTGATAATAGAACGTGCTGTTGGAACATCCGGCAGCCTTGCAGATGTCCGAAATGGTCACCTCGTCATAACTTTGGGCTTTAAACAGCTCCAGCGCGGCGGAAAGGATGTTCTCCCGATTGCGGTTGTTGGCTCTCTTCATAGGGCATATGCACTCCTGCCGATTTCATATGCAATGAGTATAACACATTGTACGGGATTCGTCAAAGCTTGTAGAGAATTTTAATGCTTTGAATTGACAAAATCATATTTAAGTGCTAAAATTTAATAGCGGACTCTTAAAATGAAAGAAGGGGTTTTGATGAAGAAAATCTCCGCGCTGATGATGTGCCTTTTGCTGGCGTTCAGTTCTGCTGTTTGCCTAGCGGAGGCGCAGACCTACACGGCTTCGGCAGACGGTATGGGCGGTGCCGTGACCGTTGAGATGACGGTGGACGACGGCGCAATCACCGGCCTTGCGGTGGTTAGCCACAGAGAGACGGCTGGAATCAGCGACGGTGCGATTGAGCGCATTCCGGCGGCCATTGTCGCCAGCCAGTCGCTGGCCGTGGATACGGTTGCCGGCGCGACCGTCACAAGCGAGGCCATTCTTGCCGCGGCGGAGGATTGCGCGTCGCAGGCGGGCATGGACGTCGAGGCACTCAAGGCGGCGAACGGCGCGGCGGCCGAAAAGAAGCTGACAGCAGGCACGTATACCGCCACGAGACATGGCCATCACAGCGACATCACCGTAGAGGTGAAGGTAACAGAGGATGCGATTGAGTCTGTCGCGATTGTTGCGCAGGGGGAGACGACCAACATCTCCGACGCCGCGTATGACACGCTGACCCGGCGCATTGTGGAGGAGCAGTCCTTCGGTGTGGATACCGTAGCCGGGGCCACGTTTACCAGCTCCGCTGTGCTGAGCGCCGTGTCGGACTGCATGGAGCAGGCGGGCGGCTCACAGGCGGTTTCCGCCTTTGGCGTGCGCGTGGAAAGCGAGCCGTGGTCTACGGAAGAAAAGACGCTGGACACCGATGTCGTGGTGGTTGGCTCCGGTATGGCGGGCATCTGCGCGGCGATCTCTGCGCAGGATGAGGGCGCAAGCGTCGTCATGCTGGAGAAGCTGCCCTTCTACGGCGGCACCAGCCAGACGGCGGGCGGCGGCTACTTTTATGCGGAGGACAAAGAGCGGATGCTCGAGTATGAGCTTTCCAGATATAACGGCACGCGCAAGGGCAACGCCGAAATGGAAAGCGACTATCCGAATCGCGCGATTGTCGAAAAATATCTTGACGAGGCCAAGCCGACCCTTGAATGGTTTGAAAGCAAGGGGATGTTGATTAGCTATTACCCGGGCAGCAACACCGGCTATGCGTATGAAAAGACCAACGAGGATGGCACGAAGGAGGCCGCGCTGCTTAGCAGCGATATCGCGATCTTCAGCGTGTCCGACCAGAGCTTTGATATCAGCGTCGGCGTTTCCGGCGGCGACACCTTCTTCGACGCCATGATCAAGCAGTTCAAGGCGAATGGCGGCGAGCTGTATCTGGAGACGGCGGCGCAGTCCCTGATGACTGACGAAAGCGGCGCCGTGGTCGGCGTCAAGGCTGTCGGAAAGGATGGACGCTACACCATCAACGCCAAGTCGGTCATCCTCTGCGCGGGAGGCTTTGGCGCGAGCGAGGAGGCAATTGCCGAATATGGCCCGGCGTATGCGGGCGAATACAATGTGACGCTGCCGGGCAACACTGGAGACGGCATCCGCATGGCGGAGGAGATCGGCGCGGCGGTGCATCAGGGCGGCTTCATGATGGCTTCCGGCGGTCAGGCTTTCCCGGAGGATGACAGCAGCAAGCTGCATGCCTATATGGATCCGTATACGCCGACCACGGCGATGTATGTCAATTCCAATGGCCAGCGGGTGATGAGCGAAGAGTTCTATTGCGGCGGCGCCAGCCAGACCTTTGTGAATCCGGACAGCCGAGACTATTACTGGATCGTGATCAACGAGGCCAACGCTTCCGCTTCCGAGGCCTTCAAGCAGAGGCTTGAGGCTGCGCTGGAAGAGGGCAACGAGCGGTTTTTCAGGGAAGAGACGCTCTCTCAGCTGGCCGACGACATGAAGGTTCCATATACGTCCTTGGCCTATACGCTCAATCACTACAATACGATGTGCCTTCATGGCGAGGATACCGACTTCTACAAGAGCCAAGCTTCTTTGGTTGCGATGGAAGAGGGCCCGTGGTACGCGATCAAGGCATATGTCAACTATTTTGGCACCGTCGGCGGCTTGGTGACGGATGAATACGGAGCCGTGCTGGATACCGAGGGCAACGCGATTGAGGGCTTGTACGCGGCCGGAGAAAACGGCAATGGCGGCCTGTTCAACCTGAGTTATATCGGCGGTCATGCCATCGGCGGCGGCGCGGTGTTTGGCAAACTGAGCGGCGAGCAGGCTGCCGATCATGCCGCGAGGTAAGAGCAAGCGGAAAGGCATTGCAAGGGTGAACATAAATGAAAAAAATACTAGAACATTCGTCGCTGGGCGTGTGGCCAATTCCCAATTTAATTGTTTCCTGTCGAGGTAAAGACGGAAAGAATAATGCGTTGGCGGTAGGCTTTGCCGCTAATGTATCCGCAAATCCGCCTATGGTGATGGTGGGGATTGTTCCTGAACATTTTTCCTATCAGCTCATCAAAGAATCCGGGGAATTTGTGATCAACATGCCAACGAAGGGGTTTGAAAAAGAGTATTATTATCTGGGAAGCAAGTCGGGACGAGATGAGGACAAATTTGCCGCATTGGATTTACAGTGGGAAAATGGAACAAAAGTAAATGCGCCGCTGCTCTCTGCTTGCCCTATATCCGTTGAATGCAAAGTTGTTGATTGCATTCGAACAGGAGACCATGATTTGTTTATCGGAAGCATTGAAGCAGTCCATTGCGACGAAGGCTGGCTGGATGAGAAAGGAAACCTTGACTTTATGAAAATCAGCACGTTGTAACAGGAAAGAAGATACGGCCGGTTTGAATGCGATCGGGCAAAGCCCTTATGCGGCGCGCCGATGGAATCCCTTTGAAGGGAATCTATATGAAAAAGAAGGGGCTGTCAGGATAATTCCAAACATTTCAAAGAGCATTTTTTCTAAGAATCATTGGCTTACTTGAGTTTGGGGCTCTATCCGGGAAAATCGCATAATCGCGCTTTCAGCGCTCCTTGCGATTTGAGACTATTTCTAGGCAAGGCTCTTTTGCTCCCTCAGACAACCCATAAAGGCTGAACATCTCGCACTTTTTCTGTGCTTGATGTTCAGCCTTTACTTGTTGTCGTAAGTCGGTTTCAAGGTCTGCCTTTTGTGCCCCTATCCGTCATGTTTCGTCGTTTTTTCCCGCTCGATAGGCAGGCGAGGAAGGAGAGATTGTGATTTGACTGGCTGTGTTATTTTGCATACATTTGTCCTTCTCCTCCCATAAGCGCCGTCATTTCCTCAATCTTTTCTAACGGAAAGGGCGGTTGGGTCAGAGGTTTCGTGGCGATGGACATCAACTTCATGGGGTTATCGTCCGCTGCTACGCGATTGGAGCTGAAATGTCCACACATTCGACAGCGATGAATAATTGCCCATTCTCCATTTTTTCTAACCCATACGCCTACCGGCTCCATAATGCCGCCGCAATCGGCTTCCCTATCTCCCGGTTCAATATCCAAATGCAAACTGGAAAGGCAATTGGGACAATGATTTCGATGGCTGCTTCCGGATCCGAACGCTACGACCAATCTGCCGCACACTTTGCAAGTAAAGCTGTCGTTGCATTCGTGCGTTTTATAGTAACCTTTTTCGTATTGCTTGCGTTTATTCTCTCTGTTCATGTTTGCTCCTTTGCGGATAGGCTGACGCGATTGTGTCATCCAATTTCTTTCATGTATTTTTTCAAGGTGTCACGGTACTTTTGCGTAAGCGTTAGATATATCTCTTGCTCTTCAGCTGTCCATTCTTGCCAAATTCTATTTTCAATTTCAAAAAGAGGACGGATCTTTTCTTCCGTAAACCGTTTCCCCTTTTCAGTCAGGTATACAATTGTATTTCGCCCGATACCCTGTTCAAGGTATACGATTTCGCTCTTTTCCAGATTACGAATGGATGAGTTGATCGTTTGTCTGCTCATGCCCGTTAACCTGAAAATGTCGCTTTGAAAGCATTGACCTCCTTTTTCACAAACTATATACAGAATGTTGAGAACGCTGTCTGAAACGCCGATTCTTACTGCCGCCTCATGATAAAGCGAATCGATTTCTCCGGACATGTGGGTAAATGTCCGTGCTTGAGAATAGTGCATAGCTTCCTCCTCTATATCCGATTTCGTATACTCCATCATTATATCCGATTTCGTATATTTGTCAAGGGGAAGGATTGGGAAATCCAAGAGAGAATAAGATTGATTCAAATGCGATCGGGCAAAGCCCTTATGCGGCGCGCCGATGGAATCCCTTTGAAGGGAAGATATATGAAAAAGATGACGGACGGGATAAAAACCGTCCGTCTTTGCTTTTTTTCTGCCTGCGCGGGGCAAAGCTCCGCGGCGGGGACGCGGGAGCTCAATGCCCCCGGTGAAAGGCGATCTCTTCCGGGTTGTTTCTCGGATTGTCTTTGCCGACGTTGCCCTGAGGCTTGACGGTGTGGATGGAATAGAGCTGGGAGAGAGACTGCGCCTCGCTGTCGTTTTCCGGCACCTGCTGCATGAGCCCTGTGCATTCCGTGGCGCTTGAGACGCTTTTGCGGGTGTGAAACGCTTCGTCGGCGAGCTCCTGATGCGCGGGCGGGTTCCACTGCCACGCGGCGGGGGCGGGGGATTGAAGCTTCTTGCTCTTGCTCATCAAAAAGGACCTCCTTTTTCGGCCGTCTGTCCGCCTAGGATGTCGGGGAGGAAGGGCCGGTATGCGGAAAAATCCGTTTGAAAAAATTAGCAGTCGAGCAGCGCCGCCAGTTCCTCGGGCATCGGCTCGCTCACGCCAATGCGCGCGCCGGTGATGGGCTGGAGGCAGGAGAGGGTGGTGGAGTGCAGCGCGAAACGCCCGGAAAGGGCGGCAATCTCCCTGCCATAGAGGTAGTCGCCCGCGATGGGGCAGCCTATGGAGGCGAGATGGACGCGGATTTGATGGGTGCGCCCCGTCTCCAGCCGAAGGCGGATCAGCGCCCGCCCGCCGTGCGTCTGCTCCACGCTGTAGTGGGTCACGGCGCGCTGGCCGCCGGGGCAGACGGCCCGCCGTGCGCCGGGGCCGAGCCGGGCGATGGGCGCGTCGATGGTGCCCTGCATGTCGTCCGGAATCCCCTCGGTTACGGCGAGGTATTCGCGAATGAACGCGCCGGTATGCAGCTGGCGGCTGAGCAGCCGCTGGGCATGCGCGTGGCGCGCGACACAGAGCAGGCCGCTTGTGCCCTTGTCCAGGCGGTTGACCGGATGATAGCGGAAGGAAGCGGCGTCCAAACCCAGCTGGGCGGCCAACTGTTCCCGCAGCGTGCCCGTTTGGATGTGGCCGCAGGGCAGCGTCGCCAGCGGCGCGCCCTTGGAGACGATGAGCATATCCTCGTCGATATAGCGGATAAACGACGCGGGCAGCCCGTCGCCCGCTGCGGACGAGAGCGCGGGCGCGCCGCCCCCGGCGCTGGGCAGGCAAACCGTCAGCACGTCGCCCTCGCGAACGACGCGGTCGGCCCGGGCGATTTCGCCGTTTACCCGGATGGCGCCCATCATCTTGAGGCGGCGGTAGGCGTGTTCGCCCAGCTGAAAGCGCCGGGGGACGACGCTGCGCACCGCGCGCCCATCGTCTTGGCGCGCGGCGACATAGGTGAGAATGCGCATGACGGATGCCTCCCTGCTTCGGATGACTCATTATAGCATAAATCCGCCAGTCAGGCGTGTCGAATTGACAAAGGCTTGCCGTCCATGTACAATAAAAGCGTGTAATGCAAACAGGCATGCTGCCGGTCGCATCACCGACAAAACGTTGGAAATCCTGTTGCTTTGCGTCCGAGGCCGGAATGGAGCAGAAGGATGTACATGACAAGAGCACCCAACAAGATCACACGACTTGGAAGCGGCAGCCGGACATGCCTCGCGGTGCGCGGGCCCGGCGCGCGGAAATGGAGCATAGAGATGAACGCAAGCATGGCGTTTGAACAAAAAAAGGGAGAATTGAGGGAGAAGCTCGCCTCCGCGCAGGACGCGCAGGCGGCTCAGCTTGCCGCGGTCATGACGCTCGAGCAGATCGCCGCGCTGCTCTCTCAGGACGAGGACGATCCGCTCGCCAGACAGCGGCAGCAGGCCGTCATGGCCCTTGCCAAAAGGGCACCGGCGTTTTTGCGGCCCGCAAGGGCGGAGGGGCAGCTGACGATCCTGCCCAAGGAGGCGGAAAGCCCCCTTCGCAAGGCCAGGCTGGGGGCGACCGCCGTCGGCGCGGCGCTGCTCGCCCTGCTGGCCGTGGTCGAGGTGATCGACGGGCGATGGGGCTTTGCGCTCCTGCAGGCGGCGGGAGGCGCGCTCATGTACCTCGGCTGCCGGAGCGCGGCGTTTGCGGCGCCGGCGCAGGAGGCCCAAGCGCTGGGCATCCTGCGCGTAGACGAGGAGGAGCTTGTGCGCGCGGTGGGCGAGCTTTGCCAAGCGGCGGATGTCTGCGTCGGGGATCTTGCGCTGATCGAGCGGGAGGGGACGGCCGCCCGCCTGTCCGGCACGGCGGACGAGGCCATGCTCGACCTGCTTGTCTCGCTCATGGAGGCGAAGGCCACGGGCCGCGAGGACGTCGCCCTGCGCAGCCTCGATCAGGCGGAGACCTATTTGCGCATGCTGGGCGTCGAGCCGGTGTTCTACGACAGGGCAAATCCCGAGCACGCCGGGCTCTTTGACCTGCTGCCCACGCTTTCCGGCGAGCGGACGATCCGCCCGGCGCTCCTGCGAGACGGGCGCGTGATCCGCCGCGGCGTGGCGGCCTGCGCGAAGGCGCGCGGTGCGCAGAAGGGAGCGTGAGCACATGAAGATTCTGGGGTTTGACTTGGGCGACGGGGAGAGCGCCGTTGCGCTGTTGGACGGCGAATCGACCGTCGAGCCGCGGATGCTCCCGCTCGTCGGGCGCGTGAGCATCCTGTCCGCCGGCGGAACGCGGGACGGGCGCATCGTCGTAGGCGAGGACGCGAACGTCCTCTCCGGCGCGCAGGATGCGCGCGTGCGCTTTAAATCCCGCTACCTGACCGACCCGGATGCGCCGGCCGCCGTGCGCGCGTTTGCGCAGGGCGTCATGGCGGAGATCATGCGCGCCGAGCCCGCGCTGATGGCGGAGGTCTCGCGCACGGTCGTCGGCTGCCCGGCGGGATGGGGCGACGGGCGGCGCGAGCAATACGCCGCGCTGATGGAATCCGCCGGTTTTCCGAACGTCTGCATCGTGCCGGAGCCGCGGGCGGCCTTCCTCTACGCCCGCCATGCGCGCGGGCTGCGCGTCGACCCGGCGCTCATGCAGGCGAGCGCGGTGGTCATCGACATCGGCTCCTCGACGACGGATTTTGCGTATATCGTCGACGGGCACCAGCAGAACCTCTCGCTGTTCGGCGATACGAATCTGGGCGGCGGCGTGCTCGACGAGCTCATTTTGAACAGGAGCGTGAAGGAGTCGCCGGACAGGCGGGAGCTGGAGCGCGTCTTTGCCGAGAGCCCCGCTTGGCGCAGCTATTGCGAGCTGGAGGCGCGCAGGCTCAAGGAACGCTATTTTGCCGACGAGCAGAAGTGGCAGGAGGAATCGCTGTGCGCGCCTTTGGTCGTCTGTTACGACAAGACGCTGATGCTCGAGCTGCGGCTGAACGCCGAAATCGTCGGCGACATCGTGCGCCAGAGCGTCGCGGCGCTGGGCGGGCGCAGCTTTATCGGGTGTTTAGACGACGCGCTGCGCGCCGCAAAGGAGGTCAGCCGCGCCTGCCCGCCGCAGGTCGTGATCCTGACGGGCGGGGCATCGAGAATGGCGTTTTTCAGGGAGGCGTGCCGCGAGGCGTTTTCGGATGCGCTGCTCGTGCTCTGCCCGGAGCCGGAGTGCTCCATCGCGCGGGGCTTGGCCTACGCCGGGCGGGTGGACGAGCGCCTTGCCGTCTTCCGGCGCGAGGTCGCCTCGATCGCCAAGGGCGAGCGGCTGAGCGCCGCGGTCAACGCGAGCGTGTACACGCTCTATCGGCCGCTGGCGGGCGTGCTCTATGAGGCCGCGGTGGAGAGCGCGGTCAGCGCCGTCGGGCTGTGGAGGCGCGGAGGCGTTCCGACCATCGAGGAGCTTGACGGCGTGCTGGAGGAGGATTTCCGCCGGGCGCTGCTGAGCGGCGACGTGCAGGCGCGGATTCGAGGGCCCGTGAGCGCGTGGGCCGACGAGCTCATGCATACGCTGGAAGGCGAGCTCTCCGAGCTCTGCGTCCGCTGCGGCGTGCCGCCGGAGAAGATGTCGCTCGGGGCGACGAAGATCGACGCGCAGCTCTCCGGCGTCCGCATTCCGCTGACGGACGCGATGGGGATGGACGTGGTCTCCGGCCTGCTGGGCGTCGTGCTGGCGGCGGTCGGGGCCAGC
This sequence comes from Clostridia bacterium, assembly GCA_030536875.1. Lineage (GTDB taxonomy): Bacteria > Bacillota > Clostridia > Christensenellales > Aristaeellaceae > Ventricola. Next base: position 29,236 of record JAUNPI010000001.1, read on the forward strand.
GTGTGCGGCGGCGGCGGCGTGGCCTTGGTTGCCGCCGGGCCGCTGGGCGTTGTCGCCGGGGCGGCCGCGGGCGTGCTGCTGGCGCTGCTGGGAAAAAGCGGCGTCGAAAAGGCGATGCGCAAGGCGAAGCTGCCCGGCTTTATGCGCCTGCTGGTGACGGATGGGGCCGTGCGCCGCGGGCTTGCGCGCCACCGCGAGGAAATCGAGCGCTCGATCGTCACGGCGCTGTGCGACCCCAGCAACGGCATGAGCGCCAAGCTGACGCAGAGCCTCTCCCTGACGCTGGGCGAGCAGATGGAGCGCATGGCCCGCCGCGCGGAGATGAGCATCTGCGCGTGAAGCCTTCGGATGGGCAATGGCAAAAGTGAAAAAACTTCTGCAAAAAAGTCTGTGAATTTGGGCGGAGACATGATATAATCAAAGCAGACTCGGGCGTGAAAGCGCCTAAAACGAAGGAGGGATCTCATGGAGTTCCATGTCTACGAAAGCGCAAGGGCAGCCTGCGAGGCGGCAGGCATGCTCATCGCGGCCCAGATCACGCGCAAGGGCGACAGCGTGCTGGGACTGGCGACGGGCTCGACGCCCATCCCGGCTTATGAGAAGCTCGTTCAGTGGTACGAGCAAGGCGTGATCGACTTTAGCCGGATTCGCACGTTCAATCTCGACGAATACGTCGGCATTTCCCATCAGAATCCGCTCAGCTACCATGCCTTTATGCAGGAGCATCTGTTCTCCAAGGTCAACCTGAAGCCGGAGAACGTGCATCTGCCCAGCGGGCATTCCGCGCAGGCGGGGCTGGCCTACGATCAGGCGATCCGCGATGCCGGCGGCATCGACATTCAGCTGCTGGGCATTGGGCGCAACGGCCATATCGGCTTCAACGAGCCGGCCGACGAATTCACCTTCGGCACGCATGTGGTCACGCTGACCCACGACACCATCGAGGCCAACGCGCGCTTCTTCAAGAGCGCGGACGAGGTGCCGCGGCAGGCGATTTCGATGGGCATCGGCAACATCATGGCGGCCCAATGCGTCGTGCTCGTGGCGACGGGCAAAAGCAAGGCGGAGGCCGTCTATAACACCATCCGCGGGCCGATCACCCCGAAGGTTCCCGCGTCGATCCTGCAGCTGCACCCGTGCTGCGTGATTCTCACCGACCGCGAGGCCGGCGCGCTGATGCGCGAATGACAGGACGACGGATGGGGGAGGATAGCCTATGCTGATCCAAAACGGCATCGCTTTTGTGGACGGTGCGCTGAGGCGCGCGGATGTGCGCGTGACGCAGGGGCGCATCGCCGAGGTCGGCGCCTTGGCGCCGCATCCGGGCGAGGAGGTTCGCGACGCCGGCGGGCTCTTCGTGCTCCCCGGGCTGGTGGACATTCATATTCATGCCTTCGCCGGGGCAGACTGCATGCGCGGGGAAGGCGACGTGCGCCGGATGAGCGACGGGCTCCTTGAGACCGGCGTGGCGGCGTTCGTGCCCACGACGATGAGCGCTTGGCCCAAGGAGACGCACGAGGCGCTCTCCGGCATCGAGGCCGTCATGAAGCGCCCGCAGGCGCGCGGGGCGGCCGTCCTTGGCGCGCACATGGAGGCGCCGTTCCTTGCGCTCAAATTCAAAGGCGCGCAGCTGGGCGAATGCCTCCGCATGCCGTCGCTGGAGGCGTATGAAGAGATGACGGCCGGCCTCTCCTGCGTGCGGATGATGACGCTGGCGCCGGAGCTGCCGGGCGCGCTGGACCTGATCGCGCGGCTCAAAGAGCGCGGCGTGGTGACCTGCGCGGCGCACACGGAGGCCAAGGCGGCGGATATTCACGCGGCGGCGGACGCGGGCCTCACCCAGATCACGCACCTGTTCAACGCGCAGACGCCTTTGCATCATCGCGAGCCGGGCGTGCCGGGCGCCGGCCTTGCCGACGAGCGCATCATCGTGCAGGTGATCGCCGACGGCATCCATCTGCATCCGGATATTCTGCGCATCGCGGGGCTGTGCAAGGGCGCAAAGGGCGTCGCGCTGATTTCCGACTCGATGGAGGCGGCGGGGCTGCCGGACGGCCAATACGATCTGGGCGGTCAGGCGGTTTACGTGAAGGACGGCGCGGCGCGGCTCCAAAGCGGCGTTCTCGCCGGGTCGACGCTGCTTTTGCATCAGGCGATCCGCAACATGATCACGCTGGCGAAGCTGCCGCCGGAGACGGTGATCCCGATGGCGACGAGCACGCCCGCCGATTCCGTGGGGGCGAAGGGCTTCGGGCGCATCGAGCCGGGCGCCAGCGGCGTTCTCCTGCTGATGGACGGCGGCTGGAATTTTGCCGGCGTCGTCTGCTGAACGGTCGAATTACCGGGGGCTGTGAACCTTCGCAGGCCCCCTTTTTTAGGTTTATCGGGAGGGACGAAACATGCAATGCACCATATATGCCCAAGGCGAGCTGGACAAGAAGCGCTTCGTGGAGAAGGGGCAGGTGCTCGTGCTCGCGCGCTGGGAGGATGGGCTGATTCTCTCCCGCGACGAGATCAACGCGCTATGGACGCTGCCGCAGGGTGAAAAGGACAGAGGCGAAAGCGGCGAGGAGACGGCGCGGCGCGCGCTGGGCAGCGCGATCGGCGAGGCGGTGTTCGACGTCTCTCCCCTGTGCGATTTCACCGTCACCGACGAGGCCGGAAAGGAAAGCGGCGGCTGCGCCTACCTGGCCGACGTGCGCGAGTGGCCCGCCCGCGAGGGGGCGAAGGCCCGCGCGTTTGTCCGCATGCCGCTGGGGTCCCAGACGGCGCAGGCGGCGCTCGTCTTCGGGCTGCACAGGTGGGCGGGCGTCTTTTTCGACGAGCGGCTCGATCTGGAGCAGCTGGGCAGCCCGAGCTCAAGGTGACGGGGCTTGACGAAAAGGCGAAAATTGGGTATCATAGCGCAGGTAAAGGGGATGAAGCATCATGGAGCACGAACAGATCGAGCGCATCAACGAGCTGGCGCGCAAGAAGAAGACGATCGGCCTTACGCAGCAGGAGGCCGAGGAGCAGGCGCAGCTTCGCGCACAGTATCTGCGCGAATTCCGCGCGAATATGGAGGCGACGCTCTCGCGCGTGCGCGTGGAGCAGGAAGACGGCAGCTATAAACCTCTGATCAAAAAAGAAAAGCTGAATTGATCGGCTTTCATGGGAAGAATTGAGAGGGCTCATCCGTCTAATATGCACAGGACAAAGGGGATGGTGACAACCATGAGGAAGAACATGCTCCGCCTGCTGGCGGCCTTTGCGCTGCTGGTCGCGCTGCCCGCGCTCGCCTTGGGCGCGGAGTTTGCGGTGGTCAAGGGCGGAAAGCTCAATCTGCGCGAATCTGCGAGCACCGGCAGCCGCAGCCTGGGCAAATACGCCTCCGGATCGTGGGTGGAGATCGTGGGCAGCGGCTCGAACGGCTTTGCCTATGTGCGGACGATGGACGGCAAGCGCGGCTATATGGCACAGAGCTACCTGAACTACGGTTCGGCGGGCAACGAGGCGACCGTGCGCTATGCCAACGGCGGCTATGTCAATCTGCGCAGCGGCCCGTCCCTCGATGATTCGGTCATCATCCGCGTGACCTCCGGCACGACGATCCGCATTCTGGACGATACGTATGAGTGGAATTACGTCTCGGTTCCGCAGAGCGGCCATGTCGGCTATATGCACGATTCGCTGATCAACAAAAACGTCAGCTCGGCGACCGTGACCACCCGCAACGGCGGCAAGGTCAACGTGCGCTCCGGCCCGTCGTCGTCGTATGCCAGCGTGGGCTCTCTGCGCTCGGGGACAAAGGTCAGCGTCCTCAACAAGGGGACCGGCTGGTATCAGATTTCCGGCGGCGGAATCACGGGCTTTATGTCCACCTCCTATCTCTCCGGCACGGGCAGCACGGTGGGATCGAACACGGGCTCTTCCTCCGGCGGCACAACCTCCTCCCAGATCGCCTATGTGAACAACCCGCGCAGCACGCAGGTGCTCAATCTGCGCGAGACGCCCTCGCGCAGCGCGCGTTCCATCGGTCAATACAAGAATGGGACGCAGGTCAAGGTCGTCTCCTACGGCAGCACGTGGTGCGAGGTCTATGTCGGCACGAAGCACGGCTATATGATGACGAGCTATTTGAGCTTCAACGGCAGCTATCTGCCGCCGACGGTCTATGCGACGCCCACGCCGGTGTATGTTCCGCCTATCGTCTACGTGACGCCGACGCCGTCGCCCATCTATGTGATGCCGACGCCCACGCCTTTGGTTCAGCTGATCACGCCTGTGCCCCAGCAGCCGGTTCCCACGGCGGGCCTGCAGGGCACGCTGGCCGTCCGCGCGGGCAGCTCCGAGACGGCGATCAACGTCTACAACGACGCGTCGCTGACCTCGCTCAAGGTGATGACCATTCTCAGCTATGGCGACAGCGTCTGCATGATTCTGGTGGGCAACAGCGTGGCGTATGTGTCCACGTGGAACGTCAATTACTGACGGCGGGGCGCTCCTCGGTTTTCGCGCTTAGCTTTCCCTCACGGGAAAGCTTTTTTGCATAAGGGTTGCCGCGATACGCATACTATGTCCCGGAGGGTTGATGCAAAATGGGCAAAAAGAGAATCGCATGCGCGCTGCTGCTTGCGCTGACTGCGGCGGCTTTGGCGGGCTGCGCGACGGGCGGGGCACAGGGCGACTCGCCGGCGCTCCCGCAGCCGCAGAATACGCCTGCGGCGCAGGCCGACGCGCAGGCGTCTCCGGGAAAAGCGGCGGCGGACCTCGTCCCCGCGCGGCTGGAACGCAACATGGAGGGCGTGCCGCTGCTGCGCGTATACGACGTGAAGGACGAAGCGGTTCACGAGCTGTCGGTGGAGGAATACCTGCCCGCCGTGCTCGCGGGCGAGATGGCGGGCGATTGGCCGCTCGAGGCGCTCAAGGCGCAGGCGATTTTGGCCAGGACGTTTGTGCTGCAATTCGTCTCGCAGAAGGAATCCATGTACGAGGGAGCGGATATCTCCACGGATATCAAAGAGGCGCAGGCCTATGACGCCGACAGCGTGAACGACCGCATCCGCGACGCGGTGGCGCAGACGCGCGGCCTCGTGCTCAATGCGGGCGGAGAGCTGCCGTATGCGTGGTTCCATGCGCACTCCGGCGGGCTGACCGCGCGCGCGAAGGAAGGGCTCGATTACGAGAAGGACGAGCCCGGCTATACGCAGTGCGTCAAGGGCATGGAAAACGACGAGGCCCCGGCCGACGCCGCCAAGTGGGAGGCCAGCTTCACCGTGCAGGAGGTGCTCGCCGCGGCCAAGGACGCGGGAGGAGCCCCGAGCGAACTGACGAGCATCGACATCGGCCAGCGCGGCGAGTCCGGCCGGGCGATGACCTTGCTGCTGTCGGGCAAGGAGGTTTCCGCGCCGGCATTCCGCATTGCCATCGGCTCCACGAAGATGCGCTCCTGCCTGCTGGAGAGCCTGCGCATGGAGGACGGCAAGGTGGTCATGAGCGGCAAGGGATACGGCCACGGCGTGGGCATGAGCCAATGGGGCGCCTACGCGATGGCCAAGGAGGGAAGCACCGCGGAGGAGATCGTGAAGCATTACTTTGCCGGGGTCACGCTTGATCAGGCGTGGGAATGACCGGCATGGACAGCCCCCTGTTCCGGGCCTTTCTGGGCTTGGAACCGGGGGCTGTTTTTTTGGCGTTTGCATGCGGCTGCCCGGAAGGGGATTGGCGGGAGAGCGGCCGCCGCGCGATTCGAGCCAAAAGATATGGGCGTATGAAGGATGGAAATAATAACAAAACGGATTGAAAATGATTTGTAATATGAGAATGAGATGGTATAATGAAAAAAGGGACGGTGATCGGAACCCTGCAAACGGACGGACGGGGACAAAAGACGGGCGCGAAACGGGGGAGCATGGGAAATGGGCGTACTCTTCAAACTGCGGAAGGCATACTTGGATTTGCCCCTTGTCGTCAAGATGATCCTGATGTACATATGGATCATCGCGATTCCCATGATCCTGCTGGGCATCAACTATATCGTCTCCATCGGCGGAGGGCTGGAGCGCCAATACGCCGAGAGCAAAAAGTCGGCGCTGCTCCAAAGCGCGGATTTCATTAAAAATGAACTCGGCATCGTCGAGTTTTGCACGAGCTGCATTCAATACAACAACGGGGTGTTGGAGTATATCGAGCATCAGGATTTCAGCACGTCGGACGGCGTGGCGGTCTACATGGAGACGGTTCGGCCGGCGTTTGAGCAGCTTAAATCCATCAACGGCCATTTCGAATCCATTCGCGCCTATCGCATGCTCTTTGACGGCATGAACGACATTCATTACGTGCTCAACGCTTCGGACCAGCCCAATCTCGACCTGCTGGGCGCCATGAACCTGCGCGATCTGAGGCTCTTTATAGAGCTTGAGGAGGGAGAGACGGTCTGCCGGCTGTATAAAGTGCTTTACAACGGCAAGTACACCCATCAAATCGGGTATACCGAGGTGGTAGCCCCGTTTGACGAGCTCTTCGGATCCTTGGGCTTTTTCGGGGAAGACGAGTGCGTCGTCGTGGGCGGGCCGGACGGCCGGCTTTATCGGGCCGCGCGTTCCGAAGGCGGCGGGCTGTATTTGGAGCCGTGCGACGCGGCGCCTCAGATGGATCACTGCGAGCAGGCGGATATTGAGCAGGTGGGTATTCGATTGATCTACTGCTTCAACCGCATGCAGCTGCTCAGCGCGAGGGAGATGATCACGTGCATCGCCTTCGTGGTCACGATGCTTCTCCTGCTCGTCGTGCTGTTCCTGATCACGTATCGATCCATTACGCGCCGCATCGCCAACTTCACCAATCACCTGCGCACGAGCGAGCCGCTCAAGCCCTATGAGGGAGATCCCTACCGGGACGAGATCGGGCAGATGGTACGCCGGTTTAACAAGACCATCGTCCGCCAGAATCAGCTGACGGAGGAAATCCGCCAAAAGGAGCTGCTCGTCGGCCAAGCCCAGTATTACGCGCTTCAATCCCAAATCCAGCCGCATTTTCTTTACAACACACTGGAAAACATCGACATGCTGATCGCGATGGGGCAGGGAAGGACGGCTTCCAAGATGATTGCGCTGTTCGGCAAGATTCTGCGCTACAATGTCTCGCGCAGCCGGGAGAAGACCACGCTGGGCAGCGAGATGGATCATATCAGCGATTATCTCAAGCTCTACGCCTTCCGCATGAGCGAGAGCTTTGCATACAGGGTGGAGATGCCGCCCGAGCTGCGGGATGTGTCCTGCCCGTACTGCATGCTCCAGCCGCTGATTGAGAACTGTTTCAAGCACGGCTTTCTGGGGGATATCGAAAATCCGTTTGTTCACATCACGGCTTACGAAATCGAAGACAGGGTGGAAATCCTCATCAGGGACAACGGACAGGGGGCGGATTCGGAGCAGATTGAGACGCTCAACCGCGCGCTTCAGAGCGGGGACGAGGAATCGGCCTCGGGCGAGTCCATCGGGCTGAGGAACGTGAATAACCGCATCCGTTTCCTGTGCGGCAAGGACTGCGGGCTGCGCATTGCCGGGGGCGAGAACGGTTTTTCGATTGTGATCAAGCTCAGAAACGCGAGAGCGTGAAGAACGTGTGAAGAGAGAGGAGGAAAGGCGAGATGGAGGTTTTGATTGTGGATGACGAAAGGTTCATCCTGCAAGGGCTGAAGGCCTGCATTGAGGCGATAGAGGATGTTTCGTGCCATGTGCGCACGGCGAGGGACGGCAGGCAGGCGCTGACCCTGTTGGAGGCGGCTCCCGTCGATCTGATGATCACCGATATCGAAATGCCCTCCTGCAGCGGGCTGGAGCTGATTGAAAAGGCGCAGAAACGCCGCCTGTATAAAAAGTGCGTGGTTCTCTCCGGGTACGATAAATTTGAGTACGCGCAATCGGCCATCCGCTTCGGCGTTAAGGATTATTTGCTCAAACCCTTTGACCGCGACGATCTGGTGCGCAACATCCGCGCAGCCGCGGCGGAGCTGGGCGATGTTCAGAAGCTGAATTTGATGAAGCGGTTTGACGCGTATCTGCCGCATGTCATCCAGCAGGAGCCGCCGTATCCGCTGCGCAGGTATTATCAATACATGAAGGAAAACTACAGCCAGAGTATCTCGCTCAAAATGCTTGCCGATCACTACGGCAAGAGCGAAGGAAGCCTGTGCAGCCTGTTTAAAAAGGAGTGGAACACGACGTTTTTGGAGCTGATCAACGAGATGCGCCTGCAGCGGGCGATCTATCTGCTGCTTTATGAACCCGGCTTAACCGTGGAGGAAATCGCCGTGCAGGTGGGATACCAAACGGAGCGCCAGCTCTTTCGGCTGCTCAAAAACAGATTGGACATGACGCCCCAGCAGGTGAGGCATACCGCCCTGAGCGAGGAAGCAACGTGAAGAATCGCGAAGAATAGAGAAGAAATCCACACGGCTGCAAAGACTAGGCGCTGTGGATTTCTCCTTTTATTTTGAGGAAAATAATGGCAGAAAGAGAAAAATGTGCGAAATATACGCACATAAATGTGAACTTTGGACAGCAAAAATGAATTTTGGACAGTGGGCTTTGGCGGCATTTTGCGTTAAAGTATGGATAGAAAGAGGATAGAAAGAGAAAGCGCCTTGGTCAAAAGGCGGGATATTTCGAAGGAAGGGGTGGCATGGAGTTGGAGCAAAGAAAACAGCGCGCAGGACGGATGAGCTTGGGGCTAAGGACGTTTCAAAAGCAGGGAATGCTGCAATTGTTTGTGCTGGCGGGCGTCATCTATATTTTCATCTTTCACTATATCCCCATGTTTGGGCTCATCATCGGCTTTAAGGATTATAAGATCACGACGGGCATCGGCGGCATGTTTACCAGCAATTGGGTGGGCCTCAAGTATTTCAAAGAATTCTTTGGGGATTACAAATTCGGCGAGCTGATGCGCAACACGCTGGTTCTGAGCATCCTCAAGCTGATTTGCAGCTTTCCGATTCCCATTCTGCTGGCGATCTTCATCAACGAGGTGCGCAACCGTCCGCTCAAGAAGTTCATCCAGACGGTCAGCTATCTGCCGTACTTCATCTCATGGGTCATCGTCTCCGGCATGCTGAAGATCATGGCGGACAGCTCCGGCATCATCAACCAAGCGATTGTCGCCCTGGGCATCTCCCCAAAGCCCTTGGAGCTGCTGACCAGCCCGAAGTATTTTTACCCGATCGCGATTCTGACGGCGATATGGAAGGACACGGGCTGGTGGACGATCATCTTTCTGGCCGCCATCACCGGCATTGATCCTACGCTCTACGAGGCGGCGGAAATCGACGGTGCGGGCCGTGTCCGCAAGATGCTGGACATCACGCTTCCGAGCATCGCGCCGACGATCACGGTGGTGCTCATCATGGCGCTTGGCAACCTGCTGGGCGGCGGTTTGAGCGGCTCGAACTTTGAGCAGTGCTACCTGCTGGGCAACGCGGGCAACATCGAGGTCTCCGACATCATTCAAACGTACGTCATGCGCATCGGCCTGTCCAACGCCAGATATTCGTATGCGACGGCAGTAGGCATGTTCCAGTCTGTCATCTCGGTCATCCTGGTCTACACCAGCAACTTGATTTCCAAAAAGGTCTCCGGCAACGGGCTGTTTTAAAGGGGGAAAGCATCATGGTCAAAGCGAGAACGTGGCGCAGAGGGAAGACGACGGAAGACGTGATGGTCGATATCGTGATTGTCGCCGTGCTGGCGTTCGTCGTGGTCAGCTGCCTGTATCCGTTTTATCTCTCGGTCATCCTCTCCTTCAACGAGGGGCTGGATGCCCAGCGCGGGGGCATTTACCTCTGGGTTCGCAAATTCACGCTGAGCAACTATGCCTCGCTGTTGAAAGACTCGGCGTGGCTCATGGCCTTCGGCGTGACCGTTGCCCGGACGGCGATCGGAACGGCGCTCACGGTGGCCTTCACGATGCTGGTCTCGTATGGCCTGTCGCACAGGGAGCTCATGTTCCGCAAGGCGTACTTTGGGTTCTTCATCTTTGCGATGTATTTTTCCGGGGGCGTCATTCCGTATTACATCCTGCTGCGCTCGCTTCACCTGCTCAACACGTTCTGGGTCTATGTCATTCCCGGCTGCCTGAGCCTGTTTTACATCCTGGTGGCGACATCGTTTTTTGAGGGAATCCCCGCCGAGCTGGGGGAATCCGCGAAGCTGGACGGCGCGGGGGAAGGGACGATATTTCTGCGGATCATCCTGCCGCTCTCCAAGCCGCTGATGGCGACCATTGCGATTTTCACGTCGGTGGCGCACTGGAACAGCTGGTATGAAACGGCGTTTTTCACCAGCAACAAGGCGCTGCGCACCGTCGCCTATCAGATGATCACCGTCATCAACAAGACCAATACGGCGAATATGGGGAACGACGCGGCGATGGCGGCGGGAGCGGTTTCCACGACGTCGCTTTCCATCCAGCTGGCCGCGATGGTGATCGCCGTTTTGCCGATCCTGTGCGTGTATCCGTTTTTCCAGCAGTACTTCGTCACGGGCCTGACCGTCGGGGCGGTCAAATCCTGAGGAAATTCCCCTCATATTGGATCGTTTCATATGGGGGAAGATTTATAAAAAAAGGGCTGTGAAGCCGAGGGGAGGGTGAGATGTCGATTCATTCGCCGCTGCGCAGAACCAAGGGACCGTTTAGAAAAGGAGAAACGACATGAAAAAGAATCTGCAATCCTGCTTTGCCTTCCTGCTGACCCTGTCGCTGCTGATTTCGAGCATGCCGCTGGCTTGGGCCGAGGAAGCGGCGCCTGCCGACGACAAGTGGATGATCGGCGACCCGGACAACCCCGTCACGTTGACCGTGTTTATCAACTTCTCGTGGTATTCGACCGAGTCGTTTACGGGCATCATTCCGGAGGAAATCACCAGGCGCACGGGCATCAAGCTCGAACCCATCCGTGCCGTGGACAACAATCAGCTGGGCGTCATGATCGCCTCCGGCGAGCTGCCGGATCTGGTGTTTACCAGCAAGCTGCTGGATACGCTGTCCGACCCGTCCGTGAGCTACGCTTACAACGAGCTGATCGACGAGTACGGCGTCGATTGGGATGTGGACAACAGCCATATTGTCAACGCGAAGGCGTTTTCAAGCGACGATAACTACTATTTCCTCCATTCTCACGCCGCGACGGACGAGGATTGGGCGAACACGACGGCCGTGCCGATGGTCGCCACGATGGTGTATCGCCACGACATGTACGAGGAGCTGGGCAGCCCTGAGGTCAAAAACGCCGACGATTTGGAAAACCTGCTGATGATGGTCAAGGAAAAGTGGCCGGAGATCACGCCGCTCGTCTTCTCTGTGGATTCGTGGTATCTCAACCCGCTCAAGACGTGGAATAACTGCTCCCTTCAGTACTTTGACGTGGATGAGAACGGGCAGTGCCAGATCGTGGCCAAGAGCGAAGCGTTCTACAATTATCTCAAGTATGCCAATCGCCTGTACCAGAAGGGACTGATCAAGGCGGAATGCTTCTCGTGGGATACCGCGGCCGCCCGCACGGCGATCTGCAGCAATACGGCGTTTGCCAACATCGGCAGCACGCAGTATGGCCCCGGCTATTACAGCGCGATCCTTGAGGAGCACCCGGAAGCCGACCTGCGCGAGATGATGCCGCTGTCCGATTACAAGCTCAACGAATCCGACTTGGGCTGGGCGGGCACGTTCATCACCAAGAACAACCAATACCCGGAGGAATCCATTCGCTTCATGCAGTTCCTCTTCTCCGAGGAGGGGCAGAAGCTCAGCCAGTGGGGCCGCGAGGGCATTGAGTACACCATCGGCGAAAACGGCCTGCCGGTGTTCAGCGAGGAATGGACGAAGTCCGTGGACGAGAACACCAACGCCGAAATTTACAACCCGTGGTTCTACTTCGGCGGCTCCAAGATCTTGGAGGCAGAAGCGCGCTGCGCGGTGGAGCCGGATACTTACATTGCCAGCAACAACGCGATCCGAGAGTCCTATCACAACGAGCCGTGGTATGCCTATGCCGCGCCCAAGGAGAGCGACGGCGATTACAAGGTGATCTATGACAAGATGGTCGATTTTGCCAAGACCAACGGTCAGGCGAAGGTCATCGTCTCGGCCACAGACGAGGAGTTTGAAAAGAACTACGCCAGCTTTATCAGCCAGCTCGACAGCATCGGCGTCGACGAGCTCGCCGAGTTCATGACCCCCAGACTCCAAGAGGCGATGGAGCTCTTTGGAGCGAGCTATAACTGAACCATCCCTCGCGCCTCCTAGGCGTTTGCCTGGAACGCTTTAGAGCTGGGCAAGCGTCGGGGAAACCTCAAACCCAAAGTCGAATGCCGGGGCTGTCAAGCTAAGAATTCAGACATTTCAAGCAAAAACTAAGAATTTGCGCCCGAAGGTTTCCAAAGGGCGATCGGAAAGCCCTTTGGCGGGGCGTTGGGGCAGAGCCCCAAGCTCAAGAAAGCCAATTATTCTTAAAAAATACTCTTTGGAATGCTCAGGATTAGCCTGATAGCCCCGGCTGTCTTTCTAAACATGAGGAAGAGAGGACATACAAGCATGCAGGTCTATACCAATCACATGGGTTATAACGCGGTGGGCAGCAAACGCGCGGTTTTCGGCGGGAAAGAGGGAATCCGCGCGAGCACTTTCCGCGTCGTGGATCGGGAAGGCAACGCCGTCTTTGCGGGTACGCCGGTCGAGGTCGGCTGCGTTGCGAATTGGCGGACCGGCTACTATTGGACGATGGATTTCACGGCAGTGGAAACGCCGGGCCAATATGTCGTCGAGGTGGACACGCAGGAGGGCGCGGTTCGATCCCTGCCGTTTGAAATCGCCGGCTGCATCCGCGACATGCGCCTGATCAATGCCGTCGCCTACTATTTCAAGGCGCAGCGCAATACGGGAGAGTGGGAAGAGGCGGATAGGCATCTCGCCTTCCAAGGGGAGCGCGAGGGGGTTATGGATGTGCATGGAGGTTGGTGCGACGCCTCCGGCGATTATGGCATCCACATGACCCATCTGTCGCATACGACCGTGGGCAACCCGCAGCAGGCGGCGTTCAGCGCGTATGTTTTCTTCAGGATCGACGAGCTGCTTGCCGGCGACAGGCAATACGCCATGCTGCGCCGCCGCGCGCTGGACGAGGGCACGTATGGCGCCGATTTCATCATGCGCATGCGCGCGCCGTCGGGCAGCTTCCTGCGGTCCGTGCAGCGGATCAATTCCTACGAGCCCGCGTCCGACAACCGAAATATCGGCTTGGAGTACACGCTCTCCAGCGGTCAGTTTACGGCGGATCACGCGGCGCCGACGGCAGAGAGCGAGGTCGTCACCGACGCCAACTATGAGACCAGCATGCGAGCCGGCGGGGGAACCTGTATTGCGGCGCTGGCCGCCGCGGCGCGCCATCCCTATCCGGGCAGCGATTTCCACACGGACGAATACCTCGTTTCGGCCAAAAAGGCGTTTGCATACCTGATGAAACACAATGAGATGTACTGCAACGACGGCCAGTGGAATTTCATCGACGAGTTTTGCGCGCTGCTGGCCGCCGCGGAGCTGTACAAGACCAGCGGCGAATTGCCGTACCTGCTCAAGGCCAACGCGATGGCGGAGCGCATGTTCGAACGCATGGAAGACACCGGCGACGGCGGAATATGGTTTACCTCCCGGCCGGGCGAACCGTTTTACCATGCGGCGGACGAGGGCTTGCCTGTCGTGGCGCTGCTCACGCTGGCCGAGATCGACCCGGACAACAGGGAACACTATGAGGCTGTCGCGCAGAAGGCCATGCGCCACGTGCTCGCGATCACGGCAAGGGTGAACAATCCGTTCGGCTATGCGCGCTATTACCACAGGACGACGGAGGGCGGCACGGCCGAGAAATTCTTCTTCTATCATGAAAGCCCCGCCGCTCCGTGGTGGCAGGGGGATAACGCCCGCATCGCCTCGCTGGCGACGGCGGCGTGGATGACGGCGCTGCACACGAAGGACAGGGCCTTCGCGGACGAGCTGAACGCGTTTGCGCAGGATCAGATCAACTGGATCTTGGGCCTCAACCCGTTTGACGCCTGCATGATGGAAGGGTATGGGCGCAACAACATCCAGTACAGCTTCCGGGGGCATTACGAGTTCATCAGCTGCCCCGGGGGCATCTGCAACGGCATCACCAGCCGGCCCGACGACGAGGAAGGAATCTATTTCCTCACCGAGCCGACGGAGGAGATCAACGACAACTGGCGCTGGGCGGAGCAATGGATTCCGCATGGCACGTGGTTCCTCTACGCTATGGCGATGAGCCGGCGCGTCAAGGCGGAGCAAAGGGGCTGACGGGAGGGCGGCTTTCCGCCCTCCGCCCCTCGAAAAGGAGAGCTCCGAACGAAAAGAAAGGCAGGAAACGCGATGGATGCGACGCTCAAAAGGCAGCTCGAAGAGAGCCTGTACATCCATTATCCGCTGAAGGCGGATGAAAGCCGCATGTTGAAGCACAAGCCCGCTCTTTGCGCGCAGAGCCTCTGGGATGGGGAGAGCGGCGACGTCTGGCGGACGGAGGGGAGAGGAAGAGCCGATTTTGCTCGGGGCGAAATCCGCCTGACCACGATGACGCGGGAGACATTTTGGCAGGCCAACGAAAAACAGGACGGCACGTATGCCACGTTCGGGGACTTTACCGCTTTCCTCGACATCAGCGGCTATCAGCTGGGGGCGTTTTCGCAGCTTGCGTTCGACGTGTTTCCCGAATGCGAGGGAACGCACAGCCCGATGCTGCGCGTGGGCTATACGAACGAAGGCGCATCCAGAATCCCGGACGAATACGGAAGGGAAGGCTTCCATGCGATCAGCCTCAAGAACAACCAGTGGAATCGCTGCGTATGGGATATTTCCCAGCTGCCGCATGACGCCATGAAGACGGTGCTCTTCCGCATGCACAAATACGGGGAGGACACCTCCGCCGGCGCGGGAGAGCTGGGCAGCGAGATGCGCTTTTCCATCCGCCACATACGCATGGAGAGGATTGAGACCCCGAATGTGACGAAGGGATGGCAGTGTGAACGCGGAACAATGGTCTATTCCACAAGCGGCTATTGGACGCGCGGCGCGAAAACGGCCATCCTCAACCCCGGCGGGGAGGACGTCGCCCGCTTTTCGCTGATCGACAGGCGCACGGGGGAGACGGTGTTCACCGGCCCCGTCGAGCGTGTCCGCAATGCGCGCGGCACGTTTGACGTGCTGGACTTTTCGGCCTTTGACCGGCCGGGCGAATACAGCCTGCGCGCGGGGGAAATCGAGTCCGAACCGTTCCCCATCGAGGAGCATGTGCTGGAGAGCGCCGTATGGAAGCTGATCAATTTCCTGTTTTGCGAGCGGTGCGGCTATCCCGTGCCGGGCAAGCACGGGGTCTGTCACGGCGACGTGCTCGCCCATAAGGACGGCCGGTCCCTCGTGTTCAACGGGGGCTGGCACGACGCGGCGGATGTATCGCAGCAGACCACGCAGAGCGCGGAATTGACGGATGTGCTCATGGAGCTGGCCGAGCGCGTGGAGGAGCCGGCCCTGCGCGCGCGCCTGATGGAGGAGGCGCGCTGGGGACTGGATTTTGTGCTGCGCACGTCGTTTGGCGGCGGGTATCACGCCTCAAACGTCATCATGCGCCGGTACACGGACAACCTGATCGGCA
>JAUNPI010000001.1:44933-54240 GCA_030536875.1 Clostridia bacterium
GACGATGTGAACCGGGTGGATGTCCACAACAACGCGTTTGACGGGTTTGTGATCGCGGGCATGGAGGCGCATGCCGCGCTCGTCCTCCGGCAGGAGGATCCGGAGCTCGCCTACAAGTGCCTGCTGGCCGCCAGGGAGGACTACCAAAGCGCCCAAGCCGTATGGCGGGCGCACGGAATCCGTCGCCCCGCGCGATCGGAACACACGCTCAGCGCCAGCCAGTCGCTGCACGATGCGGCGGCGGCCGTGGCCTGCGCCAGGCTGTTTGAGGCGACGGGCGAGGACGTCTACCGCAAGGAGGGCGTCGGCTGGCTTGACCGGATGCTAAACTGCCAGGACGGCGGGGAGACCGGAACCGGGCTGAGCGGCTTTTTCTACCGCGACGAGCGCAAGCGCACGATCGTCCACTTCTGCCACCAGTCGCGCGAGCACCTGTTTGCGCAGGCGCTGGCGCAGGGGCTGCGCGTATTTGGAAACGAGGAAAGGTGGCGCGACGCGCTGCAGGCGTATGGCGGCTATCTCAAAGCGCTGCGCGGTTATACGGCGCCTTACGGCATGGTGCCGGCGGGGCTCTTCTCTTACGACGAGCTGGAAGACGAGGAGACGTTCGGCTTGCTCCACCCTTATCTGCACTTTGAAGAGGAAAAAAAGAACTACGCCCAGCAGCTCCAAAACGGCGTGCAGCTCCCGAACGGCTATGCCGTTCGCTGCTTCCCGGTCTGGTTTTCCTTCAGGGGCAACAGCGCCGTGGCGCAGTCGATGGCCAAAAGCGCCGCGCTCGCGGGCAGCGCGCTGGGGGACGAGGAGCTCACGCAGATTGGCAGAGAGCAGATCTACTGGATGCTGGGCAAGAACCCGTTCGGGCAGAGCATGATCTACGGCGAGGGCAGGCGTTTTACCCCCTTGTACACGGCGCTGCTCGGCGAGACCGTGGGCGAGATGGCCGTCGGCGTGCAGACGCAGAACAACGAGGATGTACCCTATTGGCCGATGGGCAACGTCGCCACGTATCGCGAGGTTTGGATCTCCGCGGCGGCGCATTTTCTGCGGCTGGCGGCGGAGCTGTACTGAGTGTACGGGCCGAAACGGAGAGGTAGACCGATGGAAAGAACGCTGATTTCGGGCGGGCTGATCGTAGACGGGAGCGGAAAGACGCCCGCGCGGGCAGATCTGCTGATAGAGGACGGACGGATTGCGGGAATCGCCCCGTCGATTCAGGCCGAGGGCGCGACGCTGGTTCAGGCCGCGGGAAAGGTGGTTACCCCCGGGTTTATCGATATCCACAGGCACTGCGACATCGCGGCGCTCATCGACCCGCAGTTTGGGATTGCCGAACTGGCGCAGGGAATCACGACGGTTGTCGGCGGGAACTGCGGCCTTTCCATCGTGCCCACGCCTGAGCCCTACGCCGAGCAGATACAGGCGTATGTCGCCCCCTGCCTGGGGCCGGCGCGCGGCCTTCGCTTCGCGGACGGGGAGGCCTACATGCGCGCGCTGGCGCAAAAGCCTCCGCGGGTCAACATGGGCATGCTGGTGGGGCTGGGCGCCGTGCGCGCCGCGGTCAAAGGGTATGCCAGAAAGCCGTTTGCGCATTCGGAGCTGCAGCGGGCGAAGGAGATGATCGCCTGCGCTCTTGAGGCGGGCATGCTGGGCCTCTCCGTCGGCGTGATGTATGCGCCGGAATGCTACAACACGGATGAGGAGTATATTTCGCTGATCTCGGCGGCCGCGCCGTATGGCCGGCCGGTCTGCTGCCATATCCGCGGGGAGGGGGACGGGCTGGTCCCCTCCGTCAGGGAGGTCATCCATTGGGGCGAACGCGCGGGCGTACCCGTGCATATCAGCCACCTGAAGTGTACCGGAATCCGCAATTGGGGAAGGGGCATCGGCGAGGCGATCGAGGAGATTGAGCGGGCGAGAGCGGGCGGCCTCGACGTGACATGCGACGTCTACCCCTACGATGCGGGCGCGACGACGCTCGTCTCCCTGCTGCCGCCCTGCGTGCTGGAGGACGACGGCGAGCGCCTGTGGGACAAGCTGGGCACCCGGCAAGGCGTCGAGCAGGTGCGGCTTGCGCTTGGGAAGCCGCAGCCGGGATGGGACAACATGGCCGAATCCATCGGCTGGGACCGAATCACCGTGAGCAGCGCCGCGCTGGCGGGCGGAGAACGCCTTGCGGGCAAGAGCCTTGAGGCGATCTGCAATGAGCGCAATCTGTCCGACCCCGTCGAGGCGCTGTGCCGGCTGTTGGCCGAGTCGCGAGGGAATGCGCAAATCGTGGTACACAGCATGTCCAGAGACGATGTGGACGCCGTGGCGCGCCTGCCCTATGCGTGCCTCATATCCGACGCGCTCTACAGCCAGGGGCCGTCGCATCCCCGCCGTTACGGCGCGTTTGCCCGGGTGATACGCGATTTGGTCGTAGAGCGCGGCGTAATCGGCCTGCCCGAAGCCGTGCGCAAAATGACGGCCCTTCCCGCGCAGAGGCTTGGCATGGCCGACGCGGGGCTGCTTGCGCCGGGAAAGCGGGCGGATATCTGCGTGTTTGATCCCGCGCTTGTACGGGATCATGCGACATACGAGGAGCCGCAGAGGCTGAGCACGGGGATGGAAGCGGTTTTCATCGGCGGAAAGGCCGCGTGGCTGGGCGAGCGGCCCCGGGCGGCCGGAACGGCCCGCGTCGTGCATGCATGAGGGAAACGCCGGAACGCACTGTCCCGAGCATGCTTTTGAGGAATGTGAATGAACAATATGAACCTGAACGGAGGCGGACGGATGCAAAGCTGGATGGAAGGGTTGGAGACACCGTGCGTGGTGATCGACGTGGAGAAGGCGCGGGCAAACATCCTGCGCATGCAGTGCGCCGCGGACGCGGCGAACTGCGCGCTCAGGCCGCACATCAAGACGCACAAGATGCCGCTGTTCGCCCGCATGCAGGTGGAAGCGGGGGCCAAGGGCATCACTTGCGCCAAGGTATCGGAGGCCGAGGTGATGGCGGACGGCGGCATAGACGACATATTCATCGCCTATCCGATGGTAGGGGATTTTCGCATCCGCCGGGCAATCGACCTGAGCAGGCGCGTGCGCAGGCTCATTTTGGCTGTGGACAGTGAAGAAGGGGCCGCGGAGCTCGACCGGACGGCGAGGCGCGAAGGCGTCCGGCTAGAGGTGCGGCTTGAGATCGACACCGGGGCGGGGCGAACGGGCGTCGCCGCGGAGCAGGCGGCGGAGCTGGCCGAGCGCGTGGCGCAGATGCGCGGGCTCGAGCTGACGGGCATATACACGTTTAAAGGGCTCGTCTACGGGGGAAAGCCCTGCGCAGACGCCGCCCAGGCGGCCGAAGAGGAGGGGAGAATGCTGGCCGACGCGGCGAGGGCCATACGCCGGCGCGGCGTGGAGCTTCGGGATGTGAGCGGGGGTTCCACGCCCACCGGCATCGCGGTTGCGCAAACCGGCATGGTTTCGGAGATTCGCCCCGGAACGTATGTGTTCAACGACGAACTGCTTGTCGCGGAGCGGGCGGCGGCCGTGGAGTAGATTGCGGCGCGCTATGTGGTGACCGTGGTCAGCGTGCCCCATCCGGGCTACGCCGTCATCGACGGAGGAACCAAGACGTTTTCCTGCGATATTCCCATCGGTGTGGAGCCGCATCATTTTCCGGGTTACGCGATGCCGGTGGACAGGCCCGACCTTCGGCTGGCGCGCATGAACGAGGAGCACGGCATGCTGGTCTGCGATGCGGGCGATACGCGCCTGCGCGTCGGGGAAAAGCTGGCGCTGTATCCCATTCACGTCTGCACGGCGATCAACCTGCAAAGCGATGTCTACCTGCTGGAAAACGGAAAGGCGCGCAAGGAGCGGGTCGCCGCGCGCGGCATGCTCGTCTAGCGCAGAAAGAGGGGAAGACCATGACGCAGATCCGACAGATCAGGCCCCAAGAGTATTTGGAGGCGCAGAACATCATGAGCTTATGCTTCCGCTACGAGCGGACGCAGACGCCCGTCAACGACGACGGACACAGGCACGAGAATATTTACGGCGCTTTTGACGAGAGCGGAAAGATGACCTCCTGCGTGGTGGGCAATCCCTTCGATGCGTTTTATTGGGGGCAGGCGGCGGGCATGTGCGGCGTGGGCGGCGTCTGCACGCTGCCGGAGCACAGGGGAAACGGCTCGATCCGCCGCTTGCTGCATTTTACGCTGGAGCAGGCCTACGCCCGCGGGGATCTGCTTTCCTCGCTTTACCCGTTTTCGCATCCGTTTTACCGGCGCTACGGGTTTGAAACTGGCGCGCCCGCGGACATTGTGACCGTCCGGCCGGAGGGCCTTGCCGCCTTCGCCGACACCGGACGCGTGCGTCAATATGTACCCGGGCAGGATCGGTCGGATATCGAGCGCATCTATGAGCGCTTTGCGGCCGGGCATAACCTCGCCTGCCTGCGCACGAAGGAGATGTGGGATAAAAGGCTGGAAAGGGACCCGTATCTCTCGCACACCTATACCTACGTCTGGGAAAACGACGAGGGGGAAGCGCAGGGGTATGCCACCGTATTGCATGAAAAGCTCGAACAGGGAAAGGGGTTTACCGTCAGCGACTGGGCGTTTACCACGCCCGAGGCGCTGACGGGGATATTCGGCTTTTTGAAGCGGCTTTCCCCTAGCGGAAACAGGAGGCTGGTTATGACGCTGCCGGGCGATGTGGATCCCTTCCAGCTGTTTGCCGAGCCGTATGGCATCAGCGTCACCCGGCAGGCGCAGGGCATGCTGCGCGTGGTCAATGTCGAGCGGTGCTTGCAGCTCTACCCGTGGGAGGAGGGCACAAGCTTTGCCGTGTGCGTCGATGATCCCGTGCTATCGTGCAACTGCGGCGTGTTTTCCGTGCGCCGCACGGGAGGGGAGACGCAGGTGCGCCGCGAGCAGGGGAAGGCCGATATTCGGGCCAGCATACAGGCGCTTTCGCTGCTGCTGCTCGGCGCGTCGGATCTGCCCACTGCGCTGCGATGCAGAACGGATATCAAAGCCGGCGGCGAGCGGCTGCCCGAATTCAGGCGCAGACCCATTTACCTTCGAGAGCTGTTTTGATGCGTCGCCTTGAGGCGGCCTGTGAACCACGAAGAAAGGCGGAACAAAGTATGCATACCATGTACGACTACGATCTTGGAACAGCCCGGCGTGCTGAACGCCATGTTAAAGGACGGCGCTATGTCAATGGCTTCGTCAGAGCAAAAAATCTAATGCGCTCTGTTAAGCATTTTAATTGCGAATGGGTATAAGTGCCAAACCTTACACAACAAAAGGCTGCTGCGGATCAATGCGTCCGCAGCAGCTGTCTTTGGTTTTCCATGTTTTTCGGGGGAAAACGGGCGCGATTCAGCTCAGCTCCTCATAGCGAACCACGCGGCAGCCCGTGTCGTATTCCTCGCGCGCGAGCGCGCGTGTCAGGGTTTCGACTTCGCCGTTCTGGTTGTCGTAAGGGTCGCGGCGCAGGAAGCGGCGCGGGGGATTGAATTCCTGCTGGAAGTCGCTGCACAGCGGCAGACGCCACGGCTCCAGATTGCCAAAGTAGAAATTCCAGCGCTCCGTTTCCCCGGCGCGGTAGGCCGAACCGCCGAAGGAGCAATCCGCAAACAGCCAGCCGTAGGGCGCGACGTAGAAGCGCGCCCAGTCGTGATTGCCGGCGGAGGCGGGCTCCGTGGCCAGCCCGGCCTGCCAGCGGGCGGGGATGCCGCACAGGCGGCAGAGGGTGATGAACGTCAGCGCCTGAACGCCGCAGTCGCCGCGCAGGCCGCTTGCGAAGTATTCCGGGATGTTCGTCACCGTCAGATACGGCGGCATGAAGCGATAGACCGCCTGCGTGGTGATGAAGTCGTAGATGCGGCGCGCCTTTTGAAGCGGATTGGTTTCCTCGCCGACGATTTCCTTCGCCAGCGCGCGCAGATACGGCGTGAAGACGACATGCGGCGGCTGCTCCTGCGTGTCAAACGTGGGCTGCTCGGGTAAGACGGCCTCCGCCTCCGGCTTGAGATAGCGCGCGTCAATCTCGTAGCTCAGCTCCGCGCTCACGCGCATGCCCGGCTCGTAGGGGAGCTCGAAATAGACGGTGCGGTGCGGCTCGTCCTCCGGCGCGATATACGCGGCGGGGTGAGAGGTGGAAAGCAGAGCGGCGGAGGCGACCTGCGCGTGAACGACGGGCAGCGGCAGGTGGATGCGCAGCGTTTCGCCGGGCGCAAGGCGGTCGCTTCTCACGGTCATCTCCTCGTGCAGCTCAAAGCGCGCGCGGATGCCGCCCTGCGCTTTCATCCTCGAGATGACGGCGTTCAGCATGGCGCTGCGGCGCAGCGCGTTTTCGCGCACGAGGGGATCGACGGCGCGCTCGGCGTATTCGCCGCGCGTCTTGAACAGGTTGGAGATGCAGTTGTCCTTGAAGAACACCTCGCCGTCGATGTAGCGCCAGTCGAGCGTGCCGTCGTCGCGCAGGGTTTCCAGCTCATCCTCGGTAAACCCCTGCACGCGCTCCTGAAGCTGGGCGAGGAGCTGCGAGCGCGTGTGCGGATAGGCGGCGGGGATCTCTCTTGCGATCTCCAGCTGGAAGCGAAGCCTGCTTGCAAGGCATCCCGGCGTGCGCGGGTCTTGAAGACGCCGCGCGATGACGCGCTCCATGCGCGCAAAGTCGCCCGCTTCAAACAGGCGCTGCACATCCGGCGGCAGGGGGAAGCTCAGAAAGGAAAGATCGCTGAGCATGGCTTTGCCTCCTTACGCGAGAAGCTCCTTCACATAGGCGACGATCGCCTCGTCCTTGGCGTTGGCGAAGAAGAGCTGCGCAAACCTTTCGCCCGCGACGGCGCCGCGCACCAGCTCCTGATCGATGCCCTTCAGGCAGGTGATGAGGTCCTTGAGGGTGTGGGCGCGCACGGCGTCGAGGATCTTCTTGTTGCGCTGCTCGGGAACGACGCGGTCGGCCGGGTAGCCGTTGCCGCTGCCGAAGCCGAAGAGCTTTTCAAAGGTGTATTCGAGGTTGAGCTCCGCGCCCCAGCCGTATCCCTTGGCAAAGGGCATGGAGACGGCGTTGCCGTCGTTGATCTGGGCGAACATGAAGCCGTCCGACGGGTCGACGACGTGGCCGCAGAGGACGCCGGGGAAGCTGTTGAGCGCGAGCATCGCGCCCTCGCCCGTGCCGCAGCCGGTGACGACGTAATCCGCCGCGCCGGAATTGAGCAGGATGGCGGCGAGGATGCCGTTTTGCACATAGGTGAGGGACGGCTCGCCCGCCTGACCGTACATGCCGTAGTTGTCGACCTGATGGCCCATCGGGGTGACGACCTTTTTGAGGGCGGCCTCGATCTGGGCGTTTTTGGAAGCCTGAGAGTTCTCGTTGATCAGTGCGATACGCATGGGAACATTCCTCCTTGGTTCAATGCATTTGGGCGACGTATTCGGACAAAAAAAGTATCCGTACTCAAGTGGTACAGATACAGAGTAGCGCCATGCGGCGCGAATGTCAAGAGCGTTTTTGAAACCGAAGTGTCACTCGAGCAGCCCCTTGGGCAGGCGGCGGAGCAGGCGAACGACCAGCGGACCCACGATCAGGCAGGCGACGGCCTCGCCGGCGGCGACGGAGAGCATGCACAGCGCAAGCGGGATCACCGGCGCATAGCAGAAGTGGACGACGGCCCCGACGATCACCCCATTGAAGAGCACGGGCATGACGGCGGCGAGATAGAGATGATCGCGCAGGCGGCGCGTACACAGGGCGGCCAGCAGCGTGGCGAGCGTGCCGAAGACGATGTCAAAGATCGTGCAGCCGCCGAGGATGTTGGATAGCAGGCAACCGACGGCCAGCGCGGGCACGGCCTCCGGCAGCAACACGGGCAGCAGCGTGAACGCCTCGGAGAAGCGGATCTGCACCTCGCCATAGGAGAGCGGGGCCAGCAGCAGCGTCAGCGCGGCATAGAGCGCGGCGATCACGGCGCCGCGGGCAAGCGCGCGCGTGGTCATTTTTTTGCCGCTGTCTGCGGCGGGGTTCATCGTGGTGTTCATCGGGTGGATTCTCCTTTGTCATTTTGCTCAACCAGCAAAACGAACAGGGCGGCTTCGTGCCGTCAACAAAAAAACGGCGCAAGGCCGTCGTGAGAAGGGCGCCTCAAGCGCTCTCCTCGGCCCATAGTTTTGTTTAAGGACTGGATGGTTTCGAACAGTCCATTCGGTTGTCGGCAAGCATTATAGCAAAGTTGGGGCCAAAATGCAAGCCCCTGCCGCCTATTGCCGGGGTTCGGCGGCGGAGGCGGGAAGCGCATCCGCGCCGGAAAGGGGCAAAAGCGCCGCCCGCTGCGTCTCAAGAAAACGCCGTAACTGCTGCGCATCCATGAACGAAAGAACCCATCGCTGCTCCGCGGCGACCTTTTCCCAGAATAGGGAGGCGCAGAAGGCGTACATGGTCTGACGCCAGTATTCGGTCTGCAGGTCGGTCTGGCTGCCGGGCAGGAGCAGGCAAAGCCAGTTCATGCCGAGGCAGTTCCCGGGATCTTCCAGCGCGGGGCAGGAGAGAATGCGGATGCGCCCCTCCGCCCGCGCCTCTTCGGCCTCGCTTACGGGCATGCATGCGACGTCGACCGTGCCGTCCAAGAGCGCGTAGAGCGCCGACCGGCGGCCGGCGGAGACATACCGCGCGTTTTCCTGCGGAAGGCCGCCCAGGTGGATCAACCTCAGCTCGTCGATTCCGCCCGAGACGGATTGACCGCCGACACGGAAGGTCTGACCGGACAGGGCGTCGAGCCGAACCTCCGCCATGCTTGTGTAAGGGGAATCCGCCCGGACGGCAAAGCACACGCGTTCGCGCGCGAGTATGGCGATCGAGGAATAGAGGGGGAGAACCTCGATGCCGCTTTGCAGCTCCTCGACCATCATTTCCGGCGTATACAGGAGCAGAACCTGCCGCCCGCTTTGGGCGGCGGCCCTCGCGTAGAGCAGCGCTTCGCGCCCGGAGGACTGCTCATCCTTCCACGAAATGTGGATGGGCATGAACAGCGTGGTGGACATGGATTCCAAGTAGTTGGAAATGACGGACGCGGATTTTCCCACGATGCCCGTCTGCCGGTAGGCGATCAGCTCCGTGGCCCGGCGCGGCTCCACGCGGTCTGTCCGCTTTTCGTCGTTGGCCAGAATGATGGAGCGCGCATAGTCAATGCCCGGGTTCCGGCGTGTGCAGCAGGACAAGAGGAAGAGAAGCAGGAGAATCCACGCCAACGCCCACAACCGCCTTCTTCTCTTCGCAGGCCTTTGGTTTGTTGCGCTTTGATCCGTTGGGCTTT
>JAUNPI010000244.1 GCA_030536875.1 Clostridia bacterium
CCGGCGCAGTCGGCGTCGCGGGCCTTGTCGGCGCGGTCGGCGCGGTCGGGATCACGGGCTTTGCCGGATCGGCGGGCGCAGCGGGCTTTTCATACGGGCTCGTGCGCGGCTTCGCCGGCTGATCCGCGTTCTTCATGTAGGCCGGGACTTGGCCCATCTGGTTTTGAGGCATCTTCGGGACGCCGGGCGCGCCCGCCTCGGTGCGGCGCATGCGCTGCTGAGCCAGCTGCTCTTCGCGCAGCTCGGTCTCCTCGTCCTCGTCTTCCTCCTCCTCTTCGGCCTCCTCGGTCCTGCGGCGATAGATGTAGACGCCATAGACGGCCGCGGCGATCACGATCAGAATGCCCGCGATCACAAAGGGCATCGCGCCCATGCCGCCGTCTTCCTCGACGGGCGCGGCGGTCGGCAGCGGCTGAACCGTCGGCTCCGGCGTCGCGCCGGTGTCATAGGTCACGCCGTAGCGCGCAAACGCGCCGTCGTTCGAGGCAAACTCGACGATGTATTCGCCCGGCATCGGCAGCGTCACGTCCATCGTGAAATTGCCGTTCTCGTCGGCGACGGCCGTCCCGACGGTGCGCTGCATCGTCTGGGGCGCTTCCTCCGCCGCCGCGCTGGCGATCCACCGGAAGTTCGTCAGGCCGATGATCTGCGGCGTCGGGCTCGGCGTCGCGCTCGGATCGGGCGTCGCCGTGGCCTCCGCCGTCAGGTTGATGACCGCCTGAATCTCCGCGTTCGGTTTCGCCTTGCCGTACACGGTGAACGTGCCGCTTTCCGTCTTCGCGGGCACATTGCTCACGCTGATCTCGCCGCTGCCGCTGATGAGCGCCGCGCTCGTCTCGGGCGGCTCCGGGGTCGGCGTCGCGTTCGGGTCGGGCGTCGCCGTCGCGTAGCTCGGCATGCCGGAAATCACGTTGTTCGTCCAGCTGTTGTCAACAGGGATCAGGTCCTGAAGCGGGCTGCCGTTGATGACGTAGCTGGTGTTGTTGTTCTTGTTCGGGGTCACGGTCGCTCCGGGCTTCGGCGTGACGCTCGCCTGCTCCGCCAGGTAGGCCTGCAGCTCGGCGATGGTCAGCATCTGCGCCATGTCGCTGCGGACATAGCCGTCCTGCCCGTTGTAGTTGACCTGATACCACGTGTATGTGCCGTCAAACTCGGAACCCACGACCAGCAGCAGCGTGTTGACCGGGATGCGCCCCAGCGAGGTGCCGGAGGCGGACGGCGTGCGCCGCAGGTTGACGGAATCCTTGATCAGCTTGGCATACGCGCTGGTGGAATCCGGGCCCACCGGTTCCGGCGTGTCCTGAGGCATCGGCGTGGGGGTCGCCAGCGCCGCTTCGAGCGCGGCGAGGTATTCCGCCGTCTCCGCCTCGCCCATCAGGCGGACGAGATCCGCGCGGACATAGCCCCACTGGCCGCTGAACTGCACCAGGTACCACGTCATGCCGTCCTCGGCGATCATCGTCTGGTAGGTGTAGACCACGTCGTCCTTCTGGAGGATGGTCTGCAGGTAGGCTTCCGCGCTCGGGTTGCCGCGCAGCGGCGTGCCGTCATTGTTCACGCGCGCGTAGACGCGCAGCTCCTGCGGCGCGGGCGTTGCCGTCGGTTCCGGCGTGGCGGTC
>JAUNPI010000245.1 GCA_030536875.1 Clostridia bacterium
ATGAGCGACAAGGAGTTTGACGCGTTCTATGCGCGCGCGATGGAAAAGGCCATGATGGGCGCGCGCGTGCAGATCTGACGGGACGATTCCGGCGAGAGAAGCCGGACGGAAGGATGCCGACAAGGCGATTCGGATGAGACGATTCCGAACGGAAAGACCGGCTATGAAAAGCCAAAGGGAGGAATGAAACATGGCATACACCGCCACGAACAGCAACTTTACCGGAAGCACGGGCTTGAGCCCGGCGATGCAGACGTTTTACAACCGGACGCTTCTGCGCACGTTTGAGCCGGAGCTGGTTCACCTGCAGTTTGGCGAGGTTTACCCGATGCCGAAAAACAGCGGCAGGCTCATGAACATGCGCAAGCTCGTGCCGCTGGAGACGGACACCACGGAGCTGGCGGAGGGCAACCCGGGCGACGGCGTGCTCATGAGCGAGGTGCAGCAGGTCGTGCAGCTGAAGCAATACGGCAGGTACGGCAATTTTTCCGACCTGTTCGATCTGGCGAACCTGGACGTGAACCTTTCGCGCAAGGTTGAGGCGTTCGCCAACCAGGGGGCCAGGAGCATCGACGCGGTCGTGCGCGAGGAGCTGGCCAGCTGCACGAACGTCATCTATGCCGGAGGCAAGACGAGCCGCGCCGCGCTCACCAGCAGCGACAAGCTGACCAGCGTGGAGCTGCGCAAGGCCGTCAAAATGCTCAAGAAGGCGAACGCGCAGCGGTTTAACGGATACTATGTCGCCATCGTCGGGCCGGACGTGGTCTACGACCTTCAGGACGACGACGCGTTTGTGAAGGTCAGCCAGTATCAGGACAAGGAGAACATCTACACCGGCGAGGTGGGCCGCCTGTTCGGCGTGCGCCTCGTGGAGACGACGGAGGCGAAGGTTTTCGCGGGCTCGGGCGCGGCGATCGGCTCCTCGAGCACGGACAAATACGACGTGGCGAGCGTCATCGTGCTGGGCAAATACGCCTACGGCATCACCAGCTGGAAGGGCGCGAGGCCGCGCGTGATCGTCAAGCCGAGCGGAAGCGCGGGCGCCGCCGACCCGCTTGACCAGATCAGCTCTGTCGGCTGGAAGATGGACGGCTTCGGCGTCAAGCTGCTCCAGCCGGAGTTCGCGGTGAGGATCGAGTGCGGGATGACGGCGTAAGGAAGATGGCGAGACCGGGGCCAAGCGCCCGCAGTGCGGGATGAGCGGGATGAAAGGAAACGGGGCGGAGCGTCCGGAGTTGGCAAAGGAGGGGACGGAGATGGCGATATCGGACAGCGATTACGCGGGGCGATTTACGATCCCCACGCCGAAGGGGATTCATCAGGCGGCGGGGGACACGAACGTCTCCACGAACTACGCTTACCGGGCGGAGAACATCCGCACGGAGCGGGGGCTGCTGGCCTCCGGCTGCGGAACGAGCCGGGCGTTCCCCTCGCTGGGCGCGCCGATTGAGACGCTGACCCGGTTCTACCGGCGGACGCGGCCGGATGACGCGGACGTGTTTGTCGCGGCGGCAAGCGGGAGCATCTACACCTACACGATGGGCACGGAGGGCTGGGTGAAGCGAGCGGAAGGATTCCTCTCGAACCGGTGGAGCTACGTGACCTACGAGGCGACAG
>JAUNPI010000085.1 GCA_030536875.1 Clostridia bacterium
CCTACAAATATTCTCTTTTCGCGCTTTTCTCCGCTTTTCCTGCTTCCGCGCGGTGTTTTGCCGGTTTGTCGAACGGTTTTTCTTGCCGGCGCGCGTACTTTTTGTTATTCTTATTTTATCTAGCCTTATCCATGCGCAAACGAGGAGGTATGATCATGCGCAGCGCCAAACACGCCGCCAAGGGCGAAGCCGCTCTTCCCGTCATCGACACGCGCCGCGGGCTCCTGCTCGCGGGGGCAGACACGGCGCTCTATCGCGCCTTTCTGCTCGAATACCCCAAGGACGAGACCATCTCCCGCCTCCGCGCCGCGCTGGATGCCGGGCACACGCAGGAGGCCGCGCTGCTGGCGCATACGCTCAAGGGGCTCGCCGCCCAGCTGGGCCTGGACGAGGTCAGCGCCGCAGCCCGCGCGCTGGAAGACGCCCTGCGTCAGGGCGGCCCCGTCAGCGCATGCGCCCGGCGCGTCTTTGCCGCGCACGAGCGCGCCGTTTTGGCCATCGCCCGCCTTTCCGCCGCCTCCGGCCTGCCGCCCGCCTTTTGACTCCCCGCCGCCCTTTTGCCGCAATCCATTTGTATTTTGCCGCCCTTTGTGTTATCATACTCTTAACTGTGAAGGAGCGAGGGATGATGATGACCACAAGCGAGCTTTTTGTAATCGTGGACGGCAATAGCCTGATGCACCGCGCGTTCCACGCGCTGCCGCCTCTGTCCAACGAGGATGGCCTTTACACCAACGCCGTATTCGGCTTTTTATCCATGCTGCTCAAGGTGATCGCAGACGAGCGCCCGCGCTATCTGGCCGTCGCCTTCGATCTGCACGGCCCAACCTTTCGCCACAAGGACTACAGCGAATACAAGGCCGGGCGCAAGCCGACCGCGCCGGAGCTGCGGCCGCAGTTCGACCTGGTGCGCGAGTGCCTGACGGCGATGGGCATCCGCCAGCTGACCTGCCCCAGCTTCGAGGCCGACGACATACTGGGCACGATGGCGCGCCGCTGCGAGGAGGCCGGCCTTCCCGCCCTGCTGGTGACGGGCGACCGCGATTCCCTGCAGCTGGTCACAAAAAGCAGCAGCGTGCTCTACACCCGGCGCGGCGTCAGCGACGTGGTGCGCTACACACCCGAAAAGGTGAAGGAGGACTTCGGCGTCACCCCCGAGCAGATCCCCGACCTCAAGGGGCTGATGGGCGATTCCAGCGACAACATCCCCGGCGTGCCCGGCATCGGCGAGAGGACGGCCGTCAAGCTGCTGAGCGCCTATGGCACCCTCGAAAACACGTTTGCCCACGCGGAAAGCGACCTCAAAGGCAAGCAGCGCGAAAAGCTGCTCGCCGGGCAGATGTCGGGCGTCATGAGCAAGAAAATCGCGACGATCACCCGCTTTGTCCCGCTGGAGGAGACCATCGAGGATTGCCGCCTCGGCGACATGACCGGCGTGCTCCCCCTCTTTTCCAAGCTGGGCCTGCGCACGCTCGCCCAGCGCCTGACACAGCTCGCGCAAAAAGAGGAGGAGTCGGCGGAGGCCGCCATCGTCTGGGAAGACGAGACCACGCTGGAAACCGAAGAGGCGATCGCCGGCTGGCTCGCCGCCCTCCCGGCCGGCGATCGGGTCGCCCTGCTCCTCGGGGAGGAGGGCGTGTCTCTGGCCACCTCCGGCACGCTGCGCGCGCGCGTGCCGTTCGCGCAGGGGCTGCTGGGCGGTGGGCTTGATCCCGTGGCGGCATCTAACCTGCTCGCGCCGCTGCTTTCGGGCAAGCGCACGCTCGTCCTCTGGAACGGCAAGCGGCTGATGACCCAGCTGGCGCTGTGGGGCATCCCGCTTCTCGCGCCGTTTGAAGACGTGCTGCTGATGAGCTACCTGCTCGCGCCCCAAAACGGCAAATACGAAACCCCTGAAAACGCCGCCGCGCTCTACGAGCTCTTCCTCGGCAACCAAAAGGCGCTCGAGGCGCAGGAGATGACCCGGCTCTACCGCGAAATCGAATTGCCGCTGCTGCATACGCTCTACGCGATGGAGCGCGAGGGCTTCCTCGTCGACCGTCAGGAGCTGGCTCGGCTCGGCGCGCAGTACAACGCGCAGATCGCCGCCCTGCGCACCGAAATCTTCGAGCTCTGCGGCGGAGAGGCCTTCAACCTCAACAGCCCGCAGCAGCTGGGCGACGTGCTCTTTGGCCGGCTCGGCCTGCCCGCGCGCAAAAAGACCGCGCGCGGCTATTCCACCGACGCGGAGACGCTCGCCGAGCTTTCGCCGCTGCATCCGGTGATCGACAAGATCCTGCTCTACCGCCAGATCGCCAAGCTGAACAGCACCTATATCGAGGGCCTCACCAAGCTGACGGGCCGCGACGGGCGCATTCACACCTGGTTTGACCAGACGATCGCCGCGACGGGGCGCATCTCCTCCAGCGAGCCGAACCTGCAAAACATCCCCGTGCGCACGGAAATGGGCCGCGAGATCCGCCGCGCCTTCATTGCCGCGCCCGGCTGCGTGCTCGTCGACGCGGACTATTCGCAGATCGAGCTGCGCCTGCTGGCGCACCTGTCCGGCGACGGGGCGATGTGCGAGGCCTTCACCCTCGGTCAGGACATCCACGCGCGCACGGCGGCGGAGGTTTACGGCGTTGCGCTCGACGAGGTCACCCCTCACATGCGCTCCAGCGCCAAGGCCGTCAATTTCGGCATCGTCTACGGCATCAGCGATTATGGGCTGGCCGCCAACCTGCACATCTCCCGCAAGGAGGCCGCCGAATTCATCGACCGCTATTTTGCCCGTTACCCCGCCGTGCGCAGCTTTATGGACGCCTGCGTGGCGCAGGGCAAGGCCGAGGGCTACTCCGTCACGATGTATGGCCGCCGCCGCCCTCTGCCGGAGCTGACCTCCTCCAACTACAACCGCCGCCAGTTCGGCGAGCGCGCCGCGATGAACACGCCCGTGCAGGGCGCTGCGGCGGACATCATCAAAATCGCGATGAACGCCGTGCGCGAGCGCCTGGAACGCGAGGGCCTGCGCGCCAAGCTGATCCTTCAGGTTCACGACGAGCTGATCGTGGAAGCGCCGCAGGAGGAGGCGGAGCGCGTCTGCGCGCTGCTGACCGAATGCATGGAGGGCGCGGCGCAGCTGCGCGTCCCGCTCGTGGCGGATGTTCACGCCGGGCGCTCTTGGTACGACACCAAGTGACCCCCGCCCGGCCTTTCCGCCATCTTTCCATGATCTTTCTTTCATCTTTCCCCGCTTCCATGCAGGGTTTTGGCCCGCTGTTTCGTTTCATATAAGAGCCATTTATAAGAGCCTTTTAGGCGTAAGAGACTTTGAGGAGACTTGACGTGTCATGAAAATCGGTCTGACCGGATCCATCGCCTGCGGCAAGAGCACCGTCAGCGCCTATCTGCGCGCTCTTGGCTATCCCGTCGTCGACGCGGACGCCGTCTCCCGCTCGCTGACAGCCCCTGGCGGCGAGGCGTTGGGCGCGCTGCGCGAGGCCTTCGGCGACGGCGTGTTTGACGGCGGCGCGCTCGACCGCCGCGCGCTGGGCGCGCTCGTCTTTTCCTCTCCGGCGCAGCGCGAGCGGCTTAATGCGCTGCTGCACCCGCTGATCATCGCCTCCGTCTCCCGGCAGCTGGAGGCGCTGGACACGGCGGAGGGCCTCGTCTTCGGCGATATTCCTCTGCTCTACGAATGCGGCATGGAAGCGCTGTTTGCGCGCATATGGGTGGTCAGCGCGCCGCGCGAGGCGCAGCTTTCCAGGCTCTGCGCGCGCGACGGCCTGACGCGCGAGGAGGCCGAGCGGCGCATCGCCTCGCAGATGCCCCTTGCGGAAAAATGCCGCCGGGCCGACGCGGTCATCTCCACCGACGGCCCGCTCGGCTGCGCGCACGGCCAAATCGACGCGCTGCTTGCCGCCCTCGCCTTGCCCGCGGAAAGGAGTTTACGATGAACACACCGCCCATACACAGGCGCCGCCGCGGCGACGCCGGGGCCGACGCCCTGCCGGAGACGCCGCCCCATTGCCCCGAGCAGGCCGAAGAGGCGGCCTTCGCGCCGGGGGAATCCTCGCCCCGCCGCCGTCCAGCCCGGCCGCAAGCCGCCGTCGCCGCTTCCCCCCGCAGGGGCAGGCGGCGCGCATCGCCGCTTGAGGGCGTTCCCGCCCCGATGCGCGCGATTCTGCTCGCGCTGTGCGTCATCCTCTTTTTCACGGCCACCGTCGCCATCACCCGCAATTACCTGATCGCGCAGGAGGAGCGCCGCCGGCTCGAGGCCGAGGCCGCCGAGCGCGCGCAGCACCCGCTCTATTACGGGGACATCATCCTCTCCTACGCGCAGGGGCAGTCGCTGGATCCCGCGCTCGTCGCCGCCGTGATCCTCTGCGAATCGAGCTACGACCCGCAGGCGGAAAGCCGGCTCGGCGCGCGCGGCCTCATGCAGCTGATGGAGGACACCGCCGGCTGGATCGCCCACAAGCTGGACGAAGACGACGCCAGCTACACGTTCGACAAGCTCTACGACCCGGAGACCAACATCCGGTATGGCACGTGGTATCTGGGCTATCTCTCCCGCCGCTTTGACGGGGACGCGACCAAGATCGTCTGCGCTTACCACGCCGGTCAGGGCAACGTGGACAGCTGGCTGAACAACCCGCAGTACAGCAGCGACGGGGTGACGCTCGACGTCATTCCCACCCGGGACACGGCGACCTATGCCGAGCGCGTGCTCCGCGCGCGCGACGTCTACCGCAAGTATTACTTCCCGCTGCCCACGCCCGAGCCGGACGCCCCGAGCGCCCTGTGACCGACCATGTTCAAGGAGACCGATTCATGCGCATATTCTTCTCTCATTTCACCGCTGTGCTTCTCTCCCTCGCTCTGCTGCTGACGCCTTCCCTCGCCGCCGCGGAGAGCATGACCTCGCTGACCTGCGCCATCGTGGCCACAAACGACGTTCAGCTCACGCCGCTGGACATCAACCAGCGGGACGTGGTCAGCGTGCTCGATCTGGTGTACGAGGGCCTGTTCTCGCTCGACGACAACTATCAGCCCCAGCCGGAGCTCGCCTACTCCTACGAATTCACCAACGAGGGGCGCATGCTCAAGGTCGTCCTCCGCGAAAACGTGACCTTCCACAACGGCCAGACGCTCACGGCGGACGACGTCGTCGCCACGCTCGACGCGATGTTCGAGCTGGCGGGCTTTGACGACGATTTAAACTCCGACGTCGACCTCGCCGACCGCGGGCTGTATTATTCGACGTTCTATTCCATCCGCTCGTGGGAAGCGCAGGACGACAGGACGCTCGTCTTCCGTCTGCGTCGGGCCTGTTACGGCTCGCTCTACGCGCTCACGTTTCCCATCCTTCCCGCCTCGGAGGTCTATAACGTGATGCCCAGCGGCACCGGCCCGTACAAATACGACGGCTACGAGGCGGGCAGCGCCATCTGGCTGACGGCAAACACGAACTGGTGGCAGCGCACGCCGCAGATCCGCAACATCCGCGCGAGCATCTACGCCGACGCGGAAAAGGCGCTGACCGCGTTTGACCTGCAGAACGTCGACGTGGTCATGACGCGCTCGATCAACGCCTCCCGCTATTCGGGATCGCTGAGCGCCTTCTCCCTGACGGCGCGCACGCGCCAGCTCGAGGTCCTTCTGGTCAACCGCGCCTACAAGCTCTTCAAGGATGAAAACGACGGCGAGCTGGTTCGCCGCGCCATCTCCTATGCCATCGACCGCAGCTCGCTGATCTCCTCCACCTATCAGAGCATGGCGACGGTCGCCTACACGCCGATTCCCGCCGGCACATGGCTTTCCAACGAATCGACGATCCGGGATATCTACGACCCGCTGATGGCGGCCTCGCTGCTGGACAGCGCGGGCTGGAAGATGGCCGACGACGGCAAGCGCTACAAGAATGGCGAGGAGCTCGAGGGCCTGCGCCTCTGGGTATACGACGAGCCGGGCTCCACCATGCGCACCAATGCCGCCAACAAGATCGAAGAGCAGCTCGAGGCCGTGGGCATCCCCGTCAATGTGACGACGGTCTCCCGCGACAGCGTCATCAGCGCGCTCAAAAACCTGAACTATTCCATCGCGTTGGTTCCCTTTAACTTCGACGTCTGCCCCGATCCGGGCTTCACGCTCGCCTCCACGGGCAGCTGCAACTACACGCGCTACCGTTCCGACGACATGAACAATCTGATCACCCAGCTGCGCTCCAGCGTGAGCGCGAGCGACTATCAGAACACCATGCTTCTCATTCAGGACCAATTCGAGCAGGATATTCCCTATCTTCCGCTCTACTGGCGCGCGGGCGCGCTGCTCTCGCGCTCGGCGTTCACGGACGCGCGCGACATCCGCGAATTGGAGCTTCTGCGCGGCGTGGAGAGCTGGTCGCACTGAGAATCGGGGATTTTAGAGGGTCATTTCTCTATTTCATCTCCGCAAAAATCATCAAGGACTTCTCGTCCAGCTCCTTGATGAATCGATCCAGCGGCAACTGACCGGATGCAAAGCGACTGATCACCTGATCCAGCGTCTGCGTAACTGTACTGCTGTCCTTGGGATAAATCGTTCGCAGCGGGATGGTTACATACGGCGCAATTTCCTTGTAGATTGCAATATCCGCCTCGGAAATTTCCCAAGAAGTTTCCTCCAAGCGCTCAAGCCGCAGCTCTATCTGAAAAAAGGTATCTTCCAGCATCATGCGCTCTGCCTCATCCTCGGTATGGGCTAGCCGCTGCCGCAGTTCCTCAGCCTCCTGCTGTACTTCCTCTATCCGCTGCGCGTAGCTCGAAAGGCGGACAGGCTGATTACGCCCGCTATCGATTCGGTAGCGGGTTTCTGTATCCATGTGTTCCATAGCATATTGAAGGAACAGCAACGCTTCCTTTTGATGAAGGGAAGCGGGACTAAGTATCCACAGATCCATCGTTCCGCGAACCCGGTATGGCGATTCCTCCGAAAGCCTCACAGGAAGTGTGGAAACAACGAGGTCTTCGTCATTATATCCTGTGCCGAAATACTGAGGATAGTTCATCAGGAGAGCCTGCTGTTCACCACTGGACTGAAAAGCGTCCCGGTATTCCCACGCGGCAGCAGCCGCATTGCGAAATTCTTCCGTGTCAAAGCTGACTGGTTGTTCCCACGTTTCATGCTCAAGCAGATATTGGCGAACCATATCCTGCATAACGCCCTCCAAACCGTCCAAGCAATCAAACAGACACCAATCCTCATTGTCCTGTGCATAATCAGCTTGCCAGCGATCCGCCAGCCGAAACAACTGCTCCAAGGTTTTCGGCCGATCTCCCAATGCCAGTTCGTTCCATTTGGTCTGATTCATTGTCCAATGGTCAATACTGATCGATGCAGGAAGCGCCAATAGCTGGTCATCCTTGATGATGACATCTCTCACCCAAGGATAAAAGCGTTCCGCATAACCGCGTAACGCCTCCGACGCCTCCAGCGTCATGGCGTAGCCTTTCTCAATCACATCGGAATAGATGCCATCCGAAGCGACCAGATAAAGATCCACACTTCCGTCGGAAAGGATGATGGCACGCTGAAGCGCCTGTATATCCTCCGTTCGGTTTTGCAGATTGATGGAAATTTCCGGGTACTCGGCCGAAAAACGGGCGATCATTTGTTCATCCGGCATGCCCATGATGTTGAGTGTAACGACGCTCGCGCCATCCCGCTGAAGCTCACGCATGAAGAACATGCCGCTATGCAAATAGGCGTAAGTCTGCTGATGATAAAGAAAGGCGCTATCGCTGGTGTATTGGAACTTAAAGGGCAGGTACGCACAGAGGATGATGGAACCATCTTCCGCCAGTGCGTAAACCTTGCCGCTGTCTCCGGTATAATACAGGGTCTTTTCCTCTTCGTCCCAGACAAAGCCTGCCTTCTCCTGCGTATCCAGTTCATTCCATACCCGCAAGTTATTTTGGGTCTGCGGGTCATACAGACACAGGCGGTTTGCGCCATCGAGTATTTCCTCAACCAGCAATTGTTCTCCCGCTGCTGACCAAAGGGCTTGAATTTCCTGAGAAGACAGGCGTGTAAGGGTTTGCAGATCGCTTTCCAGCGCATACAGCTCTTTGACATCGCCCTGCTCAAAGGTGAAACTGCCCAGTAAGAGGAACAGCCTATCGCCTGCTGTCACACATCTTATGATCTGTTTGGTTGTCATTTCGCCTTGATCCTCATACTGAAAAACATCTTCCGGAATAGCGTAGGCCAAATAAGCTTGCCCGTCTGCCACCTGATAGAGCTGTCCTGTCCATTGATCCAACAGAAAAGGTTTCCCCTGCCATAGGACCAATGACAGGTCGCCGCTGGACGGAAGCTTTTCACGATGGAGGATTTGTTCCTGAAGGTTCGTATCGGAGCGCCACAGGAATAACCCCTTTTCTCCCAACACGACAATTCCTTCATCGCTATTGACAATGGATTGAATGCCGCCCGCAAAATCATCGCTGAACAGGGCGGTGTTTTCGGCGTGAGCTGCCTGTTGGAGATGGATGACCAACGCAAGCATCCATATAATAAAGAGGACTCTTTTCATTCTTCCGTTCCTTTCTTACGCAGCAAGCTATGGAAGTATGGGGCTTCCGCCACAAAAATGTATTTTCGCCAATTATTCTGATCCGTTTCATTGCTTCAACACCCTTCGTGCGTCTTCATGGCGGAGTATTTACCATTCCAGAATTGCCGGGCACTGGCAACGCTCTGAATCATCATTCTCCGGTTCAATTGTCATCAGCTCTCCCGTCTGAGCGTTGATGATAATGGGAAAATAGGTATCGCCCTCTACAAATGCCCCTTGCGTATAAAGAGCTTCACGAGGTTCTTCCCGCGGGCCGTCTTTGACATACTCGCACCAAATAACCCATGAAGGAACAAGAATCATCTCATTTGATTCTTGGGTATCATATTGGACATATCCTAAAGCAACGCGATCCACATAACGAACGTAACCAGCAAGAATCAAATCTTCCACTTTATCCTTCACTGCGTCAAAGGATAGGAGGGGAATATCTGCATAGAGAACATCTATTTCCTTAAAGAAATTGCATGTTAAATTATAGGCACTCGCATCGTATACTTCGGCTATCAATGTTCCAAAGCCGTTGCGCCAATAAAGTTCGTTTTTCAAAGGTCTTCTATTCAAAATTGCACTATATATATTGGCCATTAATGGAATGCCGTGAAAAACCTGTGTACATTCCAGCCAATAATGTCCCTTTTTACTAATCGGCTCTTTGGTCTTTTTCCAAAAGCTTCGATCATAGACCGCAACGTTTCGCAGGAAAACTTCCTGATCAGGGTAAAACTCCTTCAGCCGTTTTTTGGCAATATCAAAAGCCTCAGCCACAGTCAGGGTATTATCCTCTGCATAGGCGGCATCCATATCATAGTCGAACACGCCATGCGCACCCCAGCTCATTTCACCATAAATGAACTCGCTGTCAGAGCGCTCTCCCCACTCCGGATAAATAGCGTGACAGATGACTGTGTTGAAGTCATCCGATCGGAAATCATAAACTCTGCTAAGATCTGTCTTCGCTGCGTTGGCATACCATGCAGCCAGCTCGTTTCGTTGCACGTCAGGTAGCGGCGGCATAAGGCTCACCATAATCACGGGTGCAGCATCTACCTGCGGTACATAGACCTCCTTGTTGACTTCAATCGTTCTGCCATAAGCTTGATACGTTTGCCGCCACACTGGAGATGTCACCTCTCGCAGCTCTTGAATGCTGTATAGCTGAGGTTCAGCGTGCGCTGTAGCGCCAAATACCAGCAGTATGACCATGCATATCATCCAATCGAAACCGGCTTGTTTTCTCATATTCAGTTCCTCCTCCTGCGATATCTCGTTCGTTACAGGGGCCAGCCTATCCGCCGCCGTACACCGCCGCAAGCGCTCTATTTGATTGTAGCGAAATGCTCTGCGGTAGTTAAAACATAACATGCTTTTGGCAATTTGTGTTGAAATGTTCGTAGAAAGCAGGAAAATGTGCGCCGAGTGAAGAACTTCGCATTTTACGAACGTTACACAACCATTCACTAACTATATTGATGCACAATGCAACGGAAGAAGGGAACGCCATGACTACGTGGGGATGGAATGTGATTGAATTTGGCATCGATTTTTTTGAAATGCTGATCACATGCTATTTGGCTTACCATCTTTTTAGTTCGCAGAAGGAGCGAAGCAGCCCTGCCAGAATAAAACTGTTCATTTTTTCTCTATCCGGCACAATCATCCAATTCGTTTCTGAACAGGGGCTTCTCCCTATACCAGATCTGTTTCCAGTCGTGCTGACATTCTTGCTCTATGCGGTCATTGTTTGCCGTGCGAAGATCATACAGGCATTTTTATGGTCATTGGTCAATTGCTTGGTGTTGGGTATAACAACGATTTCTCTCTCGTCTCTCATCAGCCTGTTCCTTCACACAGCTGTGGAAAACCTGTTTTCGTATTCGGGATATCGCATTATGTTTCTCGTTATCAATAAAATTGCTCAGCTTTCAATCACAGAGTTGATCATTCGTATTGCTAAACACGGGAAACTTCAAACCTCGCAGCGCGGAGGCAATGCACTCATTTTATTCTCTTTGTTCAGCATTTTTTCTCTTCTTCTGTTATGGAAAATTGAATATATTCAAACCCCAAACATCATCCTTTTTTTCAATCTATTCATTTGCATGCTACTTTTGTGTATGAATTTCTCTTTGATGTTTTTCCTTTCCTTTGTTAAGAAAGCGTCGGAAGAGAAGTTTAGAAGAACAGAATAAACTGACCGCTATGCAATTACGCGGACAACGAGAAATAGCAGACCTTTATGCCAGTATGCGTGCCCTCAAACATGATATAAACGCGCACCTTCATACCGTTCATGGCTATATTCAGCTTAAGGAATATGATAAGGCAGACCGGTATATGCAAAGGCTGCTGGAAGATATTCAGGCTATAACCCCATTCCACACAGGAAACATCACTTTGGACGCCTTGCTGGGCAGCAAAGTGGATTATGCTCAAAGACATCATATTGCCACTCATGTAGATGCTTCTGTGCCAGAGGATATCCATATTCTGGAAGATCATCTTTCTGTTGTGATGAGCAATTTGCTGGACAACGCAATTGATGCCAGTTTGAAAATTGAGGATGAAGCCAAGCGATCGATTGATGTAAAAATGGCATATGTCAATCAAAATCTGCTGATTTCGATTCAAAATGCTACCAATGGGCAAGAACGGCGAGTGGGAAACCTTTACCTCACAACCAAGGAAGACGTTAGTGAGCATGGCTATGGCTTGAAAAGCATTGATCGGATTCTTAAACTCTATGGCGGCTTCTGTCAGCGTGAACACAAAGACAACATGTTTACCAGTTATGTGCGGATTCCCGATTGCAAACCAACCTCAAGCGACCCATTGGCGACCT
>JAUNPI010000086.1 GCA_030536875.1 Clostridia bacterium
CGCAGCGTCGCATGGCAGGCGTTGACGGTGATGCGCATCAGCCATGCGCGCACCGCGTCCCACGATCTCAGCGCATTCAGATGCGCATAGGCCTGCACGGTCGCCTCGGATACCGCGTCCTCCGCATCCGCCTTTGACCGGAGCATGGAGAGCGCCACGCGATACATGGCCTCGCGATGCTCGCGCACCGCCTGAACAAAGCGCTCGTCCCTCTCGGCCTTCGACGCCTCAGCACATCGCCCCTCTTGGACAGGCTTCTCCAAACGTTTTTCCCCCTTTCCTGCTTTTGTTGATCTCTTGTCCGCGAACACCTTATAGAGTCGCCAAGGCGCCCAAAACCTGCATCGTTTTCAAAAAAATACCCTCCCAATTGAAAAACGGGCCGAACCTTCTCCGACCCGTCGCCTTTCTTACGATTGATATGCCTTTTATATGCCTTTCACCACGCCGTCAATCAGCGCTTGAAACCTGCCCTTCGCGCGGTTTGCCGTCTCGGTGACCTCCGCATGGCTGAGCGGCTGATCGAGAATGCCCGCGGCCATATTCGTAATGCAGCTGATGCCCAGCACGCGCATGCCGCCGTGGCGCGCGACGATGACCTCCGGCACGGTGGACATGCCGACGGCATCCGCCCCCAGCGTTCGCAGCATGCGGATCTCCGCGGGCGTCTCGTAGCACGGGCCTGTCATCTGCGCATAGACGCCCTCGCGCAGTTCAAACCCCTGTTTTTTGGCGACCGCATGCGCAAGGCCGCGCAGCTCGCGGTCGAACGCGCAGCTCATGTCCGGGAAGCGCGGGCCAAACGCGTCCAGATTCTGCCCGATCAACGGATTCTGCCCCGTGAGGCTGAACACGTCGGAGATGACCATCAGGTCGCCGGGCGCAAAGCTCAGGTTGATGCCGCCGCAGGCATTGGTGACGATGAGGGTCTTCACGCCGACGCTCTGCATCACGCGGACAGGCAGCGTGACATCCTTCATCGAGTAACCCTCGTAGTAATGGAACCGGCCCTGCATCATCATGACGCGCTTGCCGTGAAGCATGCCGCAAAGGAGCTTCCCCGCGTGGCCCGCAACCGTCGAAACCGGAAACCCCGGAATCTCGCCATAGGGCAGCCGGTCGGCCTTCTCAAGCGCATCGGCATAGTCCCCCAAGCCGCTGCCCAGAATGATGCCGATTTCCGCCGTGCCCAGCGCCTCGCGCACCTTCTTGGCCGCGCCCTCAATCCTCTTCATCTCATCCATGTGCTTTCCCCTCCGTCTTCAGGATCTTGTTATAGGATCTCGCGAAGGAACGATGTTCCCTTCACCGTGCTCGGAACGCCGAAATACTCGAGCACCGTCGCCGCGATGTCGGCATAAGTCTCCCTCGTCCCGAGGTTGACACCGGGCTTTACGCGCTTGCCCCAGACGAGCAGCGGCACATGCTCGCGCGTATGATCTGTTCCCGTGTGGCAGGGATCGCAGCCGTGGTCCGCAGTGAGGATCAGCACGTCCTCCTCGCCCATCATGGCCTGAATCTGCAGAAGCTGCTCGTCAAACGCGCGCAGCGCGCCCGCGTATCCCTCCGGATCGCGCCGATGTCCGAACACCATGTCAAAATCGACGAGATTCACAAACAGCAAGCCGTCAAAGTCCTCGCGCATCGCCGCAAAGGTCGCCTCCATGCAGGCCGGATTGCCCGCCGCATGGTTCGATTTCGTGATGCCGCGATGCCCGAAGATATCCTCAATCTTGCCCACGCCGTAGACGGTCTTTCCCGCGCGCTCCAGCAGATCGCACATCGTCTCCGGCGGCATGGCGCTGAAATCCCTGCGCCCGCCCGTGCGCTTGAACGCCCCGGCCCGCTCGCCGACGAAGGGCCGCGCGATGACCCGCCCCACCTCAAGATCGCCCGCGAGCATGCCTCGCGCAATCTCGCAGTCGCGATAGAGCTCCTCCAGCGGAACGACAGCCTCGTTCGCCGCGATTTGGAACACGCTGTCGGCGGAGGTGTAGACGATCAGCTTGCCCGTGCGGATGTGTTCCTCGCCCAGCTCGTCGAGAATCGCCGTGCCGGAAGCGGGCTTGTTGCCGATCGTCTCCCTTCCTACGGCCGCCTCGAAGCGTTCAATAAACTCCTGCGGGAAACCGTTTGGGAATGTGGGAAACGGCCGCGCGAGCTGCACGCCAGCGATCTCCCAGTGTCCGGTCGTCGTGTCCTTGCCGGCGGAGACCTCCCGCATCCTGCCATAGCTGCCCTTCACGTCGCTTTGCGCCATGCCGGAAAAGCTCGCCCCGTCGATATTCGCCAGGCCGAGGCTCAACAGGTTGGGCAGCTCCGGATGGCAGGCCGCCATGATGTGCCCCAGCGTATCCGCGCCCTTGTCGCCATATTTTTCGGCGTCCGGCAGCGCGCCGATGCCCACGCTGTCCAACACGATCAGAATTGCTTTTTTGCTCATGTTCACCCTCCCATTGAAAGCGGCGTCATTCCCCTGCGCCTCCGGCGCACAAGATGTCACGC
The DNA here is from genome assembly GCA_030536875.1 of Clostridia bacterium. Taxonomy (GTDB): domain Bacteria; phylum Bacillota; class Clostridia; order Christensenellales; family Aristaeellaceae; genus Ventricola. The sequence goes on from JAUNPI010000086.1 coordinate 2,506, forward strand.
CAAAAAGAGAAAAAACGGACTTGATGCGTCTATTATACCGCATCGCGTCCGCTTTTTCAATGATCATGACGGCGCCTTGCTCAGCGTCGGGCCAAGCCGTTCACCCTTGTGGTCTCCGGTTTATCCGTTCTTTCCCAGCGCCGCGCCGTCCGAAAAGGCGTTTCCGACCGTTTCGCCGAGCACGCGATACGTTCTATGCACCGCGTCAAACGAGATGGGCTCGAGCTTGTCCGCGTCAATCTGCCCGTCCTCGCCGAGAATCCGCTCGTCGGCGCTGACATTCACGATTTCGCCGATGATATGCCCGTCCTCGCCGACCTTGACCAGCCTGCATTCGAGCGCCATCGGGAACTCGTCAAACAGCGGCGCATCGACATGCGCGCTCTTTTCGCTGTGCAGCCCGGATCGCTCCATTTTGTCCGGAGCGGCATTGGCGGACACCATGCCCACGTAATCCGCCTGCACCAGGTGCGCCCGGTCGGCGATGCTCACGGTGAATGCGCCGCGCGCCTTGATGTTCTTCGTGGTCTTGTGCCCTTCGCTCAGGCACAGGATGACCTGATCCGATTCGTAGATGCCGCCCCACGCGGCGTTCATCGCGTCGGGACGCCCCTGTGCATCGTAGCTGCCTACGATGAGCACGGGCAGCGGGTAGAGCCAAGGTTTTGCGCCAAAGTCTTTTCTCATGATGTTCTCCTCCTTATGAATGGGTTGCTTTTTTGGATTTGCAGAGCATCCGCGACAGCGAAATCCGCACCGTGGCAGCATCGCCTTTATAAGCATTCTCCTTTGGACATGAAAACTCCTTCCAGCCATGCCGCATAGTCGCGTACCCAGCCGCCGTCCGCGCCAAAGCCATGCGGCCAGCCGTCCAGCACAATCCGCCCCGCGGCGACGCCCATCTCCCGCAGCACGTCGTACTGCCGCTGGAACTGCGAAAAGAAGGGATCCTCCGTGCCATACACATAGAACGTCGGCGGCAGTTCGCCCTGCTCGAGCCATTCCGGATCCATGTTGCCGACGCTCAGGTGGCCATAGAAGGAATAGATCATCCCCGCGGCGGAGGCGTGGGCCGTAAGCGCGTCCAGCGCATCGGGCACATAGCTGTCGTCCAAGGCCGTGCCAATGACGTCTTCATCGTAGTGCATCAAAAACTCACCCGCTTGAATGCCGCCTGCGGAAAAGCCCATCACGGCGATATCGTCCGGATCAATGCCGTATGCGTCCGCGTTCTGGCGGATGAAGCGGACGGCCCGCGCCACATCCAGCGCGCCCTCCTCCTGCGAATACGGCGACAGGCGGTAGTCCACGATGAAGGTCTGAAAGCCCGCCTCCCGCAGCGCGGCCGCCGTGGGCAGGGAATCGGTGTAGTTGCCCCGGAACTGATACGCGCCGCCCGCCATCAGCACCACAGCGCCCTTGGGCTGCACGCCCTCGCGCACGGGAATGGCCGTCACATAGGGCCGAAAATCCCAGCTGTCAAAGTAGCCTGTCATGCCTTCGGTGAAGTGCGTGACGGCGGGCGCGTTGCCCTCCTCCCAGAGATAAAACGCCTGAATGGCGCTCGGATTCACCTCGGCGCGCAGGACGGTAGCGCCGCCTTCCGGCTCCGGCAGATGCCGGAAATTGCTCGAGCGGACATAGTCGGAGATCCTTCCGCTGCCGTAGTCATAGCTGTCCGGAAAATCCTCCGGCGTCGGCACGGTCTGTTCCGAGCTGCCCGCGCGAAGTTCATCGATCCCCTGCACATTTTTCCCTCCTCCCGATACGGTCATGGCCTCTTCAATCGCCGCGATGCCTTCGCTCAATCCGTTTCCCTGCGCGCCTTCTGCGGTAAGCGCCGCGGGAATGAGCAGGATGCTCAGCGTCGCCGCAAGTAGCATTTTCGTTTTATTCATCTTCTCAGCCTCCTTGTGCCCACATTTCAAAGCCATGTTTGAATACGCTTTGATTATAAGGGGCAATCGCGTCTAAAAGAAGTCTCCATAAGTACATCAGTGTTGCCCTCTCTCTGGGGTACTATGCTTCCGCCCCCCGAATTGCGGTCGAAACCGCTGTGGCGGAGATGAACGCCAACTGATTCCTCGTCATCTGAAAAGGGGCACAGCAACGATGAATTGCCGCGCCTCCTTTTTCTTGTCCATCCGTCTATTTCCGTGCCTTGCAAACCATCTCTGTTCGCCGTTTTTTTCGAGGAGCCTCGTTCATTTTGCTTCGTCCTTCCGCCCTTCCCTGCGCCGGTATCGCAGCCACAGCGCGTCGCCCATAGGCTCGGCGGAAATCAGCGAAAAAGCGGCGGGCGTTTGGGGCGCGCTCTTGCCCGTATACTCCGCCAGAGCCGCGGCTCTTCTGTCCCCTTCAATGGTTGGCAAGAGCACCACGCTCAGCTCGTCGACCAGCCCTTCGCGCAGCATGGAACCGTTCATGACGCCGCCGCCCGCCAGCATCAGCTTTCGGATGGGGAACAGCGCGCCGAGCTTTTGCAGGGCAAGCGCGCAATTCAGCTTTTCTTTTCCGGCAAAGACGTAGGAAATGTCCAGCTCACGGAGATAGGCGATGTATTCGTCGGATACGCTTTCGGTGAGCACCTCAATGATATGCGCTCGGGGCCGTCCGGGAATCTCGACCACCTTGTCCTTCCACGCCAACTGACCTGCTGCATCCACGGCGACGATAAAGCGATCCGCATCCGGCTGCGCCGCGTAATCCGTTCGGGGCTGCTTGGTCCCCATGCGGGGCAGCTTGCCGACAAAGCCTTCCGCGCAGACCTCTTCTGCCGTGATTGTGCCGTAGAGCGTCGCATCGCAGTCATATTCGCGGCGCAGTCTTCCATATTCCTTCTGCGCCTGCCGGGCGCCTTCACAGCTCATGGCTCTGCCGCTGATACGCCCATCCAGCGTGCTGAGCATATGGCAGATTACATACGGTCTATCCATGTACGTATTCTCCTTCCCTATCCATGCCGCATCCCGTCGCCTCGCCTGCGGAGCGTCAGGCTGCCGCCGTTTGCCGCAAGCCGGATCGGCTTTTTGAGGCTGCAGGCGTGCTTGTACCCATAGGATAGCAGAATCTTTGGGGAAACAGAAGTCTCCCTTTGGCAACCAGTATCAACCCAAAGGTAATGAGAGCCTCCGCCCTCATCGCCGTCTGGCGAGGGATTCCGGCTCGGAATCGTCTCTGCCGGCATGGTGTTCCACGCGTATGCGCTGTGCCAGCATGCCGATCATCTGCGCGTTGGTCGGTTTGCCGCGCGTGGGGTCGATCGTGTTGCCGAAAAAGCCATAGATGCCTACGGCGCCGATGGAATCCATCGCGCTCTCCACCGCATGGCGGATGAGCCGCTCCACATTCTGGGGCGTTGTGCCAAGGCGCTCGGCGATAGGCCGGTACAGCCGCTCGCCGATGGAAAAGAGGCTCTCCTCCCGCTCGCAGGCCAGCGCGGCCGCCCATGACAGGTAGTCGAACCCCCGAAGCGTCTGGCGCATGCCCAGCATCCTCAAAAGCCGCGCGGCCCGCTCGTGCTCCTCGCGCGCCTTCTCCCAATCGATGTAGGTTTCCATTTCGCGCATGGTCTCCACCACGGCCCCGCATAGCTCCTCCCTGCGCCACGGAACGCCGACAACGCGCACCGCGCCCCGGCGATAAAAGCCCTCCTCCGCCATCGGGAGCATCGCCCCGCCGATGACCCGAGGCATCTGCTCCCTGAGCATCGCTCCAAGGCGGTCTACGAGCGCCAGCCCATCCAAGCTGGGCAGGATCGCGTCCACCACCAGAATGCCCGGCGCAAACCGTCTCGCCGCCTCAAGCGCTGCCGTGCCGTCCGTCGCCAGCCGCACCGTACACCGCTCTCCGTCGTCCAGCTCTGCGCTCAGCATGCGCGAAATCGCCTTGTCCCGCACGGCGCACAGGATATCCACTCTGTTTTTCAACGCTCACCCTTCCTCCGTGTTGCATTGCCTCAGGCGGCCGCCTCCTCCCCTCCGGAAAGGCGGTCGCTCTGTTCGAGCATCCACTCGATGTACATGCCGTATCCCTGCGCGGCGTCGCTCAGGTACACGTGCGTCACCGCGCCGATGATATGCCCGTCCTGCAGGATCGGGCTGCCGCTCATCCCCTGAACGATACCGCCCGTCTTCTCCAGCAGGCGCTCGTCCGTCACCCGCAGGATCATGCCCTTCTGGCTGGGCTCATCCTGCGCAAAACAGCGCAGAATCTCGACCTTGTATTCCTTGGGGCCGTCTTCGTCGACCGTCGTGATGATCGTCGCCTCGCCCGTGTGAACGCTGCTTCGGGTTCCGACAGGGAGCCCCTGCGGGTAAAGCGCGTCCTCCGGCTGCGCGTCCATCCGTCCATAGATGCCATAGACGCTGTTGTACACCAGCGAGCCGATCTGTTCATTTTCGCGCAGGAAGCTGCCCTTGAGCTCCCCGGCCTTGCCACTCTGCCCTCGCGTCACGCCGACGACCCGAGCGCGCATGATCGCGCCCTCGCTCACCTCGAGCATGCCGCCCGTGTCGCCGTCCACAATGGCATGTCCAAGCGCGCCATAGCTTCCCGCCGCCGGGTCGATATAGGAGAGCGTTCCCACGCCCGCCGTGCTGTCGCGCACCCAAACGCCCAGCCGCCGCTTGCCGTCCGACGCATCCACCGGGGTGGACACCCGGACGGACAGGCTCTTATCGCCGCGCTGCACGCCGAGCGTCACCTCGTCCGCGTTTTCTTCATTCACATGCTCGGAAAGCTCCTGCGCGCTTGTGACGCTCTCCCCGCCGACGGAGATGATCACATCGCCCACGCGCAGCGAACTCTTGGCGCCCTCCTTCGTGCTCTTGGCTACGACCATCACCCCGCGCGTTCTCAGCGCCACGCCGACAGCCTGTCCGCCGGGAATCAGCGTCCGCGCGCCCGCCGCGGCGGCGGTCTCCACCGTCTGCCCGGCCTCCGCGTCATACAGCGTCGCCACCTGCTGCGCCGCTGCGCGCGCGGCGGGAGAATAGTTCGCCAAAAAGACAAGCGCAGACAGCGCTATGCCCAACCCATGCCTCAAATCCTCTTTCATGTCCATGCCTCCGTTTTCATCGTCTCCTTCCGAAAGCATGGTCGCGCGAGGCGCTCGCTATTCTCTTATTCCTCCGGCTTTTTCTGGTTATCCAAAAGCTGCTGCAATTCCTGCATGAAGGACTGCACGTCCTTGAATTGGCGATAGACGGACGCAAAACGAATGTAGGCGACCTCGTCGAGCGACTTGAGCCCCTCCATCACGATGAGACCAATCTGTTCGCTGGTCACCTCCTGCTCCGGCTGTTGGCAGACGGTCGTCTCCACCCGCCTGACCAAGCGTTCAATCTCCTCCAGCGATACGGGCCGCTTTTCGCAGGCCTTGACGATGCCGCTTCGCACCTTCGCCGCGTCGAACGCCTCCCGGCGCTTGTCCTTTTTGACCACGAATACCGGAAGCATTTCGATCTTTTCATACGTCGTAAACCGCCGTTGGCAGCCCTCGCACACCCGACGCCGGCGAATGGCTCCGTCCTCTGTCGGGCGCGAATCGACAACGCGGCTCTCCGTACAGTTGCAGTATATGCATTTCATGGATGAATTCTCCCTCTTTTTTTCATTTTCTCGCGTTTTTCATCTAAATCGTGCGCTGCACGCCTTTATTATACCCTTTTCGCGCAAATTCGTAAACCTTTGCCGCGGAAATCCTGCCGCAATCCACTCCTTCGCGTCTGCGCGGCGCATCGCCTCATGACATGCGGCGCGGGCGTCCGCCTAACAGCAGCCGCCCGCGGATACCAAGATGACGTCGTCGCCGATACAGGCGATCTGCCCCCACGGTATGGTCAATTGGTTTTTATCGCCGTGAAAGATGCCGCTTATCCCGCATGAACCCGCGGTGATCAGCGCGCGAATGCGCCCGTCCACGGGGTCGATCTCCAAATCGGTGACGCGCCCCATCAGCCTTCCGTCGCCGATGCAGATGATGTCCTTTTTTCTGAGTTCCGAATAGGTCACGCACCCGTCCCCTTTCCCTTTTTCGCTTCACGCGATCTCGGCTTTCCGGTCTCGTCCTATGCCGCAAATTCGAAATTATGACCGTCTCGCCCGAGAATATTTTCGCCGCACCCCCGTCATAATGCGTTTATCTTTCGTTTGGAGGCGTGTCAAACATGGCAATCGGCAAAGTGGAAATCTGCGGCGTGGATACCTCCACGCTCCCCGTGATCACCAACGAGCGCATGCGAGAGCTCTTTCCCCTCGTGCATGGCGGCGATATGCAGGCCAGAGAGGAATTCATCCGCGGCAACCTTCGCCTCGTGCTCAGCGTGCTCCAGCGTTTCCATCATCGCGGCGAAAATGTGGACGATCTGTTTCAGGTGGGCTGCATCGGGCTGATCAAGGCGCTGGATAACTTTGACGTCACCCAAAACGTGCGCTTTTCGACCTACGCCGTCCCGATGATCATCGGCGAAATCCGCCGGTACCTGCGCGACAACAACGCCATTCGCGTCAGCCGTTCGCTCCGCGATATCGCCTACAAGGCGCTGCAGATGCGCGACAGGCTTCAAACCGAGCTGGGCCGCGAACCCACCGCCGCCGAAATCGCCCAAAAAATGGAGCTCTGCGAAGAGGACGTGATCCTTGCGCTCGAAGCCATACAGGACCCCATCAGTCTCTGCGAGCCCATCGGCGGGGACAATGCAGACGCGCTGACCATCGGCGATCAGGTGCGCGACGAAAGCGTCAGCGCGGACGGCTGGCTGCAAAACATCGCCATCCGCGAGGCCATGCACCGCCTCAGCGAGCGCGAGCAGCGCATTCTGAATCTTCGCTTCTTCCAGGGGCGGACGCAAATGGAGGTTGCGGGCGAAATCGGCATCAGCCAGGCGCAGGTCTCGCGCCTTGAAAAAGCCGCGCTGACACACATGAAGAAATTCATCTGAAGCCCATCCTCTCGGCGGCCTTCTTAGCCGAGAGCCCGCCAAAGCTCACTCAGACGCGCTCCGCCTCGCCTCATGAACCCGAGCGATCGCCTCGGCGATCACGGGGCTGGAGGCGAGCGCCTCTGAAAGCGTATTTTTGTTGTTGCCCACCTCAATGAGCACAGCGCCGGTGGAGACATGCTGATTAAATCGCCCCGTCTTCACCTTCACCTCGCGCGAGATGCCGGGCACAAGCGTTCCCAGTTCCTGCGTGATCTCTTCGGCAAGCGCCAGATTTTGGGGCCAGTCGGGCCGCTCGTCAAACCCCGAGCCCGTCGCGCCCGTCCCCTTGCCCACTAGCAGCATCACATAAGCGAGCCGTTCTCCATCCTCTCTCTCCACGCAGTTTGCCCCGTTCCACAGGCCGCTGAAGGCGTCCCGATGGATGTCGAGCACGTAGTCATACGTCTCGCCCGCGTCGAGCCTCTCCTTGATCATCTCCAATGACCTCGTGTAAGCCTGCGAGAGATTCGGCGGTTCAAAGGCCGTCTGATCGTGAACCACGGCAAATCCCAGCCTTGAAAGCTCTTGGGCAAGCGCTTCGCCCACCCGCACCATGTTGTAACGGTCGTCCTTCGTTCGCCACGTCTCCGTGGGCTGGTATTGCGCTCCCTCTTCCATTTCATACGCCTCCCACGTGTGCGTATGGTAGATCAGCACGCGCGGGCGCTCGGTATCCGCCGTTTGCGAAGCCGCCAGCGTCTCGCCCTGCGAGGCCATCACCTCGATGACCAGCGGCGGCCGATTTCTCTGCGCGACATAGAGAACGCCTGCCGATGCCGCGGCAGCCGTCAGGCACAGCGCCGCCGCTCCTTTGACAAAGCCCAAGCGCATTCTTTTCCCTCCCCCGCCGCAATGTCCCTACAGTCTATGTGGCTGCGCTTTTCGGTATGCGAAATCCCTTTCACACGAAGCGGGCCGCGGCATAGTCTGAAAGCGTGTTTTCGATTCGCCAGGGGACGCCATCGTCGTATCCGAAAACTACCGATCCCCGTGAATCGCCTACGGGCATCGCACGCGGGCCCTCTGAACATTTTCCCGCATATTCCCATTGACAAAAGTATATACTTTGTATATACTACGATTGACGGAGGTGAACTCAATGATGTACGGAACGATCCAGAAATGGGGCAATAGCCAAGGCATCCGCATTCCGAAAAGCGTCCTTGCCGCCGCACAGCTGCAAGAAAACGACAACGTGGAAATCATCGCCACGCAGGAAGCCATTACGCTCCGCAAGATGCGTCCCCGCAGGAGTCTCGACGACCTGTTTGCCGGTTACCACGGCGGCTATCAGCCGGTCGAGTTCGACAGCGGCTCGGATGTCGGCCGGGAGGTGATCGACTGATGGCGGAATATCGTCCTGAACAAGGCGATCTCGTTATGATGAATTTCAGCCCGCAAGCCGGTCATGAACAGGCCGGCCGCCGCCCGGCGCTGGTCATCAGCAACGCCAGTTTCCATCGCTATACACGCATGGCGATTGTCTGCCCGATCACAAGCCAAATCAAGGACTATCCCATGCACGTCAAGCTGGATGCGCGCACAAAGACCACCGGCGAAATCCTCTGTGAGCATGTCAAATCCCTTGACCTTTCCGCGCGCAAGGCCACTTTCGTTGAAGCGCTGCCGAATGACCTTTTGCAAGAAGTGCTTGAGCGCGTGAGGATGTCCATCGAATAGCTTCACATTTTCCTATGACGCAC
>JAUNPI010000087.1 GCA_030536875.1 Clostridia bacterium
GAGACCACGAAGTGGAGCGAGGTCATCCGGTAAAACAACCGAATCACAGGCGAGGCGTCGGCGGGGCCCAAGGGGCGAACCTTGGGCGGGCTTAAGGGGGAGGATCCCCTCGGGCCTTCCCCACCCGGCGCTTCGCGCTTTGAAGGAGATTGGTCATGCAGCATTTGAAGGAAAAGGTGATGGAGCTCGTCTTCTTGGCGGCGGCGTGTATGTCCGTGCTCTGCGTAGCGCTGATCTGCGTGTTTCTGCTGACGGGCGGGCTCCCGGCGATGGGAGAAATCGGGCCGGGGGCCTTTCTTTCCGGCAAGGTTTGGAAACCCAGCGCGGAAATCTTCGGCGTCTTCCCGATGATCTTGGGCAGCATCTATGTCACGGGCGGCGCGCTTTTGCTCGGCGTACCCGTTGCGCTGCTGACGGCGATGTACCTTGCGTTTTTCTGCCCCAAGGCGGTGTATCGCGTGATGAAGCCGGCGGTTGAGCTGCTGGCGGGCATACCGTCCGTCGTCTATGGCTTTTTCGGCATCGTCGTGCTCGTGCCCGCCGTGCGCGCGCTGGGCGAGCCGTGGGACGGGAAGGGAAATTCGCTGCTCACGGCGTCGGTCTTGCTGGCGATTATGATCTTGCCCACGATCATCGGCGTCGTGGAGCCCGCGCTGCGCGCCGTGCCGCGCAGCTATTACGAGGGCGCGCTGGCGCTCGGGGCGACGCATGAGCGCGCCGTGTACACGGCTGTCGCGCCTGCCGCCTCAAGCGGTATCCTCGCGGGCATTGTGCTGGGCATCGGGCGGGCGATGGGCGAGACGATGGCGGTCATCATGGTGGCGGGCAACCAGCCGCGCATGCCGAAGGGCCTCTTTGAGGGCGTTCGAACGCTGACGGGCAACATCGTCATGGAGATGGGATACACGACGGGGCTGCACAGAGAGGCGCTGATTGCCACGGGCATCGTGCTCTTTGTGTTCATTCTGATCATCAATCTCGCGTTTTCCGTGCTCAAAAGGAGGGGACGAGCCGCATGAGCAAGCCTGAAAGACAGACAAACCGCCCCAAGGGCGCGCGCACCGCGTCCCTCGCATCCGCGTTTCAACATGCTCGGAATCACCCGGGCTCCTGCATCATATCTGTACTTACGCATGCGGCGGCCGCCGTGACGATGCTCGTGCTGGGGTTCCTGATGGGCTATATCCTGCTGCACGGCGTTCCGAATCTGCGTTTGGAGATGTTTTCCCTTCGCTATACGTCGGACAATCAGTCGATGCTTCCCTCGATTGTCAACACCTGCACGATGACGCTGCTTTCGCTGCTCTTCGCCGTGCCCTTTGGCATCGGTTCGGCGATCTACCTGGTCGAATACGCGAAAAAGGGGAGCAGGATCGTGAGCCTTGTGCGCGTGACGACGGAGACGTTGCAGGGCATCCCGTCCATCGTGTACGGCCTCTTCGGCATGCTGTTCTTTTCCGGCGCGCTGCACTTCGGCTATTCGATGCTCTCCGGCGGTCTGACGCTGGCGATCATGACCCTGCCGCTGATCATGCGCACGGCGGAGGAGGCGCTGCTCTGCGTGCCGGACACGTATCGGGAGGGCAGCTTTGGCCTTGGCGCAGGGCGTCTGCGCACGGTAACGCACATCGTCTTGCCCGCCGCCGTGCCGGGCATCCTCTCCGGCGTCATCCTGGCTATCGGGCGAATCGTCGGCGAGACGGCGGCGCTGATGTACACCTCCGGAACGGTGGCGCAGATCGCCGGGCTGTTTGATTCCGGAAGTACGCTCGCCCTCCACATGTACAAGCAGGCCAGCGAGGGCCTGTACACCGAGCAGGCGTATGCCACCAGCGTCGTGCTGCTCGCGCTGGCGCTGATCATCAACTTTGGTTCCAGCTGGATTGCGCGCAGAATGATGAAAGGCAGGTAAGCTGTCGTGAACAAATTTGAAGTCAAAGAGATGGATCTGTATTACGGCGCGTTCCACGCGCTCAAAGGAATCAATCTGGATATCGGCGCAGGTGAGATCACGGCGCTGATCGGCCCCTCCGGCTGCGGCAAATCGACGTTTTTGCGGAGCCTCAACCGCATGAACGATCTGGTGGAGGGCTGCCGGATCAGCGGGGAAATCCGCATGGACGGCGAAGACCTGTACGGCGACATGGACGTCAACCTGCTGCGCCGGCGCGTGGGCATGGTCTTCCAGAAGCCGAATCCGTTCCCGATGAGCGTTTACGACAATATCGCCTACGGCCCGCGCACGCACGGCATCAGAAAGAAGGCGGATTTGGACGCCATCGTCGAAAAAAGCCTGAAGGACGCCGCCATTTGGGACGAGGTGAAGGATCGCCTGAGGAAGAGCGCGCTCGGCCTGTCCGGCGGACAGCAGCAGCGCCTTTGCATCGCCCGGGCGCTTGCCGTGGAGCCCGAGGTCATCCTCATGGACGAGCCGACCAGCGCGCTCGACCCGATTTCGACCAGCAAGATCGAGGATCTCGTGCTGGAGATCAAGCAAACATACACGATTGTGATGGTCACCCACAACATGCAGCAGGCCGCGCGCGTATCGGATCAAACGGTGTTTTTCCTGCTCGGCGAGATCGTGGAGAGCGGGAAGACGGAGCGCCTGTTTTCCGTGCCGCGCGACAAGCGGACGGAGGATTACATCACGGGCCGTTTCGGCTGATGGGAGGAAAAGAGATGCGAGACCTGTATAACCGCCAGCTCAGGCAGCTGAATGGGGAACTGATCCACATGGGGGAAATGATTGAAAAGGCGATTTCCAGCGCGGTCAGCGCGCTCGTGGAGCGGGACGATCAGAAGGCGCGGGAGATCATCGCCTTTGACGACGAGATCGACCAGCAGGAGCGGCTCATCGAGTCCATGTGCATGAAGCTGCTGCTCGCCCAGCAGCCGGTAGCCGGGGATCTGCGAATGGTTTCTTCCGCGCTCAAGGTGATCACCGATATGGAGCGCATCGGCGACCATGCGGCCGATATTTCCGAAATCGAGCTGATGCTCGATCAGCTGCCGCCGATGACCAACGAAAGCCTGCGCCGCATGGCCACCGAAACCAGCGTCATGCTCATGCGGAGCATCGAATCGTTTGCCGAGCGCGATCAGGGCAAGGCGCTGTGGGTCATCGAGCATGACGACGTGGTGGACGGCCTGTTCGTCACGGTGAAGCGCGAGCTGATCGAGGCGATCCGGGAGAGGCCGGAAAACGGCGAATGCGCGGCGGATCTTTTGATGGCGGCGAAGTATTTTGAGCGCATCGGAGATCATGCGACCAACATCGCCGAATGGGCGATCTATGCGATCACGGGAGAACACGCGCGCGGCACGGACGAAGGAGACCCCTCCTAAAGCCCCTCCTACCCCCTTATGAACGGCGCGCGGCGCAAAGGCGAGATTTAACCTGATTTTAACGTTTTATTCTTGACGGCTTTACACAGAATTGCTAGTATGAATAGCGTGTAAATCAAGCGATAACCGGGCGCCGGATCGGGCGTCAACGAGGATCAAAGGGGCGGGAGACAAGCGAGCATGGATATTTTCGGGCTTCTCAATATGGTCTGCGGTCTGGCGCTGTTTCTCTATGGCATGCATGTGATGGGCGAAGGGCTGACAAGCATGTCCGGAGGCAAGCTGGAGGGCATTCTGGAGACGCTGACGCGCAGCAGGATCATGGCCGTTCTGCTGGGCGCGGGCGTGACGGCGGTGATTCAATCCTCTTCGGCGACGACGGTCATGGTCGTCGGCTTTGTGAATTCGGGCATCATGCGTCTGTCGCAGGCCGCCGGCATCATCATGGGCGCCAATATCGGAACGACGATCACCAGCTGGATCCTTTCGCTGACGGGCATCGAGGGAAACAACCTGCTCGTGCAGCTGTGCAAGCCCTCGTCGTTTACGCCCGTGCTGGCGATGGCGGGCGTGATTCTGCTCATGTTCACCAAATCCGAAAAGAAGCACGACATGGGCACGATCTTCATCGGCTTTGCCGTGCTGATGACGGGGATGGAGATGATGAGCGACGCGGTGAAGCCGCTTGCCGACGTTCCCGCCTTTACGAACATGCTGCTGATGTTCGACAACCCGATACTGGGCATGCTGGCCGGCCTGCTGCTCACGGCGGTGATCCAGTCCTCGTCCGCGTCGGTGGGCATTCTGCAGGCGCTGTGCGTGACCGGCGCGGTCAAATTCAGCGCGGCGCTGCCCATCATCATGGGCCAGAACGTGGGCACCTGCATCACGGCGCTGCTCTCTGCGATCGGCGCCAGCCGCAACGCCAAGCGCGCCGCGCTCATCCACCTGTATTTCAACCTGATCGGCACGGTGCTCTTTATGCTCGTGTTCTATGCGATCCACGCCGTCTTCCCGTTCGCCTTTATGAACGAAGCGGCCAGCGCCGCGGGCATCGCCGTCATCCACACGACGTTTAACGTGAGCGCCACGCTCGTGCTCCTGCCGTTCTCGCATCTGCTCGAGCGCTTGGCCATCATGACCATACCCGACGACGAGAAGACCGAGCGCATCGACGATTTCCAGCTGCTCGACGAGCGCTTCCTTTCGACGCCCGGCTTTGCCGTGGAGCAGTGCCGCGTGGTGACCGAGCGCATGGCGGGGCTCACGCGCGAGGCGATCTTCGAGGCGATCGATCTGCTGGACGGCAAGGCCTACAGCGAGGAACAGGCCGAACGCATCCAGGCGCTGGAAACCAAGATCGACCGCTACGAGGACAGCCTGGGCACCTATATGGTCAAGCTCTCTCGCGAGAAGCTCTCCACCGAGGACGGACATACCCTTTCCGTGCTGCTGCACTCGATCAGCGATTTCGAGCGCATTTCCGATCACGCGGTCAACCTGCTCGATTCCGCTCGGGAAATGCACGGCAAGAAGCTGTCGTTTTCGCCCAAGGCCGCAGCCGAGCTCCATGTCTTTTCCCAAGCGGTGCGCGACATCGTGAGCCGGTCGTTTGACAGCTTTCAAAACAGCGATGTGGAGATGGCCAAGACCGTCGAGCCGCTGGAGGCCTGCATCGACGACATCAACGCGAGCGTCAAGTCCCGCCACATCGAGCGGCTGACCAGCGGACAATGCACGATCCAGATGGGCTTCGTGCTCATGGATATCTCCACGAATTTTGAGCGCGTGGCCGACCACTGCTCGAATATCGCGATCTATCAGATTCAGGTGCCGAAGGACGAATACGATGCGCACGAGTACCTGCTGCGCGTGAAGCGCCAGCATCACGAGGAATTCGACCAGGAGGAGCTGGCCTACGAGCGGATGTATCAGCTGCCGCAGTGACGGAGGAGCAAAGCCGAGGGAGCGCTCGGACCGGCGCGCCTAGGCGAGGAGGGAAGACGACATGATTTACATTGTGGAGGACGACCAGAATATTCAGGAGATCGAGCTCTTTGCGCTCAAAAACAGCGGCTATCAGGCGATGGGGTTTGACACCGCCAAGGCGTTTGACAAGGCGCTGTCGGAAAAGCTGCCCGAGCTCATCCTGCTGGATATCATGCTGCCGGACGAGGACGGCATCAGCATTCTGCGCCGCCTGCGCTCGCGGACAGAGACGCGCAGGATTCCGGTGATCTTGGTGACGGCTAAATCCACGGAGCTGGACAAGGTCAAGGGGCTCGACAGCGGCGCGGACGACTACATCGCCAAGCCGTTTGGCGTGATGGAGATGATCGCGCGGGTCAAGGCGCTGCTCAGGCGTTCCGGCGGCGAGGAGGAGAGGCTGCTCGTCTGCGGAGACGTGACGCTGGACAGCGAGCGGCGCACGGTACTGGCCGCGGGCGTCCCCGTGGAGCTCACGTACAAGGAGTTTGAGCTCTTGCGCCTGCTGATGAAGAACCACGGCATCGTCATCTCGCGCGAGGTGATCATGGAGCGCGTGTGGGATTCGAGCTTTGAGGGCGAGACGCGCACGATCGACGTTCACGTGCGCACGCTCCGCCAGAAGCTGGGGGAATGCGGCTCGCTGATCAAGACGATTCGCAATGTGGGATACATGGCGGACGCGGAACAATGACGCCGGCGCGGCGGCGGAGCGATTTGGCGGAGGAACGGCGTGAAAAAGAAGATCCTGACCTATTTCGTCTATATTATCATAGCCGCCATCGTCGTCACGACGGCGGCTATGGCGCTTTTGACCTACAACCTCTTTGAGGATCACGTCATGAGCAGCCTTCGCCTCGACGCGCGGGTGATCGCCGCGCTGGTCGGGGAAGACGGGAGGATGGAGGAGCTGCCTGATTTGGGCGAGAATGTGCGCGTCACGCTCATTCGGCCCGACGGCACGGTGAGCTTCGACAATTTTGCCGATTCGGCGCTGATGGACAGCCACTTGGAGCGCCCGGAGGTGCGCAGCGCGATGCTCACGGGCGAGGGGCAGGACGTGCGCAATTCCCAGACGGTTTCCCAAAACACGTTTTACTATGCCGTTCGGCTGGAGAGCGGCGACGTATTGCGCGTGGCGGAGGAGGCTTCCAACATCCTGAGCATCTACATGCGTTCGGCGCCGCTGATCCTCATCGTGATGGCGGTGATGATCGGGCTATGCCTCTATGCGGCGACGGTGCTCACATCCCGGCTGCTCCGCCCGATCGAGCAGATGACGGCCCATTTGGACAGCGTCAGCGGCGTGGCCAGATACCCCGAGCTGGAACCCTTCATGCAGATGATCGAGAAACAACACGAGGAGATTCTGCAAAGCGCCGAAATGCGCGTGGAGTTCACGGCAAACGTCTCTCACGAGCTCAAAACGCCGCTCACGTCGATCTCGGGCTATGCCGAGCTGATCGAGAACGGCATGGCGCAGGGCGAACAGATCGCGCGGTTTGCCTCGGAGATTCGCAAGAGCGCCAATAGGCTGCTCACGCTGATCAACGACATCATTCGGCTTTCGCAGATGGATTCCCCGGAACAGGAGCTGAGCCTTGAGAGCGTGAGCCTCGATCAGGTCGCCGCGGGCGTCGTGGAGCAGCTGCGCATGAGCGCCGAGCAGATGGGCGTCAGCATGACGCTTGAGGCGCGGCCCTGCGTGGTGAACGCGGACCGGGGGATGATGGAGGAGCTGATTTACAACCTCTGCGACAATGCGATCCGCTACAATCTTCGGGGAGGAAGCGTGCGCGTGGACGTGCATCCCGTGCGCGATCAGGTCATCGTCTGCGTGCAGGACACGGGCATCGGCATCCCCAAGGAGCATCAGGCCCACATCTTCGAGCGGTTTTACCGCGTGGACAAGAGCCGCTCAAAGGCCACCGGCGGAACGGGGCTTGGGCTCGCCATCGTCAAACACATCGCGGCAAAGCATCATGCCTCCATCGCGGTGGACAGCGAGACGGGGCGAGGAACGGCGATCACGGTGACGTTCGAGCGGGCTTAGGGGAGAGGAAAAGCCGAGACCAAAAAACACTTCGCCTCGGGAGAAGGCGCTGCGTCAGGCGCCTTTCCCGGGGCGAAGCTTTATCATGGGAAAAATAAGGGAGGAAATAAGGGGGGAAAGATGTAGGGTAAAAAGATCGGGAGGAATGTTTGGGAGGATTCCTCATCGAACGCTACCGGAAAGGGAGCCGGCTGCGTCGCCCCGATGCCTTTTCGGGTTTGTTTGCGCAGGCGATGCAAAGGAGGGCGGACGGCTGCGTCAGGCCGCCCGACAGCCTTATTTCAGCGCTTCACCCAGCGCGCGGCAAGCGGCGAGCACATCGTCATCCGGTTCATCCTGACAGATGACGCTGTCACAGGCGAGGACAGCGCCCGCGTCCTGACAGTCGCTCTCCCACGTGCGCATCCATTCGCCATCGCCCCAGCCATAGGAGCCGAAGAGCGCGATTTTCTTGCCGTTGAGGCTTGCCCTGCAGGTCTCGAACATCGGCTCAAATTCCGACTCTTCGAGCTGCTCCGTGCCCATCGAGGGGCAGCCGAAGGCGACCGCGTCAAAGTCGCCCATCTTGCTGCCGTCGAAATCGGCGGCGGTAAACAGGGTGGCGCCGGCAGCTTCCGCGACGGCCTCCGCCATCGCCTGAGTGTGACCCGTGCCGCTCCAATAGACCACTGCAACCTTGTTCATGTGCGTCTCCTTTCTCTGATATTTCTTGTTGAGTTAGAATTCACTAACAATAATCCCGAAGCAAAGCGGCAGCCGCCGCTTGTTTGAAGGGAAGAAGGTTAGCCTTGGCTAACTCATGGCATGATTATACAGGATGGAGAGGAGGCTGTCAACCCCCTTTTTGAAAATTCTTTGGAGTCTGCGACGCGGTTGACAAAAGCCGGAAAGCGGCCTATAATAAGCTTGATGTTTGACGAAACAAACAGAGGATGGGCCGCCCTTGGCGCGGCTGCATGGGGC
This sequence comes from Clostridia bacterium, assembly GCA_030536875.1. Taxonomy (GTDB): domain Bacteria; phylum Bacillota; class Clostridia; order Christensenellales; family Aristaeellaceae; genus Ventricola. Next base: position 8,351 of record JAUNPI010000087.1, read on the forward strand.
GGCGAAGCCCGGCATAAAGGAGAGATGAACATGAATGCTTCGACGGCGGTTATTCTGGTGATCCTGTTGGCGGTGTTGATCGTGGGCGTCAAGAGCTATATGAAGAAGCTCGCCAGCGGCTGCTGCGGCAGCTCGGACGCGGTTAAAAAGGTTCGGCCGCAGGATACGGACAGCGGCCATTATCCCTATCACAAGAGCGTATCCGTGGAGGGAATGATGTGCGAGAATTGTGCGCGCCGCGTGGAAAACGCTTTTAATGCGCGGCCGGGCATGATGGCCAAGGCCAGCGCGCAAAAAAAATGCGCGGAGGTTTGGAGCAAGGAGCCGCTTGACGACGAGATGATCCGCAGGGCGATTTCCGAGGCCGGGTACTCGGCCGTCTCGATCCGCTGATCTTCTCCGGAGAGAAAAACGTGCGCGGGATACGCGCCCTTTTAGGGGGCGTATCCCGCGTCTTTTTGGGTGCGCCCGGCTGAGCGATGCGAAAGACGGGCGAGCGTTACCGAGCGCATCCCTCCTGGCTGTCGCGGCAGTCGATCAGGCAGCGCAGATAGCCGTACAGGGCGAAGAAGGTGAGGGCGATCAGCGTATAGAGCAGGAAGGCGAGGATGAGGCCGATGATCAGGTTGGTCAGCGCGAAGAACAGCGTGAACGCGGACAGCGCCAGCAGCAGCAGCGCCGGAATCAGCAGCCGGATGCCCCGGCGGCAGACGCAGCAGTTGATGCTCTCGTTCTGGCGAAGCAGGCTGGCGGCGCCGAGCGTGAGCAGCAGCAGCGCGAATGCGGCGAGCAAGCCGCCGAAGATTGGCGTGAGCAGGCCGGCTGTCAGTAGGTTAAAGGCCGCGAAAACGGTCATCACGATGCCCAGAAGGATGCTGACGGCGATAGAGACGGCGTCATAAAAGCGATTGACACACATGGACGGCACATCCTTTCGCATCACGGCATGCTCACGCTGGAATCGGCGTAATGCGCCTCGGAACGCACGATGAATCGGCGGGTGCCGTCGGATTGGCAGCCCTCTTCAGTGTCCTCGTCGTCCGGCAGCAGGAAGCGCACGCGGGGAACCTGAACGTCGGTAGCGCGGGAATTATAGTGCGGCGGGACGGTCAGGGTTTTGAAGCCGCGAGAATGCTCGTTGCCGGAAGCGTCCAGTTCGGAAACGTGGTAGCCCACGGCCACGCGGCGGCACGGGCAGACGTTGCGCAGCGTCATATCCACGAGCAGGACCTTGCCGGAGTGCTCCGGCTCGATCGACGCGAGCTCCGTTTCCTTGACCTCTTCGCAGTTCCTGAAGCGCACGTGACCGTTGCGGGAGCGCGTCTCGTCCTCGTCCTCACGGCAGCAGCGGGATCTGTTCTGCGTCCCAGGCTGAGCGAAGGCGGCGGTAGGGGAGGAAGAAATCGAGGTGTTCATGGGGCGAATTTCAATGGTATCCATAGAGTGAAGCCTCCTCATTTTTTTCACGCAGGGGGGAGATTCCTCCCTGCATGTAGCGGGCGGCGCGGCCCGAAGAACTTCACTCACGATGGTATCTTATGAGCGCTGGGAGGCGGATGTGCGCGCCGTTTTTTGGAAAAAAGGCGCAGAAAGCTAAAATATGCCTTTTCAAAGTAGAGCTTTGTACGGTATAATAATCGGAAAGAGGGCTGCAAGCAAAGGAGTGACGGCATTGAGCGAGTATATCATCGAGATGCTGAACATCACCAAGGAGTTCCCGGGCATCGTCGCCAACGACAATATCACGCTTCAGCTGAGACGCGGGGAGATTCATGCGCTGCTCGGCGAAAACGGAGCGGGCAAGTCGACGCTGATGAGCGTGCTCTTCGGTCTGTATCAGCCGGAAAAGGGCGAAATCCGCAAAAACGGCGAGGTCGTCAAGATTCGAGATCCAAACGACGCCAACGCGCTGGGCATCGGCATGGTTCACCAGCACTTTAAGCTGGTGGAGGTGTTTTCCGTGCTCGACAACATCATCTTGGGCGTCGAGCCTGCCAGCAAGCCGTTTGGCTTTTTGCAAAAAGCGCAGGCGAGGCAGAAGGTCGTGGAGCTGAGCGAGCGCTACGGCCTCAAGGTCGATCCCGACGCGCTGGTGGAGGATATCACCGTCGGCATGCAGCAGCGCACGGAGATCCTCAAGATGCTCTACCGGGACAACGAGGTGCTCATCTTCGACGAGCCGACGGCCGTTTTGACCCCGCAGGAGATCGACGAGCTGATGAAGATCATGAAGGAACTCGCCTCGGAGGGCAAATCCATCCTCTTTATCACGCACAAGCTCGACGAGATCAAGGCCGTCGCCGACCGCTGCACCGTGCTGCGCAAGGGACGCTCGATCGGCACCGTCGACGTGGCGTCGACCAGCAAGGAAGAGCTGAGCGAAATGATGGTCGGCCGCAAGGTGCAGCTGGTCATGGACAAGACGCCCTGCCAGCCGGGGGAGAGCATCCTCACCGTTCAGAATTTGACGGTAAAGGGCAAAACGCATGGCAAGGCGCTGGTGAACAACGTGTCCTTCAACGTGCGGCGGGGCGAAATCGTCTGCATCGCGGGCATCGACGGAAACGGGCAGAGCGAGCTGGTCTACGCGCTCACCGGATTGACGAAGGCCGAAAACGGTCAGATTTTCTTAAACGACAAGGACATCACGCACATGTCCGTCAAGGAGCGCGCATCCTGCGGCATGAGCCATATTCCGGA
>JAUNPI010000246.1 GCA_030536875.1 Clostridia bacterium
CGGTCGGCGGCCCTGTGGGGGGCCGCCTCACTCCCCTTGCTCAAGGTGTGGCGCTCGGGGGGCTTGTCGGCCCGGCTCGCGGGTGCTGCTCTGCGGTGTCCTTCGCTCGGCTGCGCCTCGCTGCGCGCGCTTCCGGTCGTCCCCCTCTCGCCCTCCGGCTTCGGGGGCCGGCCTCCGCGCCTTGCCGGCGTCCCCTGCGCGCTCCTGCGCGCGCGCCCGGGCCGGTTGGTGGGCAGGTAACGCGGCCATCAAGGGCATGATGCGCCCTCGACCCCTCGATCGATGCGCAGCGCGGGGGATGGCGTGCCCCTCAGACAGGGCTCCCAGCAGCCATCACCGCCCCGAATCGGGGCGGTGATCCCCCACGAAGCGCCCGGATCGGCGGCGTTGGGCGTCCCGTCGCACCACATTCCGCGCCGATCGGCCCGCTGGGCGCCCTCTTCGGGGGGCTGCTTGCGCCCGATCAGCGCCCGCCGAGGGCGTCCGCCTCCCGCGCATATCGATCCCGCGCCCATGCGCTGGGGCCGTTGGCCACGTCCAGCAGGTACGCGCGCCAGCAGCGGCAGCAAGCGTCTTCGTCGTAGTCGCTCTGATATCGGCACAACTGGGCGCGAGGATCCCTCGGGCAGCCGTCCTCCAGCATCGTCAGGCTCGCCTCCAGCATGGCGAAGGCCGTCTCGCTCATGCGTCGCCGCCCGTCTCGCCGGCTAGCTGCAGGTCGCCCCCGATCGGCGGCATGGCCATCGTGACCGGCTCGCCCTCCCAGCGGATGGTGATCTGCCTGTCGCTCTCCCGATCCGGCGCCAGCGCCCGCTTGAGCACGCGCTCCGCCGTGCGCTGCTGCTCGATGATGAGCTCCTTCCTCTCGGCGGACATGTCCGCCGAGAGGAAGCTGATCTGCCGATCCAGCGCCAGCTCCGCCGCGCTGGCGGATCGCATGCGCGTGCGCCGGCGCGCCTGCTCCATGTGCCGCAGGTAGTCCTCCTGCACGGCGGGGTCATCGACGCAGCCCCTCACGGCCTCCCGGCTGACGTGCAGCTCTGCCGCGATGTCGGCGATGCTCGCGCAGTCGAGATAATAGCGCTTGCAGATCTGCCGGGCCTTACGCGGGCTTATGGCCATCTGCGCCGCCTCCCTTGCCGAGGATGCACTGCCACAGGTATGCTGGCTGCATGCCCATCTGGGCACACAGGCGCAGCAGATGCACCACGCCCATGCTCCGCGTGCTGTTGGGGCTCTCCCAGCGCACCACGGTGTCGCGGCTGACGCCGCAGGCCTCGGCCAGCTCCGCCTGCGTCAGCTCGGCCTCGCGCCGCCAGCGGCGCAGCCCTCGCGCGGCGACCAGCGCCGCGTTATCGATGGTCTTCAGCTCGTTCGCCCCCTCTCTGGTGGGGCGCGGCGGCGTGGCCGCCGTGGCCAGCGCCCCCGAAAACCCGGCGATGCCGGTAAACGCAGGGCAAAATGGCCGCCGCACCCTCCCTTGATTGTCCCATATCCGGCATAGTGATGCAAAC
>JAUNPI010000247.1 GCA_030536875.1 Clostridia bacterium
AATGGGCTTATATAGGTTCTGTTTTCTCTTCATCAAGTGGCAAACTCGGGGTATACCACGCAGCCTTCGCCATTTTCAAGCTAAAAATCTGAAATTGGCCTGTAATTACCTGTGAGAATCGACTAAAACGATCCTTTACTTTTTCTCCATGAAGCGTTATAATGACGCTGTCGTGGCATTTTGCCCGACAAAAATCGAACAAATACGACGTTTCAGCCGGCATTTTCTCCGGCGAAAGGAGCCTTCATGCGGGTGATCACGCCGCTTTTTACCATCGACCCCTTCCCCCTGACGTCAGGCTGCGCGGCGCTTGAGCCCTGCCAAATGGGCGGAAAGACCGTGGGCGCTTTTTATCTGCCGCCCCGCGCCGCCTTGACGGATGTCTTTGAACGCGCGGCGGCGCTGCTTGAGCGCGGGCGCGTGATGATCCTCTATATCGACGGGCTGGGCTACGCGCTTTACGAGCGCGCCCGGCTCCCCTTTATCAAAAGGACGTTTCCCTGTGTGCCCGCCCGAACGGCCTATCCGCCTCTGACCCAGCCGTGCATGGCCTCCATGCTCACCGGGACATGGCCCGACACGCACGGCATCCGCAGCCGCCGCGACCACAGGCCGCTCGTTCCCTCGCTGATGCGCGTCCCCGGGGCCGCATGGGTGGAGGCGGACAGCGCCCCGCTCACGCTGGAAAAACCCCCCGTTTTAACGCTGCCCGAGCCGGGGGAAAACGTGGATGACGCCGTCCTGCGCGCGGCGCTGCCCCTTGCGGCGGGCGACGCGCCGCTTCTGCTCGTCCATTTCCACGGGCTGGACGATATGGAGCACGACGTCGGCGACGACGCGGCGCGCCTCGCTCCAAAACTCGCCGCGCTGGACGGCGCGGCGCATGCGCTGTGCGATGTGTTTTCCGGCTCGGTCATCCTCTGCGCCGATCACGGCGTTCATGCAAGCGGCGGGCATGGCTCGCACGGCGAATTTGACCACAGGGACATGTTCGTCCCGCTGGGGGAGGCGACGCTGTGAAAGGTCTCAAACCTGGCTGGGAAGAGCTGCCCCGCGTCTTAATCCGCTTTCACGCGTCCAGCGCCTCCGGCCCCGAGCGAGACGAAGTCATTCACGCCATCCCGCTGCTTAGCGCGCTGTGCGCATGGCCCGAGCATCATCTCATTGTCGCCTGCGAGGATGGGCTGACGCTCATGCTCCCCGCTGCGGACGCGGCAGGCGCCTATCTCGCCCCGCTTTCGGGCGGCGGCTGGCAGCTCGTGCTGCCGATGGATACGACGCGGCGGCGCTGGGTGAAGAACGTCATAAGCTTCGTCTGCATGTAGCCGGCGTTTTTTCCATTTCCCTCAACCATTCAAACAGGAGGAACTCCCCTTGAAAGTCATCACCGTCGTCGGCATCCGCAAATCCGGCAAGACCAGCACGGTCGAGGCGCTCATCCGCGCCATCCGCCGCCGCGGCCTGCTGGTGGGCGCCTGCAAAACCGTCTTCTGCCCGACCTTTTCCATCG
>JAUNPI010000088.1 GCA_030536875.1 Clostridia bacterium
AGGCGTCGTGTCGGGCTGCTCAGGAATGGGCGTCTCGGACGGAACCTCGGGAGTAGTAGTAGCTAATGCGGAAAGACCAAGAGAAGCTGAATCAGTAGTCTTCCGCTCTCCAGTATCTCCATCAAATAAGATCAAGCGATACTGACCGCCTTCGCCTTCCTCGAACGCGTATAATTGCTGTGTGTTTTGGATGGAAGCGAGATCGATTTGATTCAAAAAAGCATTTTTAATGGCCGTTGTGTCATCCTCTGTATTATCCACAACCACATAGTAGGTTGCCTTGACGGGATACGAGCCAGAACTGAGGGTTCCATTTCCTTTCATTTCAAATTTAGCTGTGCCGCCAGTCGCATCGGAAATGTGAATGGAAATAGCTTCAAGGGGAGTTCCATCAGGGCCAGTACCACCCTTAATGTCTGCATAGTTTTCGAGTATGATTGTGCCGTCTGGATCGAATAAACCGACATCAACTCCGCTGTTGAGCGTGACAGAGTCCTCAAGTTTAACTTTGATTGAGTCCTTGAGATTAGAACCGTAATCTACAATAATGGGAATAGAAAGAGAATCGGTACTTGTCAATGTTACCTTCGAAAAAACGTATGTTCCGTCCTTGCTAATCGTATCTTTGCTCTTATAGTAATTTTCCCCAAGTTTGTCGTATTCGAATTCCACCTCGCCGCCCGAGACGGTGATGGTGTCGATGCCCTCCTTGACGGCGGTCGTTCCGCCGCCGGAGAAGGAGCCCGTGGTGTCGATGCCCGTCATGATGTCGCCCCATGTGACCGCACCGGCGGTCATCGGCGTGAGCAGCAGGACGAAGGCAGTGAGCAATGCGATGCACTTTTTGAACATGATTTACCCCTCCAATATTATTGGTATTACGTGAATTATAACGCGGGGGGGGGTAAGTCAATTTAAATGATCATTTTTTTCCTCGAAAAAGGAAAAAACTTCCAAAAGTATGAAGAAATAGCCATGAATGGGGGTGTAGTCCGCCAGAAAGGTTTAGAAAAGAAAGCCGAGAAGGCCGTCCGTTCAACCTTTTTGGCCGAAGCATTTCCCTTTGAGCGAAATGTTCCGAGAGGATGGCTTTGGCCTTCCCCGCTGGGGAAGGCGCGCAGGCGGCGGAGCGGTCTTCGGCGTGGTTAGCCGGCTATTGCAGGCTGTGCAAATATCGTTTCATGAGAAACGTGCAGAAATACGGGAACGAATAGACGCCATCCTCATAGCCGATGTTCCCGCCTGTCAGCTTGAGACCGTATCGAATCTCCGGATACCTGTCGCTGTCAATCAGCGTGCGCATGGATTTCGCTTTTCCATTCTTGGCCTTCACCTCGACAGGAATCAATTCGTTCGCGGTTCGGACAAAGAAGTCCACTTCCATTGTGGAATCTTCCCGCTTGTAGTAGTAAAGCGGATAGCCGCCCTTGACAAGCGCTTCGCCCACAATATTCTCATACAGCGCGCCCTTGTAAACGCCCAGATTCTTGTTGGCCCGCAGGTCCTCCTGCGCCTCATCGTCGAGCAGCGCGACAAGCAAACCGCTGTCGGCAAAGTAAACCTTCATTTTTGTATCGTCGTAGTTGCCCCGCAGCGGCAGCTCCGGGAAATGCAGGCAATAGCAGATATGGATGATTCCCGCATCGTTCAGCCATTCGATACAGCCTCGATAATCCTTAAAGCGCGCCCCTGACGCCACCTTTGAAATCTGGAACTTTTTGTTCTCCTTTGCAAGCTGTACGGGAATCTGGTTGAATATATTCAGGATTCGCGTCTGATCCACGCCATCCGCATATTTGCGGATATCTTCTTTGTAATCCGCAATCAGCTGTCTCTGGATTTCCAGCGTGCCCTCAAATGTTCCTTTTTCGATATATTCCCTGACCACAGCGGGCATTCCGCCAAGAATACAGGAATCAAGAAACAGATCGTGACATACCTTCAGCATCACGTCGTTGAAAGGCTTCGTCTGCGCCATATGCTGATAGATATCCTCGATGAAGTCGTCATGATAGCCCTTTGCCCAAAGGAATTCTTCAAAGTCCAGCGATTGCATGTCATAGTCAGTTTTGTAACCGACGCTGTTGCTTTCGATCTTCCGATAGTTGATGCCGAGCATAGAGCCGCTGCAGATCACATCAAACCTGCCGTCGATATGGAAGAACTTGAGCGCGGTTGCGATATCCGGGTGCTCTTGCAGTTCGTCGAAGAAAATCAGGGTTTCTCCCGGAATGAACTTCTTCGACGGATCCATTCGCGACATATTCCGGATCACATCATCCGTCTTGTAGCCATCCGCGGTAATCAGCTTGTACTTCGGTTCTTCCACAAAATTGATCTCAATGACGCTTGAATAATTCGCTTCGGCAAAACGCCTGATGGACTCCGTCTTGCCGACCTGTCTGGGGCCTTTGACAATCAAGGGTTTTCGATCTGGTTTGGATTTCCATTGCCGGAGAACCTCGTCTATTTTGCGTTTCAAATAAGCCACGGCGCTCGCCTCCTCGGTGCTGCTGCCCTTATTATACGCGGATTTCTCGGTTCCTACAACGCGGTTTTGCAAAAAAATGAGCGAATTCTAATAATAACGTTCGATTTCATGAGTGAATCTTTCACGAAAGCCAGCAAAAGATGAGCGAATCGGGCTTTCATACGCATTCGCAGTGAATCAAAGTCAAAAAAACCGCACGGCTTCTGCGTGCGGGGGGATTGGGCCTGCCGGAGGCGGGCCGGGAGGGAAAGCTTACATCGCGATCCCGTGCTTGACGCGGTCGCGCTCCTCGGCGCGCTTGGCGTTATTAAAGCGGTCGAGCGTGCCGACGAGATAGCCGGTGATCCGGCGGATGCGGTGGAAGGGCTGATTCTGGTAGTGATAGGCGAGCTCGACGTAGTCGCCGTCCACCCGGATGTCGATGGCGTCGGGCTCGCGGCCATAGAGCTCCGCGCCGCGCGCAATATAGGCGTCGATTTCCGCCTGAGGGCAGGTTCCGCCCGTCATGTTGACTTCACACATGCAAAAAACCTCCATATCTTGTGGCTTTGAAAACATTATACCACAAGATGTGGAGGTGTCAAGCGGACGGGCGAGGTTATTTGGCGATGAAGCCGATCTTTTTCATGAGCTTGGCGAGCGTGCGCTCGGCGAGGATGCCGGCGCGCTGCGCGCCCGTGCGGTAGACGCTCTCCAGATAGGCCTTGTCGCCCATGACTTGGTTAAAGCGCGCCTGAATCGGGGAAAGGGTTTCGACGGTCGCCTCGGTGACGGCGGATTTGAGCTCGCCGTAGCCCTTGCCGGAAAGCCGTTCGACCAGCGCATCCATCGGCTCGCCCGTGAGCGCGCAGAGGATGGAGAGCAGGTTCGACACGCCGGGCTTGGCCGCCGGGTCGAAGCGGATCTCGGCGTCGGAATCCGTGACGGCGCGGCGATACTTGCGCCGGATGGCGTCGGGCGTGTCGAGGATGCTGATGAAGCAGTCGTCCGGGTCGGACTTGCTCATCTTGCGCGTGGGCTCCTGCAGGCTCATGACGCGCGCGCCGACCTTGGGGTAATACCCCTCCGGGACGGTGAAGACGTTGCCGTAGACGCCGTTGACGCGGGTGGCGATGTCGCGGCAGATCTCCAGATGCTGGGTCTGGTCGTGGCCGACGGGCACGAGATTCGCCTGATAGAGCAGGATGTCGCCCGCCATGAGGATGGGGTAGGTGAACAGGCCGCAGTTGATGTTGTCGGCGTGCTTGGCGCTCTTGTCCTTGAACTGGGTCATGCGGCTCATCTCGCCCATGTAGGTGTAGCAGTTGAGCAGCCAGCCGATCTGAGCGTGCTGGGGAACATGGCTCTGGAAGAAGAGCACGTTCTTTTCGGGGTCAAGGCCGATGGCCAGCAGCAGCGCGAGCAGCTGGATGGACTGCGCGCGCAGCTTGGCGGGCTCCTGACGGACGGTGATGGCGTGCAGATCGGCGATCATGTATAGGCAGTCGTATTGATCCTCGAGCAGCTTCCAGTTGCGCATCGCGCCGATGTAATTGCCCAGCGAGGGCGTTCCGGAGGGCTGGATGCCCGAGAGGATGCGCTGCTTTTTTTCCTTTGGCGCCTGTTCCATAGGGAGAAACCTCCTTTTATCTTTCCACGTTATCTTTTTGCGTTATCTTTCCGCGCTTTTTGATCGCGCCGGGCATGAATTCATGCGTTCTTTTCGTCTATTGTAGCACAAAGGCCGTGCGCGCGCAAGCAGACGGGAAGGAGGCGAAGGAAAAAAGCGATTGGGGATTGTTTCAAGGCGTTCCATGCTGTATGATGTAAGGAGAGACGGCGAGCGCCCGCGGCCGCCGGCGGCTATGGAAGACGGCTATGAAAGACGGCCACTGAAGACGAATGATTGAGACGACGATTAAAGACGACGATTGCAGACGACCGTTCAAGAAGGAGGAATTGCATGAAGAGAAAGGCAGGCACGCTGCTTTTGATCGCGGCGTTGGCATTTTGCCCGGCGGCGCTTTCCGAGGTTTCGGTCGGCACGCTGGAGCGCGTCGAGGCTTCCCCCAACCAGAAGGTGGCCCTGCGCACGGGGCCGGGCACCAAGTACACCGAGGTCTTCACCCTTTCCCAAGGGCAGATGCGCGATTTCGCCATCCTCGAGCAGGAAAAGGGCGGCAGCGTGATGTGGGGCATGATCGAGTTTGACAGCGATTACGGGCGCTACCGCGCCTACACCGGCATGAAGCGCATCGACACCAAGACGAGCGACGTTCCCTACGGCAACAAGGAGGGCGAGGTCTATACAATCGGCAAGGGCGGAGCGCACGCCTACCACGGCCCCGGAAAGGATTATGTGAAGATGGAAAAAACCGTGCCCGAGGGAACGGAGATCACCGTCTACCATGAGGAACAGGGGTATGTGCTGGCCGATTACGTCCTGCCGGACGCCGAGCCCCAGCAGCGGGACAAGGAACTGCCCCAAGTGACGCGCGGCTGGATCAGGGCAAGCGCGGTGAGGGGATACAGGGCCTCGACATCCGAGGGCAAGTGATTGCCGAAAAGTCAGGAATGCGTTGACTTTTTCTCGCGCAGGCGGTATACTGTTGCCTGCCCGGCGGCGCAGGCCCCGGACAGAATATCACAGGATATGGATCTTGAGTGTGCGAAGGAGAATATATGGAAGATACGCAGAAGGCCGTCGTTCTGATTCCCGCCTATAAGCCGGACGAGAGACTGGTGGAGCTGGTGCGCGAGCTGCTGGGGGAGCGGCTTCCCGTCATGCTGGTCGACGACGGCGGGCAGGAGACCTATGCCGAAATCTTCACGCGCTGCCGCGAGATGGGCGCGCAGGTCGCCGTCCATTCGGTCAACATGGGCAAGGGCCGCGCGCTCAAGACGGGCATCAACGCCGCGCTGCTGGCATGGCCCGACCTGACCGGCATCGTCACCGCGGATGCCGACGGCCAGCATACCCCGGCCGACATTCTGCGCCTGATCGAGGCGATGGGCGCTCACCCGAACGCGCTGATTCTCGGCTCGCGGGAGTTTTCGGGCGACGTGCCCTTCAAGAGCCGCTGGGGAAACCGCATCACGCGCTTTGTCTATGCGCTGGCCAGCGGCGTTAACGTGCGCGACACGCAGACGGGCCTTCGCGCGCTGCCCCGCTGCGCGCTCGAGGAGATGATGCGCATCGACGGCGAGCGCTACGAGTACGAGATGAACGTGCTGCTCAAGCTGCGCGACATGCGCATCGGCGTCTTTGAGGTGCCGATTGAGACCATTTACATCGACGACAACGCGGGCAGCCATTTCAACCCCGTGCGCGATGCCTTCCGCATCTACATGGTGATCGTGAAGTACCTGTTTTCCTCGGCGACGTCGTTTGCGGTCGACTACGGCCTGTATTGGCTCTGCCTGTTTGTGCTGAAGTTTTCGCCGCTGCTGGCCTATGCGCTGGCGAGGCTCGTCTCTTCGCAGATCAACTATCACCTCAACAAGCACACGGTCTTTTCGAACCGGGGCGGCAAGAACGCCATGTTCAAGTATTACGCGCTCGCCGTCGTTCAGGGGCTCATCGGCGCGGGGCTGGTTCAGGCGATCCCGGCCGCGCTGCCGGTCTCCGCGGCGATCGTCAAGATTCCGGTGGATCTGGTGCTCTTCGCGATCAGCTACGTGATCCAGCGGGATTACGTGTTTGACAAGTGAGCGCGCCGAAGCTGAGGCGCTCCGCCGGGGGCGGGCGCGGGGGGCGAAAGGGCGCGCTGGAGCGGGGCGTGCGTCTGCGCTCCGCCTTCTTTTTAAGCGCTTTGTCCGTGGCGCTGTGCGCGCTGGAGCGCTGGATGCTCGGCCGCTGGGGCGGCGCGCTCCCGGGGGCCGCTCTGATGCTCTGGCAGGCGCTGTTTTCGATCGGCTGCTTCGAGCTGCCGGCCCTGCTGGGGCTCGGCGTGCTGGACGGGGATCAGGCGCGGCTGCTGCCCCGGCGGGCGGTCGGCGCGGCGCAGATTCGCTCTCTGGCGCTGCTGGGCGCGCTGCTCGTGGCGCCCATGACGCTGCTGACGGATATGCTGCTGGGCGTCGGGGAGCGGCTTTTCGGCGTGAGCGCCGCGGCCGTCTCCGCTTCGCCGCTCGACCCGGCGCTCTTTTTGCCGCTGATTTTGAAAAGCGCGGTGATCGCGCCGCTGTGTGAGGAGCATTTTTTCAGGGGTTATCTGCTCGGCGCGCTGGGGCGTTTGGGCCGCGTTGGGGCCGTGGCCGTTTCGGCGGCGGTCTTTGCGCTGGCCCACGGGTCGAATGTTGCGGTCTACGCCGTGCTGGGCGCGCTGCTGGGCTTTTTACGGGGCGCGCCCGGGCTGCGCACGCGTTCGCTGTTTGCGCCCGTCATCGTGCACAGCGTCTACAACTTCACGCTGATTCTGCTCTCGTATTTGGGGGCGGACGCGCTGATGACGGGCCTTGACCTGCTCTCCTGCGCGCTGCGCATCGCGCTCATGGCGCCGTTTTGCGCGACGCTCAAGCGGCTTTGGGCACTCGCCCCGCTCAGGCAGGACGCGGTCTTTGACGGCGGGGAGGGCTTTACGCGCCGCGAGATCGCCCTGCTTTGCGCCGCCGGCGTGCTGGCGTTGGCGCTGCCCGTCGTTGGGGAGGCGATGAGACGATGAACATGGCGCTCATTTGCGTGGGCCGCCTCAAGGAGCGCTATTGGCGCGAGGCGGCGGCGGAGTATGAGAAGCGGCTCGCCCGGTTTGGCAGGTTCGAGGTCGTCGAGCTGCCCGATCTGCCGGAGCCGGCCAACGCATCCCCGGCGGAGCAGGCGCAGGTTTGCCGCAGGGAGGGCGAGGCGATCCTCGGCAAAATCCGCGAGGGCGACATCGTCGTGGCGCTCGTCATCGAGGGCAAACAGATGGACTCGCTCGCGCTGGCGAGGAAGCTCTCCGAGCTCGCGTTCACCGGGCGGCGCGTCGTCTTCGTGATCGGCGGGTCGCTGGGGCTCAGCCCAGAGGTCGTGCGCCGCGCAGCATACACGCTTTCGTTTTCACCGATGACCTTTCCGCATCAGCTGGCCCGGGTCATGCTGCTCGAGCAGGTCTACCGCGCGATGAAGATCGGCGCGGGGGAACGCTATCACAAGTAGAGGAACTATGCAATACGATTTTGATCTCGTCGGCAAGATCGGCTCGATGGCGCTCATTCGCCGCGAGGATGCCGACATCGACTACAACATCTTTTCCCGCCTCGGGCGGGAGCTGCGCCCGGGGATGATCTGGGTCACCTCCGGCGCGGCGGAGATCGGGCGGCTGGACTATATCCGGCGCACGGGACACGAGCTGACGTGCGAGAGCGTCGAGGCGAAGACGGATTACGCCGCGCAGGGGCAGACCATCCTCATGGAGCAGTACCGCCACTTCATCCGGCAGGAGTATTCCGTGCGCCAGGTGCTCGTGGAGCACCAGCACTTCAACGACGAGGAAAAGCGCGAGCATATCCGCCGCCTTTTCCTGCGCGCCAAGGAGCAGAGCGCCATCCCGATCGTCAATTACAACGACCCGGTTTCCGACGAGGAGAACCGCAAGTGGGAGCTCTCCGAGCTGCGGCGCGAGAGGCGCGAGGTTCACGAGTGCGTGGACAACGACGAGACGGCGGCGGTCATCGCCGGGCTGGTCACCGCGCGCGTGCTGCTGATCATGACCTCCACCGAGGGCATATACGGCGACCCGAGCGACCCTCGGACGCTCGTGCGCGACGTCACGGCGAAGGACGCGCAGGCGCTTGAAGCCAAGGTGCGCGGCCTGCAGCGCCACTGCGTCGGCGCGTCCCGCGCGGGGGCGAACGGCGCGCGCGCCAAGCTCGAATATGCGCTCGGTCCGGCGCTGCGCGGCACGACGGTGATCATCGGTCACGCCCGCCACCGCATCAGCGATCTTGTTCAGGGGCGCGTTCCCTGCACGCGGATCGGATTGGAGTGAGCGCCATGAAGGACGTTATGAAGAACGTCATGAAGAAAGCCGTAAAGGCCAACTATCACACGCATACCGCGCGCTGCGGCCACGCGGAGGGCACGGACGAGGCCTACGTGCTCGCGGCGCTCTCGCAGGGGTATGACGAGCTGGGGTTTTCCGACCATGTGCCGTGGCCTTATGAGAGCGGCTTCACCTCGCCGACGGTGCGCATGCTCGTCAGCCAGATGGACGAATACCTCCGGAGCGTCCGCGCGCTGGCAAAGCAATACGAGGGGAAGATCCGCGTGCTCGCCGGCTTTGAATGCGAGTATTTTCCCCAGTATATGGGTTGGCTCGCCGATGTGAAGCGGGAAAAGCAGCTCGATTACCTGATCCTCGGCAACCATTACGACCAGACCGACGAGACGGGCATGTACTTCGGGCGCACGAAGACCCCGCAGCAGCTTTCCCGCTATGTGGACAGCACGGTTCGCGGCGTGCAGACGGGGATGTTCGCCTATCTGGCCCACCCCGACCTGTTTATGCGCGGCTATCCCCGGTTTGACGAAAACTGCCGCGCGGCGGCGCGCGATCTATGTCAGGCGTGCAAAGAAAACGACCTGCCGATGGAATACAACCTCCACGACAGGTTCCTCTCGGCGCTCACGCACAGGAAGAGCTATCCGCATCCCGAGTTTTTTGAGATCGCCCGGCAGGAGGGCGTGCGCGTGATCGTCGGCATCGACGCCCACGACCCGCTGGAGCTCTCGGACCCGACCCAGTGGGCGCTCGCCGAGCGCGAGCTGGAGCCCTTTGGGGAAAGGCGGGTCAGACGGCTGGACCTTCCCGGATCAGCAGGTCGCAGCGGGCAATGAGGTTTCGCGCCTCGATGTGCCGGTTTTCCAGCGGAATCCACTCGGAGACAAAACGGCTCAGCATCGCCTCGCCATTGCGCGCGGCGATGCGCCTTTTTTGCTCTTCCGGCGAAATGAGGCACAGCGCGCGCAGCGCGTAACGGCCAAAGAGCGCGGGATGCAGGCAGTAGGCCCCTTCGACGATCACGCAGGACGCCTGCGCCGGGATGCGCACGGGCGGCGCGAAGGCGGGCTCCGGATGGCAGACGAACGGGCGATAGACGGCCTCGCGCCCCTGCGACAGGGGCAGGAGCACCTCGGCGTCAAAGCGCTCGATGTCCGCGTTGGCCAGCAGCCGCTCGCGCTCGGCGCGCCGGCCGGGCGGCAGGAAAAAGTCGTCCATGCTCACGACGGCGCAGCCGGGGATCTCGCGGGCGAGCGCATGGGCGAGCGTCGTCTTGCCGCTGGCGGCCATGCCGTCGATGGCGGCGACGGGGCGGACGCAGCGCGCCGCCGCCTCGCGGATTCGCGCGGCGAGCTCGGCCTGCGCCTTGGCATAGGGCACGGTGATGGGATGCATGGCGGAACCTCCTGCGTCATTTGAACGGTGCGGGCGGCGCATGCGCCCGATCTAAGCGACAGTATAGCAGAAGCGCTTGCCCCATGCAAGGCGAAAGACGAGTGACCGGATGGCAAAAACGGTTGACATTTTGCCTCCCTTGCCGTATGCTTGAAGGGAAAAGCCGAGGAGGTTGATGAAACATGGGTTTCTTGGATAAAGTTCGCGCTTCGTTTGCCAGGTTCATGGCCGGGCGCTACGGCGTCGATCAGCTCAGCTATGCGATGGTGATCGGAGCGCTGGTGATGACGGTCATCGGCGCGCTCAGCGGTCTGGGCATTCTCACGCTGATGGCGGACGCGCTGCTGATCGTCGTGTTCATCCGGATTCTGAGCCGCGACCGCCTTCGCCGCGCGCACGAAAATCAGGTCTATCTGGAAAAGACGCAGAAGATCCGCAGGGCGACGACCGAATGGATCAACCGGGTAAAGAACAGCAAGAAGTATCGCTACTATTCGTGCCCCAAATGCAAGACGCGCCTTCGCGTGCCGCGCGGGGTGGGCAACGTGACGATCACCTGCAAGAGCTGCGGCGAGAAGTTCGACAAAAAAGCGTGATTTATAAAGCGTGATTCAAAGAGCGCGATCAAAAGAGTACAAAGGCGGACGGCGCGAGGCTGCCCGCTCTTTTTTAAAGGCTTTGGGAGGTTGGCATGAGCAAAAAAGAAAAGAGGCGTCTCAACCGCGCGGTGGTCGCTCTTTCGCTTCTGGCGCTCGCGGCGATGCTGCTTGCGCTGTATCTGAGCGGCAGCAGGGCGCTGACCGCGGAGCAGGAGGCGATTTCGCCCGAGGCGGAGCGCGATTTCATGCGCGTCAGCCTGACCTACGACCCCGGCACGAG
>JAUNPI010000089.1 GCA_030536875.1 Clostridia bacterium
TATTTTTTGAGCACGGCGATCTCGTAGAGCAGCGACGAGTTGAACATCACGTCCGCCTCCTCCTGATAGGGGAAGATATAGGTCTCCTCCCCCGCGCGGACGCTGTCCCACATCTGCAATGTGCCCAGCGCGTCCGTGCCGCGCGTTCGGTGGTCGCGCACCATGCGGCGCAGCAGCCGAACGTCCGTGGTTCGAATGCGGTTGTGGCAGTCGAGGTTCAGCTGCGTGAGCGCGCTGACATAGACGCGGAATTTGAGCTCGCTGGGGATATCCTCGCTCAGCGCGTCGTTCAGGCCGTGAATGCCCTCGATGATGAGAATCTGATCCTCCTGAACGCGCAGCTTCATGCCCTGCTTCTCGCGCATGCCCGTGATGAAGGAATACAGCGGCAGCTCCACCTCGCGCCCGGCGAGCAGATCGACCAGCTGCTCGTTGAACAGCGGCACGTCGATGGAATCCAGACACTCGAGATCCGGCTTGCCGTCCGGCCCAAGCGGGATGTCCGCCCGGTTGCGGTAATAGTTATCCAGCGAAATCGCCACGGGCCTGCGCCCGCACGCGCGCAGCTGCACGCCGAGCCGGTTGGCAAACGTGGTCTTTCCGCTGGACGACGGCCCGGCGATCAGCGCGATGCGCGACCCGCGGGCGACGATGCGGTCGGCGATGTGCGCGATAGCGCGCTCCTGAATCGCCTCGCTCACGCGGATAAACGCCCGCGCCTCTCCCCTGGCGATGATGTCGTCCAGATCCGCGGCGGTGGTGCATTGCAGGATGCGGGAGGTCTCGCTCGCCTCCGCGAACGCGCGCATGAGCTGCGGGCTCTCCACAAACGGCGCGGGCGGGCCGTCCAGCTCCTCGCCCGGCAGCAGCAGCACCATGCCCGGGTAATAAAAGCGCAGCGCGAAGCTCTTCACGCAGCCGGTCGAGGGAACCATCGCGCCGTAAAAATACTCGCTCAGCCCGTCGCAGGTGTAGACGTTGAAATAGTCGTAGCGCCTGTAGCCGAGCAGGCGGACGGTGTCCTCCTGCCCCTGCGCGCGGAAGTGCTCGACGGCCTGTTCGCGCGTCCAGCGCGCCTTGACGATGGGCAGGTCGCGCTGGGAGATCTCGCGCATGCGCGCCTCGATCCGGCGGACGAGCGCCGCCGTCAGGCTGACGCCGCTCACCTCCATATACACCCCGTGTCCGATGCTGTGCTCAAAGCGCACGCTGGAGCCGGGCGCGGCGTCGCGCAGCGCCAGCAGCAGAATCAGCCGCGCGCTGCGCTCGAAAATGCGGCGATCCTCTTCGTTTCGTCCGTTCATGCCCTTCCCCCTGTTTCAAGCGCATAAGCCGCCGCGCTCCGCCCGGCAAGCGCGCCGGTAGAGAAGGCGATCTGCAGATTAAATCCTCCGGTATGCGCGTCGACGTCGAGCACCTCCCCGGCGAAAAACAAGCCGGGAACGCGCTTGGCCATCATCGTGCCGGGCGTGATCTCCTTCGTGTCCACCCCGCCCCGGGTGACGATGGCCTCTTCGATGGGCCGCATGCCCGTTACCGGCAGCGGCAGCGCCTTGAGCATGGCGGCGATCGTCCTGCGCTGCTCGCGCGTGAGCTGGCTGACGCCCTGTTCGGGCGAAAGGCCGCAGAGCGCCGCAAAGACCGGGCCCATTCGTGCGGGCATCAGCGTGAGGAGCACGGAGGAGAGCTGTTTTCTCGCGTTTTCCGAAAACTCGCGCACAAGGCGCGCGTCGACCTGCTCCAGCGTGAGGCCCGGCTTCATGTCCAGCGCGACGCTCACGCCCGAAAGGTCCTCCGGCAGATGGCTGCTCAGCTCGATAATCAGCGGGCCGCTGACGCCGAAGTGGGTAAAGAGCATCTCGCCCAGCTCGTCGTAAATCGTCCTCTTGCCGCACTTGGCGCTGACGCGCACATTTTTGAGCGACAGCCCCTGCAAAAGCTGCGGCCAGCGCTCCGCCATCGTGAGCCCGACAAGCGAGCCGCGGCGCGGCGTGACGAGCAGGCCATTTTCCTCGGCGAAGCGGTAGCCGTCGCCCGTGCTGCCGGTGGAAGGATAGCTCAGTCCGCCCGTGGCGACGACGACGCTGCGCGCCGGCAGCTCCCCGCCCCCGCAAAGGGCGATCCTCATCTCTTCCCCCACCTTACGGATATGCGAGACCTCGGCGTTCAGTTCCACGAAAACGCCCGCCTCTCTCATGCCCCGCGCCAGCGCGCGCGTCACGTCGCTGGCCTTGTCGCTTTCGGGGAAGACGCGGCCTCCGCGCTCGACCTTCGTCCGCGTTCCCAGCATTTCGAGCGTCGAAACGACGTCCTCGCTGCCAAAGCTGCGCACGGCGGCGTTCAAAAAGCGCGGGTTGCGCGGCACCTGCCGGAAGAATTCCTCGAGATCGGCGGTATTGGTCACGTTGCAGCGTCCCTTGCCGGTGATGTAGATCTTCTTGCCCAGCTTCTCGTTCTTCTCCAGCAGCGCGACGCTCGCCCCCGCGTAAGATGCCTGGAGCGCCGCCATCATGCCCGCCGCGCCGCCTCCGACAACCGCGACGTCAAGCTTTGTCTTTGCCCACGTAGACCCTGTACTCATCCCAAATTCCTTCCATCAAGCGGAAATGCTCGGAAAGCTCCTCCTTGCGCCTGAGCCCGAGGGCGACGATCAGCGCGTTGATGACCGACAGAGGGGCCGCCATCGAGTCGACAAACGAGGCCATGTCCGTCCTCGCGGTGAGGCATACCGTGCTCGTCTGATAGATCGGGGACATGGGGCCGTCGGTCAGGCCCACAACCTGAGAGCCGCGCGCCTTGGCGAAATTCATCGCCTCGAGTGTGCGGGTCGAGTAACGCGGGAAGCTGATGCCAAAGAGCAGGTCGCTCTCGTTGATGCGGCTGATCTGCTCGAAGACATCGCCGCTCGCCTCCGAGACGATGCGCACGTTGTCGAAGATAAAGTTGAGGTAATACGCCAAAAACTGCGCGATCGGGGCGGCGGAGCGCAGGCCCATCACGTAGATGTTGCGCGCGGCGGTAATCTTGTCGACCACCTCGTCAAAGGCGGCGGCGTCGATCTCCTCGGTCGTGGTGCGAATGTTCTGCATGTCCGCATGCAGCACCGTGCGCAGCACCTCGCTCTGGTCGATATCCGTCGCCATCTCAAAGCGCTGAACGGCGGTCAGCCAATGGCGCACGAGCTCCTGAAGCGCGCGCTGGAGCTGCGGGTAGCCCTCATAGCCCATCGCCGAGGCAAAGCGCACGACGGTGGATTCGCTGACGCCGACCTTCTCGCCCAGCTTCGAGGCGGTCATAAACACCGCCTTGTCATAGTGTTCCACGATATATTCAGCGATTTTGCGATGCCCCTTGCTCAGCCGCTTGCCGGACTGATTGAGCCTCCGCATCATATCCTGCATATCTTGCATGGCAAATTCGACCTCCCGGCACAATGGAATCTGTTCTTTGCGCATATTGTACCAAACCATGCAAAAAAATGCAAGAAGAATCCCCTTCTTGCATCAAATTTCAAAAACTTGTCCATTCCCGGCCGCGGAGGCGTCAAAAAAGGCCCTTCAGTGCGCGCGTCGCCTCCCGATCCGTCATATCGAACGTGAGGGCCGTCAGCGTCGCATAGCCCGCCTCCAGCCAAGACCAGTCGTCGTCCCCCGGCGGCGTCTTGTCCGGCCCGTCGCCCGGCACGAGGTGATAGCCCGGCCTGCCGTCCTCCAGCACGCAGGGCGCATAGCTTTCCGTATAGTGCGTGGGCTTGATCGGCGCGGCCTTCACCCCCGCCGCGCGCGCAGATGCCGGGTGGTTCAGGTTGAGCACCGTCAGCGGCGGCAGCGGGTTTTCCATCATCCTTTGAAAGATGCGCACGGCGAGGCTCGCGGCGGCGTCGAAGTGATCGTCGCCGTGCGCGAGCGAAACGGCGAGCGCGGGCCGCCCGTTCAGTGCGCCCTCCATCGCCGCGCCGACGGTTCCGGAATAGAGCACGTCGCTGCCCGCGTTATAGCCGTGGTTGATGCCGGAGACGACCGCCTCGGCGTCGGGGCAGAGGGCGTGCAGGGCGAGCTTCACGCAGTCGACGGGCGTTCCGCCGATGGCGAACGCACGGCTCGCCCCGTCGAGCTGCCGCTCGCTCACCGCAAGAGGCCGCGCAAACGTCATGGAGTGGCTGGCGGCGGAGCGCTGGGAATCCGGCGCGCCGACGACGACGTCATAGCCTGCCGCGCCGAACGCGCGAACCAGCGCGCGGATGCCCGCCGCGTCGATCCCGTCGTCGTTGGAAATCAAAATCTTCATGTCAATCAGCCATTCGGCCGCTTTGCGTCCGCACAAATAGGAATGAAAGGGTGCAGACAAACGGCCGCCTTTCTTGTAGAATTAGTTTGAGGGAATGTACACTACAACGCACGGTAGGAGGAGTCGTAGATTGCATCAAAAACTCAAAACAGTATGTCAATCAGTGCTGGAGCCGCCTTTTCAAGCACAAATAAGTGGCGCTTTGAGCCCGCACACTAAGGATTGTTTTAACACCTGTTAATTGCTTGGCAGTTCAGTCCCTGCATTCTCCTCACTATTTTTACGGAGGAGGTTTTGCTGTGAAAGTCGTATTCCCAACCTGCTGCGGTGTAGATGTTCACAAAACATTCGTGGTTGCTACCATCATCACCACGCCCGCAGACAGCTTGCAGCCCCACTATCAGAAAAAGCGATTCAGTACCTTCAATTCTGACTTGAACCGTTTTGCAGACTGGCTTCTGGAACACGACTGCCTGGATGTCTGCATGGAATCTACCGGAAAGTATTGGGTCCCAGTCTTCAACATCCTTGAAAAACGCGGTATTCGGGTCGTAATTGCCAACCCCAAATGGGTAAAGGCTGTAAAGGGAAACAAGGATGATACGAAAGACTCCAAGTGGATCGGTGATCTGTTTCGTATTGGCCTTGTGAAAAGCAGCTTCATCCCAGACTTGAATATCCGCATTCTGCGCGAGTTTACCCGCTACCGCTATAAGTTGGTTTCCATGAAAAGTGGCGAGAAAAACCGCTTTCAGAATGCGTTTACCGTCTGCAATGTGGCTCTGGATTCTGTTGTGTCCGATATGTTTGGCAAATCCGCAACTGCCATTACGGATTACCTCACATCCGACGAATCCTTTGATCCTGAACATTGTGTTTCCCTGTTACAGCGCTCCCTCAAAAAGAAGGCTGAGAAAGTTCTGGAGTCCATTGAAGGCTTCTCCATTGCTGACGAGCAAAAGGCTCGCATCAAAATTATCCGTGAGCATTACGATTTCATTGTGAAAATGATTGCCAAGGTAGATACCTGTGTCAATGAGATGGTGGAAAAATACGAAAGTGAAATCAATCTTCTTTGCACCATTCCGGGTATCGATCGTAACTCTGCAATCACCATCATTTCTGAAATCGGCACGGATATGCGTCAGTTTGGTTCCTCCAAGCGGCTTTGCTGCTGGGCCGGATTGACTCCTGGCAATAACGAATCCGCCGGAAAAAAGAAATCCGTGCGTATCTCCCGTGCCGGTGTTTACCTCAAACCTGCTTTGGTGCAAGTCGCTCACGCAGCGGTAAGGGACAAGGCGAACCCTTACTATGCACTGAAACATGAGCGCATCGCCAAGCGCAGAGGTAAGAAACGGGCAATCATCGCCATTGCCAGAATGATTTTGACGGCAATTTATTCGATGTTCTGCACCGGCGAGATCTGGAATCCCGTTGACCTCTACAAAATCGATATGCCCAAACACTTAAAGGAGCAGCAGCTTGCCAAAGCAATTAAGCAAGCCAAACGATTCCTTGAAAAGCAGGGATTATCCATTGCTTAGCAACAATTGATTATGACGTGACCTTGCAAAATGGGATGTTTGCAGGGACGTTTTTGTGCGCCCTTTTTTCCTCTGGGCTGGTCCGGTACTCACTTTCACACTAACCTCCGTAAGCGTCGCTTCGGCATCCGCCCAAGCGCTTTTTCATTGGACTTTTCATTTCGGCGCTACTCGTAATCCCTGAACATGAACGCGGTCATCACGCCGTCCAGGCTCTCAAACTCGATGCGCAGGCCATAGGGCAGCACGTTGCGGAAAACCATGTCCTTGCTGTCGCTGACCGTGGCGTCGAACCCGGCCGGCAGATAGCTCGTCCCCGCCTGAGAATGCCAATTCATGTCGACAATGACGGTCGGAATGCGCAAAACGATGTTGTAAATCGTGCTGCAGATCTGGCAGACGCCTCCGCCATAGCCCATCGAGCTCTCCCCGGAGAGGATCGGCGCGGCGCGATAGCCGTTCTCTTTGGAATACGGCGCGCAGATCGCGTTGAACGAAAAGAGCTCGCCCGCGCCCACATGGATATCGCTGAGCCGTTCGCTCGCCAACGCGATGTTGTAAACGCGGCCCTCGTTGCCCTCCTTCGTCGTGCTCATCGAATAAAACGTGGTGAACGCGTAGAGCAGATCGCCCGGCTGCGCCTCGTCCCACGGCACGAAATCGTAGATCTTCAGGTTGGCCGTGCTGACGCTGGCGTTCTCCGTCTCCCTGCGATAGGGGAAATAGGCGCGGCCGTCCCGAATCTCCTCGATGGAGAGCCACGAGCCTGCGCTCAGCGCGATCGGGTAGCGATAGCCCTCCGGCGTAAAGCTCGTGTCGGAGAGCACATAGCCGACCGCGACGTGGCTGCTGACCCCGGGCATCGGCCCGTCGAACGGGTTTTTCCGCTGGACGAGCTCGATAAACTTCGTCTTCACGCTGCCCTTCTGGCCGCCAAAGTCAATCTGCGTCCACGTCCTCCCCTTTTTGTAAACATCCACGACGGTTCCAGCCTCGAGCGTTCCCAGCGTGGGCGCGTCGTCCGCTCCCCACTTCTGCACGCTCATGCGCTTGCCGATGACGCCGTAATAGGCCGCCGTCTCCTCTTCGGTATCCTCCGCCAGCGCCGCGCAGGCGGCCAGAAGGAGGAGCGCCAGCGCCAGCGCCGCCGCCAGCGCGCCCCTGCTTATGCCCCGACGCATCAGCTTGCCCTGTACACGCGGACCGTCAGTACGCCGCCCACCGCCTGAAGCGCGAAGCGGACGTCATAGGGCAGTGTGTTGCGCAGGCGCAAATCGATGTTGCCGCTGCCAACCGCCGCGTCAAAATCCAGCGGCGCGTAGGATATGCCGTATGCGGAATGCACCTGCCACTTGATGACCTCGATGGGAATCTGCAAGATCGCGTTGTAAAGCGTCGTGGAAACCTGGCAGATACCGCCGCCATAGCCCAGCTTCTTGCTGGAGACATAGTTGACGATCGGCCCCTCCATGTATCCGTTGGCCTTCGTGTAAGGCGCGCAGAAGTCGTTGAAATAGAACTTTTCGCCCGCAGCGACGATCACGTCGTTCAGCCGCTCGACCCCCTGCATGATGTTGTGCAGGCGCCCAATCTGGGTCTGCGTCTCCTGCGCCGGGTCATAATAGGTGGAGAACACGGCGATCAAATCGCCCATCTGCGCCTCGTTCCAGAGGCGGACGGGCTCAAACTCGAGGCTTGCCGTCGCCTGAATGCGCCCCGTCGTGCGGTCATAGGGCAGGCTGACGGACATATCCTCCTCCAGCGCCGACACCGCCATGATGCTCCCCGCCGGAACGGTTCGAAGCGCCTCGCCCGTCCCTTCCTCCGCGATGGCGACCTCCTCCGTCGCGCGCGCGGCGTAGGGATACCAGACCGTCCCCGGCACGTAAGGTCCGTAAGGGTCGTTGCGCATAAAGTAGCGCAGATGCTCCGCCAAGGCGTATCCCTCGATGTCGCCCTTGCGCACGTGCGCCCATTCGCCCTCGATATCCATGACCTCGACATCCTCATCCTCATAGATGAGGCCCAGCTGGCGGGAATCCGAGCTCTGCTCCTTGCGGATGGTGAGGTTCACGTCCGCGGTGGCGGTATAAACCGCCTCAAACGGCGGCACGGGCTCAAACTCCTTGGGCAGCACAATGCCCTCGTGCGCAGGCTGAAGAGACGAGATCGCGCCGGAGAGCGCATAGCCGATCACGCCCTGCTTGACGACCTTGTGCCACGTCTCCCCCAGCTCGAGAATATAGACCGTCTCGCCCGGCTCCAGCGTCTGCATGCGCATGGACGTCTTGCTCTGCTTGGCGCGAATGGTCAGTTCCTTGTCCGCCACGCCGAGAAACTGCGCGTCCGCCTCGTCATTGTAGCCGTCCGCCAGGGCGAGGTCCACCACGTTTTTGCTGAGCACATAGCCGACGACGCCGTCCTTTTCGATCTTGGTCCACGTATCGCCGTACTCGATGATGCTGATGAACTCATTCGCTTCCACGCTGCCCAGCTTTTTGGCGGACGTGGATTTTTTCTCTCGCAGGGTCATCGCCTTGGTGACCATCGCGGTGTATTCGATCTCCTCCGCCGCCGCCAAACCGGCCAAGGCGAACAGCAGGAGCAGACAAATCGAGATGATTTTTTTCATGCGTCCATCCTCAAAATGCTCTCTGTCAAAAAAGGGGCCGCGCGGCGAAATGCGCAAGCGCGCTCCGACCGCCACGTCCCCTCTTGTATCGCTTCACAATGCGCCCAATGAGCTCAATCCTCGTCGTCCCCGTCTTCGGAAAAGACCTTCTTGTGGCAGTTGGGGCAGCGATGCTCCTCCTCCATCTCGAAGGCTTCCTCGTCGAAGAAGATGACCGTCCCGCAGTGCGGGCATTCGTACTCGATCAGCCCGTCTCCGTCCTCGTCGTCCTCCTCTTCATCCTCGCCGTCGTCAAAGCCGTCGAGATCGTCGTCGTCGTCATCCTCGGAGAAGAGCGCCTCCTCCAGATCGCAGACGTCGCCGTCGATCTCCTCGACGTATTCCTCCAGCTCCGCAAGACGCTCCTCGGTCTCGTCGCCATGCTCGGCGATGGCCTCGAGGGTTTCGATCAGCGCGTAGGTCAGCTTGCCCTGCGCGGTCTCGGCATCCACGCCGAGGCCCTCCGCAAGCCCCTTGAGGTATGACACCCTGTCGCTCATTTTGCTCATGATCAGGCCGCCTTTCTAAACGCAGCGCCTTACGCGCGGGACATGTAGGAGCCGTCGCGCGTGTCGACGCGGATCTTGTCGCCGATGTTGATGAACAGCGGAACGGAGATCTGGTAGCCCGTCTCCAGCGTCGCCGGCTTGGTGGTGTTGCTGGTGGTGTCGCCCTTGAAGCCCGGCTCGGTCTCGGTCACCTCGAGCACGACGAAGTTCGGCGCCTCGACGGAGAAGGCCTTGCCCTTGAAGAAGCGAACGGTCGCCATCGTCTCCTCCTTCATGAAGCGGATGGCGTCCTCGACCTGATCCAGCGTCAGCGGAATCTGCTCGAAGGTCTCCTGATCCATGAAGTAATAAAACTCGCCGTCGTTATAGACGTACTGCATTTCCTTGGTCTCGATGGTCGCGCGCGGCTGCTTGTCTGTCGGGTTAAAGGAACGCTCGACCACAGCGCCGGTCATGACGTTTTTGAGCTTGGTGCGCACAAAGGCCGCGCCCTTGCCCGGCTTCACGTGCTGGAAATCAACGATCGTCCAGACGCCGCCTTCCCACTCAATCGTCACGCCCTTACGGAAATCGCCTGCGGTAATCATGTGGAATCCCTCCATCAAATTAGTCTGTATGTCATGCACGTCCAACGCCGCCCGCAACAAAGCGGCGCCGCATCGGCGATATGCACTCGCTGTTTGATTTTATCACGTCTTTCTCAAAAGATCAAGCATTTTCGAGCAAAAGGGCGCTCCTCGCTCCCGCGCGCCGCCGCGTCCAAACGAATGGGCCGCGCGGCGTTTCCCCGCGCGGCCCAAAGCCATCCTTTATCCGCCCTCGTAGGTCTTTGCCGTCAGCCCGGCGTCGATCTGGGTGACGTCGATCACATAATCTCGAACGAACCCGTAGGTCTTCCCGGTCTCGGTCGCAACCTCATACCAGGTTTCCTCGCCCGTCTGATACATGTCCAGGATGTGCAGCGAGACGCCCTTGGACAGCTGGCGCACCACCGTGCTTCCGGCTTTCGGCTCGCTGCGAACGTTCGCCGCTCGGTTGGTCTTCGCCTTGCCGAAGACCTCTCGGTTCAGGATGTCATTCGCCGGCGTGGTCGAGGTCTGCCCGGCATTTTCGCCGCCGCTCGCCTCCGCCTGCTCATCAGGCGCGGGCGTCGCCGCGCCCTCGGGCACGGGCAGGGTCACCCCCGCGTCCAGCGTCACCACATAATCGCGCATAAAGCCGACGGTCGTGCTGCCCTCGGGCTGCACCTGATACCAGATATTCCCGTTCTTGTCAAGGCGCACATCGAGGATGGACACCCGCTTGTTCTTGCGCAGGGTGGTGATCACCTTGCCGTTCATGATCTTGCGGACGTTCGCCTCCCGGTTGGTCTTGCCTGTGCCGATGACGCCGCTTTCCGAAGCGGACGTCTGCCCCTCCTGCTGCGTTTCGGTTTGACTGTCGGGCTGCGGCGTGGCGCTCGCCTCCGGGGTTGCGGTGGGCGCTTGCAGCTCGCCCTCCACATCGACGACATAATCGCGCATAAAGCCGTCGGTTGCAAGGTCGTCCACCGTCAGCGCATACCAGATTTTGCCCTTTGCGTCCAGAACAGTCTCGTGGATGGTCACCGACTGCCCCTTTTTCACCTTCTCCTTCACCTTCGCGCTTGCATCCGCGCTCTCGCGGAGGTTGGCCTCGCGGTTGGTTTCACCCTTGGCCAGATCC
>JAUNPI010000090.1 GCA_030536875.1 Clostridia bacterium
GCGCTTCTCGTAGTCCAGCGCCTCGTTGTAGTGATTCATCAGAACCTCCGGCGACCGTCCGGCGTTTTCCGCAACCAGTTGGTAGTTGTTTTGCGACAGGCGTACCTTGTGCATCTGACCAGACTTGCGAAGCCGGGGAACTTCCTCCCCTTTCCGCTGCTTTCTTGGTTACAGTTCAGCCCAAGCAGAGTAAGCCGCCTGATAAGGATTGCCCATATTCTTCTTTACAGTCTCAAAAAAGCTGAGAAGAGTGCAGTACATCAGCATTCCTGATTTTTCTCTGAAACCGCCAGACATTTTCTGACGGTTTTTGCATTTCCGTAGATTTCGTTCACTTTCATTGTTATCGAAAGATACGTCCTCTCTGTGAAGAAACAGGAGATGATATCTCTTGTAGGAAACGAGCCTATTCAGTAATGCCTTTTCATAAGCGTGAGCAATTCTTTTGGTAACAGCTTTGTTTTCCATTTCGCCTTTTTCCACAATGGCGTCATAGGCTTGACTAAAGGCTTTTTGTTCATCCTCTGAAAACCACCGTGCATACCGCAGTCTCTCCTTTTTCTGCCTATTGGCATCACAAAGAAACTGAGTGAGCTCTTCGCTCCAATGATTTCCGGATTCCTCCGTGTTCTTTTTCAGATACCTGAGCAGGTGTACATTACATTCTCCATGTTCCGCGCCAAAATGGTACATGCCAGTCTCATGATCGTGAATCAATGTCCCTGTATATTTCCCACTTGTGAGCATCCTGTCAACATCTGCTTTGGTGAGGCTCTTCCCCTTGTGGCCTGTCTGTCCTCCCCTTTGCACGACTGCTTTTTGCTCGCGCATTGTAGGTATTCGGTGCTTTCCCGTGCAAATCCGACGACGGAGGAAGTGAAGAATTGCCACTATTGTTATTCAGTTCTCGTTTCATCCGCTCATTGTCCCGTTTGAGCAATTCATTCTCTGCCTTTACTTCACACAGTTCGCTTTCAAGCTCCAAAATCCGTTGCTCGTATCCCTTTCTCTCTGATGCTATTTCTTCCCGAAGTTCTTTTATCTGATGCTCATACTCTTCCCGTTCAACCCGAAACTCGCTTCTCAAATTATCAAGGTCTTTCATGAGCTCCTGCAATTGCCGATACATCCCCCGTTCATAGTTCCCGTCCATGAAATCACCTCGCTTTCTTCTCTTTCCTTTATTCGCCACACACTCTCTTTTTCCTTTTGGTTTCTTTTGAAAATTTGATGTTTTTTTACTGATAGGCTGAACTGTAACGAGAAACGGTGGCTTGCGCACTAAAAAATTTTTACCTCAATGCAACATTTCAGTTTCTCCATCTGTATATGAGGCAGAACGGCAAATGAGCCGCTCAGAAATCAAGGAACAGAAAGGATTTAATTACCATGAAGGAAATGATTGCTTTTGCGCTGAGTGCTGTGATGACGCTGTCCCTGGCCGCTTGCGGCGGTAACGGAAAGACCGATGGAACATCCGCCCAGATTCCCGATCCGTTTACTGAGTGTGAAACAATGGAGGACGCGGCCAAGCTGGTCGGTTTTGACTTTGAAGTGCCCGATGCTGTTGACGGCAAGGAGAGAACGGCAATCCGCGTAGATGCGGAGGGCAAGCTGGTCGAGGTTGTCTACGGAAACGAGGACGAAAAGACCGTCATCCGTAAGGCGGAGGGCAGCGAGGATATCAGCGGTGACTATAACCAGTATGTCGAGAGCAATACTATTACTGTGGGAGAACTCCAGGTGACGATGAAGGGTGAGAGCGGACAGGTTCAACTTGCTATCTGGGCAAACAGCGGTTATACTTATTCCATCGGGATTTACGATGAAAATGGTCTTTCCAGTGATGTCATGGCCGAGTTGGTTGCTACCGTTCGGTAAATCATATTACTGCAAGGGCGGGCCATGCGAAAAACCGCATGACCCGCTCTTGTAACAGGGAGGCGTTTTGAATGGACTGCTGTACTGCACAAAAAGACACACTGGAGTTGTGGGCAGTATCTATTTTGTCCATGTTCCAATGGGTATTTGACAGCCTTTGCTATATGCTGTTCGGCGGGGAGAAAAGCCTTGCTTCAGAAGCGAGCAACCGGGAGGCGGTCAATGAACAGGCCGCACGGTTGCTGGACGAACATGGGAACCGCATCCTGCGGCTGGCTTATTCCTATCTCCATAACATGAATGACGCGGAAGATGTTTTACAGGATACGTTGATTCAGTTTTTGAAAACCGCCCCGGTGTTGTCCGGCCCGGAACACGAAAAAGCGTGGCTGCTGCGGGTGGCGGCGAATTTGAGCAAAAACCGAATTGACTATAACCGCCTGCGGACTTCGGACGAGCTGAACGAGGAATTGATTGCAGAGGAACGAGAAGATCTGTCCTTTGTGTGGGAGGCGGTCAAGGCCCTGCCTGCCAACCAGCGGGAGGCAATTCACCTGTTTTACCAGGAGGGATACTCCACGGCGGAAATTGCGGCCATATTGGGACGGCGGGAGGCCACCGTCCGCTCTGATCTGCGGCGGGGCCGGGATAAATTGAAGGACGTGTTAAAGGAGGCGTATGACTTTTGAAAAAGGAGTATGACGAAATTATGGATCATATCGAAGTGACGCCCGAAATGCGACAGCGCGTCCTGCGGCACATTCAAGAAGAAAATATTATCCCTTCATCTCCCCAAATCCTGCGATTTTCCTCGTTCAAAAAGTATCTGTCCGTTGCCGCCTGTTTTGTGGTTTTGCTGGCTGGAGCCATCGCGCTCCCCAATCTATTGAACGGAAACGAACCGGAACCGCCTGTCCTCGTCGGCCAGGGGATTGAGGAAGCCACGTCCCTCCAGGAACTTTCTGACTTAGTGGGATATGAAATCAAGGAGGAGTTTACACTTCCTTTTACCATAGAGAAAACCACGTATTCTTCCTATTGGAACGAGTTGGCCGAAATCCGATACATGGGCGGGGGACAGTCTGCGGTGTACCGTCAATCTCCCGGAACAGACAACAACTCCGGGGATTATGCTTCTTATGAGGAAAGCGCCGAAATTTCCACCGGAAGTATAACGGTCGCACTCAGCGGAGATGGAGGAATGTTCTCGTTGGCAGTTTGGACAGACGGAGATTACGCCTATTCCCTACGCTTATCGCAAGCTGTAACCGCCGACGAATGGAACGCGATTCTTTGCGGATGAATGTATTTCCTTAGCGAGGAAACTCACATAAGCATTGACCGATTCCTGTTTATCGGGAAGGTGGCAAACCCAGCCGGGGCCGTCAATGGTCGAGATGAACGGCGTATTTCATGCGCCGCCATTGACCGCCCCGTCCGGTCTTGCTTTTCGGTCATCAAGGGGCTGTCAGGCTAAGGCAGAAAAAAAGATGGGAGTGTCAAGACAGCAAAATCTTGACGCTCCTTGTATGTTTGTGTCGGTTTCAAACTTTGGCGGAGGATCGATTACTCGCCGGCGTCCTGTGCGCCGCCGGCGCTCTGGCCCGTGGCCTCCTGCCAGCGGCTCTCGATGAGCTCCAGCGTCGTCGGGTCTGCAACCTCGGTCGCCTCGAGGCCGTTGGCCTGCTGGAACTTGGCGACGGCGCGGCCCGTCATCGAGCCGAACGTGCCGGTGCGGATGGAGCCGGTATAATAGCCGAGGTCGCGGAGCATCTCCTGAGGGCGGATGACGTCCTCGTTGGGCTTCATATCCTCGTAGAGCGTACCTTCCCAATAAAAGCGCTGGGCAGTCGTTTCGCCGCAGAGCGTGCAGACGCCCTCACGGGTGCCCTTGGTCTTGCCGCTCGGCTCTTTGACGATGGTCCACTCGGCGTATTCGTGCTCGAGCTTGGCGAGCGTCTGCGTCTTGGTCTTGCCGCAGCGCAGGCAGGTGACGGAGCCGCTGCCGGTTTGCTTGCAGGTCGGCTCCTTGTCGACGGCGACCTCGCCCCAGTCATGGCCGAGCTTGGCGATGGTTTCGCTCTTCTTTCTGCCGCAGACCTCGCAGACATATTGCCCCTTGCCGTTTGCCGTGCAGGTCGGCTCGGTCACGACCGTCATCTCGCCGTACGCATGGGGAACCATGTCGATGTAGCGCCGGACGCGGTTGCCGCAAACCGTGCAGTAGGCCTCCTTGACGCCCTTGACCGTGCAGGTCGGCTCTTGGGTGACGGTCCACTCCTCGAGCGTATGGGCGAGCTTGGGAATTTCGCGCTTTTCCCAGTGGTCGCAGCCCGTGCAGTAGCGGAATTCGAGGCCCGCATGCGTGCAGGTGGCGCTGATCTTCGTCTTGTAGGGGCCGAATTTGTGGTCCACGTGTTCCTCTGCGCAGGCCGCGGAGGAGAGAGCCGCCATGAGCGCGGCAGCCAGAAGCAAAGCCCGCATCGTCTTTTTCATCGTCGCCATTCTCCTTTTGGACGCCGTGCGCCATCCCGGAAAACGGCCTGCGCACGGCGAATTGATCGGCTCTATTGTAACATACTCCGGCCGCTAACTCAAGCCGGGCATTCTGCGGCGGCGGGCTGTACATTTTGTGCATCGAATGGGGGTTTTGATGCATTTTCTCTTGCGCTTTGCGCATAAAGCGGGTATGATAAGAGCAACGGGCGGTCAGGCGCGGGCAAAAGCCGCCGCCCTTGGAGAGGGAGGTTATCGGATGTTTGGATATGTTATCGATCCCACCTATTGGCTGCTGATTCCAGGGCTGCTGCTGGCGCTGTACGCGCAGGTCAAGATGTCTTCCACGTTTGGCAAGTGGAGCAAGGTCAACGCCCGCTCGGGCATGACGGGCGCGGAGATGGCCCGGGTGATTTTGGACGCCAACGGCTGCCGCGACGTGCGGGTGGAGCGCGTGCCCGGCCGGCTCACCGACCACTACGACCCGGAGGGCGGCGCGCTCCGCCTGTCGGACGAGGTATATGGCTCGCGCTCCATTGCGGCGCTGGGCGTGGCTGCGCACGAGGCGGGCCATGCCATTCAGGACGCGCAGGACTATGCGCCCCTGCGCATGCGCGCCTCGCTGGTGCCCGTGGCGAACATCGGCTCGCAGGCGGCGATTCCGCTGTTCCTGCTGGGGCTGCTCGCCTCGTGGGAGCCGCTCGTCAAGATCGGCATCCTCTGCTTCGCGCTGGCCGTTTTGTTTTATCTGGTCACGCTGCCGGTGGAGTTCAACGCCTCCTCCCGTGCGGTGGCCGTGCTCTCCTCCGGGTATCTGGAGGAACAGGAGGTGCGCGGGGTGAAGGCCGTGCTCTCCGCGGCGGCGCTCACCTATGTCGCCGCCGCGCTGCAGGCGGTCTTGCAGCTGCTGCGCCTGGTGCTGCTGGCAAACAGCCGCAGGAGAAGAGACTGATTTAAGGGAATGAAGCACAGTGTCCTATTCTTCGCAGACGAAGGAAGAGCTTTGCCGCTTTGAGCCGGACAGCGTCTGCTGCCTGCTGGCGGAGCTGAGCGGCATCGTTTCGGCGGCGGGCTCGGTGATCTACCGCGGCAGCGGGGACAAGCGTTTGTCCATCGAGACGGAAAACAGCGCCGTCGCCAGACGCGCGTTTACGCTCCTGCGCGAGGTGTTTGACGTGCAGCCGGAGCTCTCCACCTTGCGCCGCGCGCGTTTGGGCGGGCGCAGCGCCTATCGCGTGGAGATCCGCGGGGGCGAGGCGACCTTTGTGCTGGAGGGATGCGGCATCGCCGTGGGGCAGCGGCGCGGCGTGCCCAAGGAGGTCACCGTGCGCAAATGCTGCCGGATGGCGTTTTTGCGCGGCGTGTTCCTGGCGTGCGGCTCGGTCACGGACCCGGAAAAGGAATACCATCTCGAGTTCGCGCTCGCGGACGAGGCCTTTGCGCAGGCGCTGCAAAAGCTGATCGCGCGCTTTGGCCTCGGCGCGCACGTGATCCGGCGGCGGCAGACGACGCTGGTCTACCTCAAGGGGCAGAGCGACATCACGGACATGCTCAGCATCTGCGGCGCGCAGAGCGCGCGCTTTGCGATGGAGGACGCCTATATCCGCAAGGAGCTGCGCAACAACGCAAACCGCGCCGTCAACTGCGACAGCGCAAACGTGCAGCGCGCCGTGACGGCGGCCTCGCGCCAGACGCAGGCCATCGAGAGGCTGCTCGCCGCCAAGGGGGAGCAGAGCCTGCCGCCCGCGCTGCTGGAGACGGCCAAAAAGCGCCTCGCCTATCCGGAGGTTTCGCTGGAGGAGCTGGGGCGCATGCTCGACCCGCCCGTGGGCAAGAGCGGGGTCAACCACAGGCTCCGCAAGCTCGAACAGATGGCGGGCGAGCTGGACTAGAGACGGCATCCGCATGGAGGGCCAAGAAAGGCCAAGGAGGGCAAACGGCATGGAGCGAACGATTACAGTCAGCATGGACGGCGAGCTGCTCACGCGCGAGGCGGCGAAGATCGCCGAGCGGATGATGCGCTATCGCGCGCGCGTGCTGCTGAGCAGGGAGAACATCACCGTCAACGGCAAATCCCTGATGGGGCTCGTGTCCGTCGGCCTGCGCGACGGCGTTCAGGTGACCATCCTGACCGAGGGCGAGGACGCCGAGCAGGCGGCGCGGGAGCTTGCGCGCCTGCTGGGCGCATAACGAATCGGACACAAGGCAATAGGCGGAACCCAAATTTTCGCGAAAATGAATTCGCGTGTTGACAACATGCCATAAATTGCTTATAATAACCGTGATATCCGGCGATGACGGGGAAAGCGTAACGCCTTGTTCCCAAGAGAGCGCGGCCTTGGGCTGTAAGCCGCGCGAAGAGGGCGTTTTCCGGCTCCGGCCCCCAGCAGCCGCGGCGCCAAAAACGCCGCCGTATGCCCGCGTTAGGGGCGTTGAGTGGGGCGCGCATGTGCGCGCCAAGCCGGGTGGTACCGCGAAGCAGCGCTTCGTCCCAGGTAGGGGACGGGGCGTTTTTTCATGCCGGCCCAGCGCGGCCGGCCACCTATTGAGGAAAGGAAGAAAACGATGGCCAAGAAAAATCAACAGGAATTTGTGCAGCACATCACGCCCCGCAGCGAGGATTTCTCGCAGTGGTATACCGACGTGGTGCGGCTCGCCGATCTGATGGACTACACGCCCGTGCGCGGCTGCATGGCGATCAAGCCCTACGGCTACGGCATTTGGGAGCTGATCCAGCAGCAGCTGGACGCCGAGTTCAAGCGCACCGGGCACCAGAACGTCTCCATGCCCATGCTCATTCCGGAGAGCCTGCTGCTCAAGGAGGCCGACCACGTGGAGGGCTTCGCGCCGGAGGTCGCGTGGGTCACGCAGGGCGGCACGGAGCCGCTGACGGAGCGCCTCGCCGTGCGCCCGACGAGCGAGACCATCTTCTGCACGATGTATGCCAAGTGGGTGCAGAGCTGGCGCGATCTGCCGCTCAAATACAACCAGTGGTGTTCCGTCATGCGCTGGGAGAAGACGACGCGCCCCTTCCTGCGCACCGCGGAATTCCTCTGGCAGGAGGGCCACACCGTCCACGCCACCGCCGAGGAGGCGCAGGAGGAGACCATGCAGATGCTCTACGTCTATCGCGATTTCTGCGAGGGCGTGCTGGCCGTGCCGGTTTACTGCGGACAGAAGAGCGAGAAGGAAAAGTTCGCCGGCGCGCGCGCGACGTATTCCGTCGAGGCGATGATGCAGGACGGCAAGGCGCTGCAGAGCGGCACGAGCCACAACTTCGGAACGAACTTCTCCGAGCCGTTTGAGATCAAGTATCTGGACAAGGACGGCACGCAGAAATACGCGCATGAGACGAGCTGGGGCGTGAGCACCCGCCTCATCGGCGCGATCATCATGACCCACGGCGACGAGCGCGGGCTCAAGTTGCCCCCGAAGATCGCGCCGGTTCAGGTGGTCGTCGTCCCCGTGGCGGCGCACAAGGAGGGCGTGCTTGAGGGCGCGAAGGCCGTCGCCGACAAGCTGGCCGCGGCGGGCATCCGCGTGAAGTTTGACGACCGCGACAACGTGACCCCGGGCTGGAAGTTCAACGAGTGGGAGCTCAAGGGCGTGCCGGTGCGCGTGGAGGTCGGCCCGCGCGATTTGGCGGAGGGGCAGGTCATGAGCGTGCGGCGCGACACGTTCGAGAAGGCGCCGCTGCCCATCGAGGGCCTCGAGGAGAAGATCCTCGCCATGCTGGACGGCGTGCAGCAGAACATGCTGGACATCGCCCGCGCCTTCCGCGACGCCCACACCGCCGACGTTCACACGATGGAGGAGCTGGGCGAGCAGGTCAACGGCGGCTATGCCAAGGCCATGTGGTGCGGCGAGCAGGCCTGCGAGGACGAGATCAAGGACAGGTTTTCGGCTTCCTCCCGCTGCATGCCGTTTGACCAGACGCCCATCGGCGAGACCTGCGTCTG
The DNA here is from genome assembly GCA_030536875.1 of Clostridia bacterium. Taxonomy (GTDB): domain Bacteria; phylum Bacillota; class Clostridia; order Christensenellales; family Aristaeellaceae; genus Ventricola. The sequence goes on from JAUNPI010000090.1 coordinate 8,337, forward strand.
CTGCGGAAAGCCCGCCCATAAGGTGATCTACTTCGCCAAAGCCTATTGAGATTCGCGCGGGTCTGCCCCTCGGCCCAAAGAGCGTTGGGCGATGGAACGACACCTGCGCCGCAGAAGCCCCATGCCGCGCAGAGGAAGGAAGACGATGAACGATGGACAAGAAGTCGCAATGGCTTGACGACTTGCATCGCAGGTACTACGACACGCTGATTGTCAAGGGAAATGCGCACATTGACTATGATCCCGTTTTGCGGGGCAGCGTCGAGGACTGCGTCAGCGAGGCCTTTCTGACCGCGTGGGAAAAGGCGGATAAAGTGAAAAGGAGCGAGAATCCATACCTGTGGCTGCTGGGGACGGTATACAAAAAGCTGGACAACCTGCGGACAAAGAGCAGCACGAAGACCAGCCAGAGGGCCGTCCCGCTGGAAGCCGAACAGGCGATCAAGGTCTGCGACCCCGACGCCGAACGGCGGATGGAGGCTTGGTACACCGAAAACGAGTTGAAGGATGTGCTCAAGAGGCTGACGGATTTGCTCTCCCAGAAGGAATGCGAGGTCTATAACGATTACTTTGTCCGGGAAAAGAGGGCAAAGGAGATCAGCAGGGAGCAGGGGATGACGCTCGGCGCCGTGCGCGCGGCCATTCGCAGGATTCGCGAGAAGGCCGAACGCATCAGAAATCAAAATCTTCTGGTGATTTGGCTCGCGGTTAGTACCCTTTTCGCCCTTTGCCAAATTCATCTATAAAGGGGGTTTGAAAAATGGCTGGTGAGCGTCACTCGCAGCTTCTTGACGAGCTGCTGAAACAGAATCTGACGGCCGAGGAAATCACAAAGCGGCTAAGCGCGATCATCGATCGGGAGATTGAGCTGCCCGACGGGCAGAGGGATCAGGAGCTGATCGACGCCTGCGTGGATCTCCAGTGGTATCTCGCCACGGGCGAGCACTATGTCAGCAACAGGGCGGGCGCAAAGGCCCGGCTGGATGCGATGATCGGGGCGGAAGAAAACGGGGCCGCCAAGCGCCGCGGCCGGCGCATGACCGTGCGCGTCGCGGCGGCGGTCTGCTGTGCGGCCGCGCTGCTGTTTTTGCCCATCGCCGGGCGCGGACTCTTTGGCGGCGAAAGGATCGAAGGGACGACCGTCGATGGCGGCGAGGTGTATCAGCTCAACGGCGTGGCGGTGGAAGCAAAGAAATTGGACGCCGCGATAGCGGATGCCGAGGCGGACGCGGAGGATCTCTCCATCACGACGACGGACTACGCCATGATCTCCAAGCTCCCAGGGGTTGCCGAGATGCATTTGGGGTATGTGCCGGAGGGGTGGAAAAATGATTATTATCGATACGTTAGAACTGCGAATGTAGTCCACTATTTAGAATGCTATTCTCTTGACAATACAGATAAGATATTGAAGCTTGAATGCACTGTGTATCCAGATGCCAAGTCGATAATTGATGGCATAGAGCAAAATGAATCTGGAGAGATTCTGACGATAGAAGGAAAGAGCGTATACTTCGCACAGAATTATAATCTAAGTATAGCGACTTGGAGTGAAGGGTTAACAAATTATTTGATCTCTGGGCCTTTGACACAGCAGGAGTTCATTCAAATGATAGAATCTGTAGGAGGCGTCTAATTGTGAAAAAATTGAAGATATCCTTGGTATTGGTGATCACTATGTTGTTATTGGGTATAGCATCTCAGGCATATGCAAATGATATCGTTCCGTATGCAAGTGATGACGTCACCTCAGCATCGGTATCGTTGTCTAGTAGCAAGTCTGTTACGTACAAGCTGGTTGCGACAAGATTAGACACGAACATTACGGTAAACTATTGCTATTTATATAAGAAGAATGCCAACGGTGACTGGGCATATAAAGCTTCAATGACAAAGGCTCTTCCGTCTGACTGTACAAGCGACATGATTGAAACTTGCGATGCCTCCGCTTACATCACAGAGAGCGGCACCTTCCGCGTCAAAGCCTCCTTCACCGCAGGCAATTCGACGGTGACCAGAACGTCGAACGAGCGCACGTTTGATTGACCATTGCAGCCGGGAATGTCAGAACTCGTGGGGATGGACGACGATTTCATTGCCAAAGCCGTAAACGTCAGCATCGATTTGGTGAAGCAGTGGCTCGCCCCGGCATCGGCCTGAACGAAAAAGCGAAAAGACAGTCCCGTTTTGGCAATGTCATTTAGTTAAGCAGATGGCAGAGGAAGAATATCCCCGAGAGAAGATG